>NZ_UCNI01000003.1:0-72182 GCF_900473925.1 Synechococcus sp. N5 | reverse complement strand
ATCACAACGCCGAGACAGCTGAGCAGACTTCAACAGAGGCTCCTCGGAAGGCTGAAGTCGAAGCCTGAGCCACGAAAGGCATGAAAAAGCCGGGTGCAGATCCCCGCAACCCGGCTTCGACGCAAATCAAGTCGTTCTGAAGCTGGACTTAGCCCGTCCCGTAGTGACTCAGTTCTGGCTCAACTGTTCAGCTGAATACATGAGCTGACTGGCTCATTGACTCAGGGGACGCAGACGGCACCGACGCCGCGTAACTTCAACCTTAGGTATTAATTCTCATCGTGGGTGCTGAATCCACAGTTGCAACAACGGGTTTTCTACATTTCCGTTACGCAGATTTTGCGACTTCTCCGGACAGCTCGACCGGAGAATTCAGATCAGGCGGGTAATGCACGACCCGCCTTTTTTATGCCCGTTTTTCGACACCGCGTGGCTCTTCTGTGGAGGCTTAGCGGTCATCCGTACCTCCGCACCCAGGCCTCACTTCATAGCTTCAACGGGTCTGAATGCAGAGCTGCATCAGGCAGTTGGACGGTCTCCAGTTCTGAGGGGTTCTGGAGATTTTTTTATTTGCTGCCCATGGATCAAGCCGAAATCGACAACTGGAAGACCATCGCCGAAAGCATGGAGGCCAAGGGGGACACGGAGAGTTGGTTTTACCGTCGCGCTCGAGCAATTGCTGATGGCCAGCCTGATCCCATGCCCAACGTGTCAGAACTCATGGGAGGCACTGCTGCCTGATCGCATGAGTGGGAGACGCGGGCGAGGGAACCCGCGAACATTCCGTCTCCCAGAGCGTTTGCTGTGGTGCTCGCGCCAGATGGATCATCACCTGGATTCGCATGGTCCCCACCAAGGCCTACTAAGGCTTAATGCCTAATTTGTGTTCAGAGGGTTACATATGGGCACCCGCCAAACCAATGTCTTAGGGAAGGCTGTGGTGCCTTCATTGCGTCGCGCATGAGGGGGTATGGCTGAGGGGCCTACCCCTTTTTTTTGCCCGCCTCGTGCGCAACCCACCACCCGTCAAATAACGCTGAACTGACTCCCCGACCGGAAAGAAAGGGAGTCAGCTTTTTTGGACAGCGCCCCAATGACTGTGGATAGGCCATTGGATGGAGATGCCCAGCACAGGAACCTCCAAAGACACCATCGCCCCTGTCGTGGGCTGCGCTTTTTCAGATGAGGCGATGGCAGCGACCAAATGACTCGCTGAAACGTTGTGGCAATTGAAAACGCTGAACTGACCCCTCAGAGGAAGTAAGGAGCCAGCTTCTGATCAGCGCCCAATGGCATTGCCTAACCATTGGATGGAAGGCCCATGCGATTGAAACTTCCGCAGACAAGATCACCCCAGCTGGAGGTGCAGTGCCGTTCATACGACTCGATGGCAGTGGTCAGATGATCCGCGCCAACGTTGCAGGCCACCGGTGAGGTTCAATCCTCTCGGTTGAGGGATGCGCTGGTTGTTCTTTCGACTTAAGACAAGGGGAGTTGATCGTCGAATCCATGCCAATCGCTAACCAGCAATGCGCGTGTGAGCCATGTGGCTGCAGCGTTTCCCCTGAAAAATCCGTCGAGAAAGACGGAAAGATTTATTGCTCTCAGCCCTGTGCTGATGGTCACGCCGGAGAAGAGCAATGTTGCTCAAGTTGTGACTGCTGCTGATTAGTCGCAGCAACCGCCTTGTTGCAAGGGGACCACTGTTACCCCGCTGACGACATTTGCATCCATAAGCACCCGTACTTGAACGCCGCCGCTGGGGTCTTCAGCCAATTCAACGGCGAGCCCTATTAGCTCCTCTCCGTTGGCTTTCGTGTAGTTCAGCAGCTCAACGCGTTGGAGTTCTTTGGGAGTGGACACAGGCAATAAAGCGATCTTGGGAGCTTTCTAACGCTGAACTGACTCCCCGCTCGCCAGAGAGGGAGTCAGGCCGTTGCTTGCTGTGTCGGCGTGAAACGAACGCTGACACTCAGCGCCCAATGGTTCCTACAAAAACCATGGGATGGAGGTCTTGGGGACTCCGAGGACACCATCACCCCGGCTGGGGGTGCACTGCCGTTCAGATGACGCGATGGCAGTGGCCAAATGACTCGTCGAAATGTTTTGGCCAACCGAAACGCTGATCTGACTCCTCGGATCGCTCATCACAGAGGAGTCAGTGGTGTTATCAGCGCCCAATGGTTTCGCTCCATTGGATGGAAGATCCATGCGACTGAACTTCCGGTGACACCATCGCGGAGGCGATGGGATCAGTGAAGTTCCAAATGACGCGATGGCAGCGACCAAAAGAGACGTCGGACTACCGGTAAGGACAGTTGAGACGGCCGATGACTCCCGCGAGTACTGCTAACTTCAAAACGTCTGACGAAACATCCCCGCTACGGCGGGTCTGAGGACATTCGAACTGAACCGAACACCTCGTACCGCCTCATAGGCGGGTTGATTTCTAATGCGCAAACAACTTGGTCCCGATGGCCTCGGCACCACCCAAAGCCACTCGGCTCGGACGTTTTCGCCTGCTCGCTTGAGCGGGATCCTCCTTATCCATTGTCTCGCTCTGTCTGCAATCGCGCTGTACCAGAGTGAGGGTCAAGCTCAATCCTTTCTGCAACGTCGCATTCAACGGAGAATGCAAGAACGACAGTTGCAAGAGGAAGCGAAGCTGACTGAAAGCCAAAAGCAGCAGCTTTTCCAAGTGAGGCGCGATTGGTTTCTCAGCAGCTATGAGAAGAGACTCGCCTTGTTCCAGTCAACTCAGGCTTGCCTAAAGGATGCTCAGACTTTTCAGGACGGCAAGGAGTGCAGGTCAAAACGACGGCAGGCAGGGCGGCAGCTTCTTGAAGAAGGTCGCCAAGTCATGAATGCCGAGCGTCAGCGTTTAGGTCTCTCGCCTTTGCCTACTGGCTTGCCGCTGTCGTTCTGATGGGTAGTGACTCCCTCTCTAATGGCATCGGCACAGACGAGAGCCAACTGGATTGGACTCCATGGTCCGTCACAGAAGACGTTGCTCTTGACGGGACGTGTTCAAAGCGAAAGCGGGCCTTTTTTAAAACAGCCTTGCCACGCCTTTTGACGTTCCTAGAAAAATCAGCGCGTCATGCTCATCCCAAGCCAGCGCCATGGCACATCACCACTGGTGTTTGTGCTGTGGATGAGGTTGCTGACCATGTAATGGAGATGAACTGGTCTGGTTGGTGGTTTCGCCATATGTGCAGAGCCGCCGACATCCTCAAGATTCCCTGTCCTGACCAGCGTTTTATGGATGATCAACGCCCTTGGAACAGTTGGGGGGAAGTTATTGACCTCAAGCTGGAGCACCAGATTGCTCGGCCAGATGGGGATGGTGAGGAGCTGATTTCTCGCGATTGGGAGTTGCCGCCCTTTTTTCTGGGTAATCGCTTCCCTCGCAAAAAAGAGAATGTCTGCGAATGCAGCATTCCCCTTCCAGAGGAATCAGTTGCTCTCGCGCAGCTTGCTGAACAAGCCAGCCAATGCGACTCACCAAAGGACTTGGAGATTCCTGCTGTCTTGCAGAAGTTCTTCTAAGGACGAGCACGTCAAACCCAACATCAGATGGTCGGGGCCCACAAGGCAATGAGCGTTAAGGCTGATTGCCTTGTGCGTGCCCGCTGACGAGAGTGAATCCATTGAGATCGGAGGCGTCAATGAGAGACGACGGTCCAACCGAGCAGGTTTTAGAAGTCGCCTGACCTTTCGAGCCTCTGCTCCACGAGTTTTCTCACCATCCATGGGCTTGCCCTAAATCCCGGCACCATCACTGCCGGGGGGCACTCAACACTGAGTCAGAAGGTCCATCACCTGGAACCTTGGCCCCAGGAGCTTGAAAGGCCCGACACTTCGCCCGACGCCAGAAATGGCATACGGCATGGCCCCTGTTCCGTCATCACAGGGGTGTCGGAAGCGAGCAATAGGAGAGGTCACCCCATTCACGTCGTAGGTGGGCTGGCCTCTCAACCCCTGATTACATCGCGGGTTAAAGATGCACAAGCGAGCGAGCTAGGCCGTCTCTTCCACCTGGGAGGGGCGGCCTTCCTCCTTAAGTGGATGCAGTACTGCAGCCAGGAAATACGTAAACACAGTTGAGGGTCAGCGCCGGTAGAGGTGCTGTCATATCTAGCTTGTACCCGGTTTGCAGCCTCTCTCAAATAAGCCAGGTCTGGAGAGGAGGTTCGACACCACTGACAAGAGCAGGGTGGTCGCGCGGAGGCCACCGGATAACAGTTCTGACAGAGCTGTCCGAACCGTCGGGCAACAACCCATTCTCGGGCATACGGGAGCGACGAACGACTTGGACGGAGCCGTGAACTGCGACAAGAAACAGCTCAATCCACGTTGAGGAAAGTGGGAGTGGGAGCTCAGCCGGACTCCCACTCCCCTTTTTTATTGGTCGCCGTAAAGCTGGAGATACTCGTGGGCGTGCATGGTTTTGATGCCCAACTCCTCGGCCTTCATCACCTTCTTTTCGCCTGGCGTCTCACCCAGCACCAGACACTCCAGCTTTTTGGTCACGGTGGTGACGGGCTTCAAACCATGCGCCACGGCATGGGCTGCCATCTCGGCCTTGTCTGGATTGTTGAAGCCGGAGAACAGGACCGTGGGCTTGCGGTTGGCGTCGCGCTCAGCCTTGGCGGCAGCCTCTGCTTCGTAGACCTTTGCCCAACCTTCTTCATCGGTCAGGGGAATGATCTGCTCGTCCATGAGGTCCGTTTTGGACCGCAAGATCTTGATGAGCTTCTCGCTTGGCATCACCGATCAGTGGATGCCTCCAGCTTGGCTCCATAAGGGCTATTGAGACAGTCAGCGCCGGTAGGCATGGCTCGGATGACCGCGAAAGGCAGCAACAGCAACCGTCAAGCGGGAGCACCCACCCGCTGTCATCAGGCGGACCCAACGACAGCGGGGATAAGAAACAGCTCTAACTGGGTTGTGGGGACTGAGCCATTTCAGAATGGACAGAAATCGAGACTGAATTAATGGCAAAGGTCAAATGCCATTCATGCGGTGATGACTACGGCTCACGATCCAAGGTTTGTCCTTGGTGCAAGGCTCCCAACCTGAACTACAACGCTTCAGAAGTAGCTGCATATGAGTCAAAGCAAATCAAAGAAGCACTCTCGGTGTTACTTCCTGTGGCTGGGATCGCAGTGGCGGCAATAGCAATCGGCACTACTTGGTGGAAAGGAGCAGCCGAGAAAGCACGAGAAGCCCAAAGAGAATTCAATTCTCTCCCAATACACACACAACTCATCAAAACAAAAAGGGCTTCCATGACCTGGCGTTGCGAAGAAGGAATTAAGGCAAAACTCAAAGATCCAGACAGCTATAGAACAGCAGACTCATACTTCTACAAAGGCTCAAAAGATAATGAATCCGAAATGGTTCGAACTGAGATCTCATATAGAGCCAGGAACTCATTTGGGGGATATGCCATGGGAGACGCAACTTGCGGCTTCGATTACCAAGGAAGACTGCTTTACTCAACAGTCCGATAACACCTGTACACTGGCTGTCTACAAGGCCTCTTAAGACGATCAAATCTGAAGCAGTTTTTTGCAGCTTGCCATTTTGAAGCAAAACGGCTTACTACTAATACTTATAGATACTAACTTCTGCTGCTCTAAACTGGCGATTTTTATGCAATTCGCTCTGATAAATTCAAAGACCCAGCGACTTCTTGCGAAGTTGTTGGTACTCGTCTTCGCTAATAGTTCCACTATCACGCATTTCTTGGAGTTTTGTTAGATCGGCTTCGACTCCAGCAACATTACCTGCTCCGATTGAGCCGATCGGGCCTTGATCTTTAATTCCTGCAAGGATCTTCTGTGCAATTGCATCATTCTCATCCTTCACCCGCTTTTGAATAGTGAAGAGCTGAATAAGCGCAATAACCCCAGGTATAAAAGTCCAGCAAAAAACTAAGTAAATAACTCCTTTGTTGACGTTGTTAAGATAAAATTCGTGAGCACCAATGCCTCCAAGAATCAGGCAAAGCAAAAGTGCTGTTGTCGGATCTTTCTTTTTATCCTCATATCTACTGTTGAAGGAAGCCTCCTGCGCCGGTGACAGTAGCTCGACCTGCTTCAACGTCGATTCCTTCATCGCCACTCGATTATCGTTAGACGCTTTCTAGCAGCAGATTCTTGGATAGGAAACAGCTTGATGTCGACTGTCTTAGGTCTGTTACCTCCGGGCTGCCGTTTTGAAGTAATGCTTATTTGGTTAGGGATGTTTAGGGCTGTCCTAGGCAGTCCTGGGTGCGCTGCCATCCTTGGAGCATGAGCAACAACTTCCGCAGCGGTTTCATGACAGCCCTGGGGGTCATGGCTGCTGTTGCTGCTGTGCCCGCCACCATCTGGGTGGGTTACTTGCTGTGGGGCAAGGGCATGGATCTCCTAAGGAGTCCTGCTTATGACCAGTGGTTTAAGTGCTGGCAGGAGACGGTCTTCGATAAGAACGAGCCGAGCGATCCTCTGCATTTAGACCGCGGAGCACGAGTGGATCGTGACTGCGGTGAAAGGCCACCGCGGTGGCGCTGGCAGACGCGCTAGCTCACCGCTGCCATCCTTGGAAAAGGACAGCACTCCTCCAATGGCACAAGATCCTCAGGACCAGAAAAAGTCTGTTGACGAGGCAGGTGAAGTCGTTGGCAAGCTCCTAGGCGGTGCAGTGGTTTTCGCTGTCCTCTGGTTTGGCTTTGACGCTTTCATCAAATACGAGGCAGAAAACACGATGGATGAGATCCACAACCAGGTCGCTGACGACTTCGAGCGTCAGTACCGGGACGTGCAGAAATACGGCACTGCTATGGACAAGTGCATTCGAGCTGGGATGGTGGCTGAGGGACACCTGCAAGCAGGTAATCAAAGCTCCTACGCCCAGTGGAAGGCCATTGAACGAGCAGATTGTCGAGCTGCCGGACTTACCCGCTGAAAAAGTAATCGGATGGATAAGACGACCACATTGATGGTCCGCGCCGCCTGCGGCGTTGTGCTCGCCGCACCCGTTTTCCTAGGAGGCATTTGGGTTGTAAACGATCGCACCGTCAAATTCTGTGCAGCCAAGGCATATGCCCAACTACTTTTTGGCGCGGAGACATACAGCTGGTCAAACCAGGAAATATGGCGGTGGTCTCCAAGCACCACTTCTGGATACCTCCAAAGTCTTGCTCTGTGCAAGGTGAAGCACCCTTTGCCCTGGCAGTGATTTCAAACTAAACGTCGATCACGTTGGGCATTCTCGTGATCGTTACAATCCTTGGCGCTTCACCTGGAAGCAGCAGGAGACCTACGAAAGGGATATGAAAGATCTCCTTATGCATTGCGTGCATGCTTGGGAGAATTCTCGAGCAGATGAAATCGTTAAATACCGCTTGTTCATGCAAGAGCAACAGGAGCGTCGACTCAAGGCTCGGGATGAAGAAGAAGAGGCCGATTGGGACTGATTAGCGACGGCGGTAGTGGTTTGAGTGACCGCGGAAACCTTTCTGGTCAGCACCCAGGGCCATCATTCGATTCAGTGCCGTAATGGCGCCTACTGCCGCTGAAAACTGACCTGCGTTTTCCGCCTTGCGGGCGATGCGCTCTAGCCGTCCCACCTGCTGGAAAAGCAAGTCCCGCTAGTCGATCTCCTCGGATCCATAACAGCAATTAAGCCAGTCCTTGTGGGCCGCAGCGACGACATCACGAGCGTTCCTGCGACTGCACCCCCATGTTTCGGCAGTAACGGCAGTTAATTCGCTGAGACCCATTCCGGCGTTTATCTGCCGCACAGCCCATTCGTGGCATGTTTTCTTCTCGCTGGTGGTGACTCTCTTGCGGGTCATGGCTACCTAGATGCCAGTGGATGACTGGTGATGCAGATTTTTTATTGGATCTGGATCGTTGCCATGGCGTTTGCCTGCTCGGTCTGGGCAGAAGAAATCGCCAAGTTGAAGGGCCATAACTCCAAGCAGTGGTTGGTGTTGGGATTGCTTTTTGGACCCGTCGCACTGATTGCATTGGCTGCATACCCAGATCTCGAGGACAGAAAGCACCAGCGAGACTCCGCCGCTGAGCTGTCGTTGATCAAGGACGACATTGATGCCATGCGTCGGGGTAAGGACTGAGATCACAGCAGGCCAGCTCCGATGAACGCCTCCTCGACTTCAGCCAAGGCGGCAGAGTCCAGGTCCATGTCGGCAATGGTCTGCCGAATCAGCTGCCTGGTGATGGCGAACCACTCCTTCCTTGTTGTCGAGGCGGGCCATTCAACAAGGCCATCAAGGACTGGCCCCTCAAGGGCCAGACCGTCAAGGATTGAAGCCATCAGTCCGCCTCAACAGGATTTAGGGAAAGCAAGGCAAGCTCCCGCTCGGGGAGAAGCTGCACCAATCAATATTTATTGATGATTCTATCGAGGCTGCCGGGGATGACATAGCCGCGACCGTGAAGACAGACTGGTTAAAAAGCGAACTCGGCAATGCAGGTAAGTCAGGAAGCCTGGATTTTTCTGGGCATTGAGACGTTCCTATTTTTAGTACTTCTGTACAGCCTCTTTAGGGCAAACAGAAAACTTAGACCACTACTGAAAGGCCTGAGTCGATCCTTACGACTATCAGAGGATCAGTTTGGAGATGAAACAAATTTTGTCACATCTGCTAGGACCAGATACAGACGCGCAGCCGAACAGATTGAAGAAGTAGACGCGCATTCAATTGCATCTGGAGAACTGAGCGGGGTAGAGCTATTACACATAGGGAAATGGCGCGTAAATATTGGCGGATTAAGCGAGTTAATGGGCAGTGCACCCGGGGTATTCATCACCATAGGACTACTGGGTACATTTATAGGTCTTGCCACAAATCTGCAAGTTTTGAGTGAATTATTGAACGTTGATGGAGGGCCACCTGGAGAGATCGTGGACAAGCTCGGAAACGTACTGGGTCCTATGAGCACAGCATTTCTCTCAAGCCTTGGTGGTGTTTTCTATAGCCTTATATTTTGGTTGATCGGTCTAGTCGTTGGCTGTAATCGCCTACTAGATGAGACTGAAAGCCTACTCACTGCATACCTGGAACAGGTGGTACAGGCTGACTGCAACCGCTTCTCACTGATGAGAGCATCAGTGGAACGCATGGAGCTTGTGCTCTCTAATTTCATGAGCCGATTTTCGGAAGATGTTGGAGCAGCGATTGAAAAAGCAGTAAATGAAAAAATAGGAGAGATGTTTGATGCATTTGAAAGAGGCTCAAAAGCTATGGAGCTATATGCCGCTACATTCGATAGTGGTGTCAGCGATTTAAACGCCAGTGGAACGAGATTTTTAAGGGCATCAGAGATTTTCGCCGATAGCGATTTTGCAGAGAGATTTGGCTATTCCACAAATCAATTTGGCGAATCAATTACAGTGGCAACTAACGAGTTTCTGAGTTTGTCGGAGAAGCTCGCATCCGCGCGAACAAGCTTTTCAGAATCTGCCAAGCACTTTAAGGATACGTATATGCTTTTGGAAGGCACCAAAGAGCAAGTCCACAGCCTTGCACAATCAGTATCAGCTGAAATCAAGATACAAGAGGAAGCCAACAAAGAAATATCAGAAGCATCTAAGCAACTAAGAGCAGCACGCCTTGCCGTAGGACGCGAGAACAAAACCTCGAACGAATTAGCTAGTGCACTAACTCAAAAGCTAGAGGCAGAAACGCCACAGCGTCAAAAGCTCGAAGAATCTATTGGCAAGTTAATCGAAGCAATCGATGGAATCAAAAAAGAAAGCAAAACGACTAGAGAACTTGTAGAAAATGAATTGAGATCATCCGCACTATCAAGAGATGAGCGAAATCGTCTTAACTCCTTAGCGGCAGCACTGATCAACCAATCAAACACTGAAACCTGGAGCTGATCATGGTGAGGAGAACAAGTCGCAAGCCAAAACTAGAGGCACCATGGCTTGCGTATACAGACTTACTGAGCAGCACTCTATTGATTCTCAGTGTTGTCGTGGTTGCTAGTGTGCTTGCACGATTAACAAATGAAAAGCCTCCAGTAATACGACTTAGTGACGCAAAAGATTATAGATTCGCGAGAGGAAGCTTCGAGGTCAATAAAACATTCCGTTCAAAGCTAATTTCAGAAGAACTCCCAAAAATCGACAGGGCTATCCAATGCTATGCGATTGATACGATTGAAATTATTGGGCACACTGATAATTCTCCGAATACCGGCCTGAGCAATATCGACAAATTTCCAGAAACAGAAGAACTAGCCAACGGCTTTAAACGTGTATACGCAGGCTCTAATGCAGACTTGGGACTACTTCGCGCTTTCTCTGTCCAAACACTACTTCAAGAGGAAATTGGCAAACAATATCCAGACCTAGACTTTAAATCATATTCAGCATCAAGCCTAATCAACCCAAAAGATAGCTCAGACTTAAATACAAATAGCGACCAAGAAAAAAGAAGGATTGAAATTAGACTAACTAGAAGCAGCAATCAGTCTGTGATCAATAAATGCTAGCTACCCCTCATCCTTATAAGAGAAGTCCCATTCTGCCTTGAGCAACCTATGCATTTCAGGGAAATAAGTCTCACCAGTCATCTTGACATGCTCTAGATACAAATCGAGCAAAATCCTTTCTCTATGCTCACGGGCCTTCGATCTGATCTCTTCAGAATCACCGTTGTTGATAAACCAAGATATGTCTTTAGTAATGACAGGCTGCCTTCTTCTAACCCATGTTTCCGAAACTTCTTCAGAATCTTCATGGGTAGAAGGAGTATTAGATGGCCTTTGTGGAACTCTATTACGATCTTGAAGGATTTGCTGAGCAGTTAAAATCTGCTTCCGCTTCTTCATTTCCAATAAAGCGCTATACAAAACAGTATTTGCCAAAGAGCCCCAGTTATTTTCTAAATAAATACTAGGTATTTCTAATTCATCAATTTCAAGATCCTGAAACAAGGATTTGATAGTGGCCTTAATCTCCTCCGTACGATCGTCGAAGGATTGATTTGAATCGAGCTGGTCAGGCATTGGTTTCTCCGTGGTTGATGAAAGATTCAGTCAGCATTACGACGCCGAGCTTGAGAGATAGGGAGTTTTTCTGAATAACCATTTAGAAGATCTTCTCTCTCATTAAGCATCTGGTCACTAAAGGACATCTGCATATCCTCACTCTTGGACTTGCTACGCAACATCAAAACCGAGCCTCCACTTAAAACTATTGATATGATCATGCCGAACAGGGAGAACCCAAGACCTGGGATCTTACTTATATCAGTTAATTTTGAATAAAACTGAACAATCGCGGTCCTCACTAGCTCACCACCTTCCCTTATCTCAATATCATCTTCTTCAGACTCTACAAACTTGGTTTCAAAGTCTTCAGTGAAATGCTTTTCAAGGAAGCTATAAGGGGACAATATATCCTGATCTTTTTTATATACTTTTAGCTTGTCCCGAAGCTCATCAGCCGCTTGATTATCTAACTGCTGTTGTATCACTTGTCTATTACAGTCTCCAGGTATATTTGCAACTGAGCCCCACATTTCGACAACCTGGGCAGGGGTTTTACCTCGCATCTCTTCTTGCTGGGCGAAAGATCCCCTTGCCTTTCTAAATGTCGAATCCCACCTTAGATCACCTCTCTGAAGATCTCTCAGCTGAGCTTCAGTGGCATCACAAGCAGCCTTAAAGTCCTGCAATACAGGATTCTGAAAAGTGCTTAACTCTTCTATTTTTAATGCCGTCTCATCAATTCTTTGCCCCACCAACTCTTTGGCATAACCTCTAGTAATACCTGCCCTATTAATCAGAATATCTAGGCCAACCCCTGAGAACGATGTTCTAAGCAGAGAAAGCCCCAAAAAGATGAATAGAGCTGTTCGCGCAGAACCCCTTTTACCCTTAGTCCTATTGCAAGACTCTTTACCTGCAATATTGCTTCCTGCTGTAAGCCCGAGTGATAACCCAATGGCGGCAGGAAAGGCAAAAACTGGAATAAAGTCAGTCAGTGCAAATTCGATAAGTGGATAAGTTGTTATTGCATCCCAGAGGGTGCTAACTGCCATTAAATTGACAGTATTTCCACAACTCTGATCGAATTCTTGGGAGGCACAAGATTTACCTCGAATACTATTTGCTTTTGGCCAAAAAAAGTATCTTAGTGTTTTAGTAAATCCTTTGTCTTGTGAAACAACAGTATCGACATTTGGCCTCTGAAAAGTGATCTGTCCGGTAGTGCTGTCGTATCTACCTTGAACGCGGTCTGCCGCATCGCGCAGATAGCCGAGATCAGGAGATGTATCAATCCATCGGATGAGCTGCAAAGGCGTCAGCTCTACTGAGCCATCTCCTGCACCCAGCTTGGAGTCGGGTTTTTCGGGCACCTGCTTTCTCGAGCTATACCCAGTCGTAGCAATGGATTTAGACTAATTCAAGTTTCTGTGAGTCACTTGATAAAAAGAACCGCTCTTTTATTTATCGCATTTTGGTCTTTACCTGCATCTGGCTCAACAATCATTTCTGTAGGAGATGGCGACACAATCCGAATTCGTGACGGATCGGAAAAACTTACAGTGCGCTTAGCATGCATTGACGCACCAGAAATATCTCAAAATCCTTATGGCTCAAGATCAAGAGATTTTCTCAAAAAGGTGCTCCCACTTGGCACAAAAGTCACGCTTCGCATTCAAACCATAGATCGATACGGAAGATCTGTAGCCGAAGTATTCACCAAAAAAGGAAATATAAATGAGTCAATAATTGAACAAGGGCACGGGTTTGTTTACCGGCGTTATCTTAGTAAATGCAATGGATCTCGCTATCTTTCTCTTGAACGTCAGGCTCAAAAACTTGGCCTCGGAGTCTGGTCAACTAGCTCTACAGGTATCCAACGACCATGGGATTATCGAAAAAGCAAACGCTCAGTGAGCAGTATTTTTAAAAGAAAGTATCGATGCAAGGAAATTGCTTCCTGGAACAAGGCTCAGCAGCTTTTGAGAGAAGGTCACACCTATCTGGATCGTGACAGGGATGGTGAAGCCTGCGAAAGCCTGAGATAAGTGAACTCTCTTGAATTACATAAGTCCGATTAAGACGATGCAGACAAGACCGCATTAACCAAGACGCAGAGAACTGCTGTCCCGAGGGTTAGCAGCCACGTAGTGGCCCGTAGTTGCACTCGATGAGTGACCGAGGGTGGCTTGAAGCGTGAATACGTCCACGCCCCTCTGCACAGCGTGTGTGGCATGGCTGTGCCTCAGCTGGTGTGGGTGAACGTGGAACCCTGCGGCTCGTCCCCACTTGCGGCAGATCTGCCCGATGGCTTGCCGTGTGAGGTGTCCCTTTCCGCGGGGGCTAGGGAATACATACGCCTCAGCTTCGCCGCGGCCAAGAGACTCAAAAAGCTCCAGCGTGTGGCTTGAAACTCGGACCACTCGGCACTTGGATCCTTTGCCGAGGAGGTGGATTTGACCGCCATCGGAGAGAACTTCGATGTCCTGCCACCTGATAGCGGCGATCTCAGAAACCCGGCAACCCAACAGGTAGGAGCCCCTGACAAGGGCGTAATCACGCTTGGCGTTCCGATCCAGATGAGCAGCTCTGGCGATGGCTGCCATCAACAGTCCGAACTGCTCTTCGCTGAGCGGCCTGGTGCTCTTGCTGGCCATCAACATCGAGCGCGGTGGCATCGGATTCCTGGGAACACCAGTCACTGGTGAACGGCATGGCTCTGCCGCCCATCGGTACAGAGAGCTGATGGCAGCGATCCTGCGGTTAAAGGTCCGAGGCTTCATCCGCTCGGCTTCAACCTCGCTGCGAAGCTCGTCCACCCAGTCCTGGCAGAAAGCAGGATTCATCTCCCGCAGGTGCAGGTGAGGGTGGTTGCGCTGACGCCAGCGACAGAACTCCTTGATCTCAAAGCGGTAGGCCGCCCTGGTGGCTTCTGAGTCCGTGCGACTGCACTGAGTGACGAACCGCTTGATCAGCAGGGCATCGCCCCAGACGGCTGCGCCCGCTTGCGCGGCATCAAACAGTCGGGAGACGTATGCGAGCGCCTCTGCCTTGTCCATGCCGTCGAGAACGGCTGGCAAAGGTTTGCGCCCTGATTTGCGCCCTAACTCAGAACCGCCCTGTGGCTTAATTCCGAGATCGCTGTCTGGGATTGGTTGAAGGGGGCCTTCCAGCCCCCACGAGTCATTTGGGTGATAAGGCTGACTTCACCCCATCTCCCTTAATGGGTCAGGCAGCAACAGGGGCTGCTTGACGGGAGAAACGAACGATGTTGTTCGCAGTTACGGGTTTGCTCTCACCGAGCAGGCTTCAGTCACCCTCCTCATGCCCCGTCGAAACCATTGCAGCCCCGTGAGGGGTAATGGAGCTGAGCGGAATCGAACCGCTGTCCGAAACACTGGTGTGGATCACCTAGTCCGACGAAGCCGGACCCTGTCATTCTGACAGGAGTGGTGACCTGGAGCACAGCGCCCTTGGGTCGAACAAACCGGCTATCCGCCGTGGCAGTTGTGCCACAAGGCCTGGAAGCAGCCGCTGGCAACGAACTCAGCGCCCTTGGGGCCCATGCCGTGAAGCCCGGCAGGCGTGCTGTCAGCTTCCAGGCAGACATGGCCTGCCTCTACCGGCTGCATCTGCAGGCTCGACTGCCCTTCCGGCTGTTGCGCCAGGTGGCGCGCTTCCCCTGCCAGGGCCGGGACGACCTCTATGACGGCATCCGCCAGGCACTCGACTGGGAGCGCTGGCTGCATCCCTCGATGACCTTCCGGGTGGATGTGACCGGAACGGCACCGGGGCTGAACCACAGCCACTTCACGGCACTGCAGATTAAAAACGCCCTTGTGGACGCACAACGGGATCTTTGGGGGGAGCGTTCCTCCATCGATCTCGACGACCCCGATCTCTCCCTGCATCTGCACCTCGGCCGCGGGGAAGCCCAGCTGAGCCTCGATGGCAGTGGCGGCAGCCTGCACCGTCGTGGCTACAGGGCCGCCATGGGTGCGGCACCGTTGAAGGAAAATCTGGCGGCCGGGCTGATCCGCCTGACGGGCTGGGATGGAAACCAACCCCTCGTGGACCCCTGCTGCGGTTCAGGAGTGCTCCTGATCGAAGCGGCCCTGGCCGCCTTGCAGCAGGCCCCGGGGTTGGAGCGCCACTTTGCCCTCGAAGGATGGGCCGATTTCCAGCCGGAGCTCTGGGACAGAGAAGCTGATCGCGCCCGGCAACGGCGCAGGGGGGACCTCACCCTTCCGCCGCTCCTGGGGATTGAAGCGGATCCCGTCATTGCCGATCAGGCCCGGGCCAATGTGGAAGCCGCTGGGCTGAGTGGAGTCATCCGCATCTTCACGGGCACGTTCAGCGATCAACCCCTCCCGGAGGGGCCGGGGGTGTTGGTGTGCAATCCCCCTTACGGCCAACGGATCGGCGATGAAGCGGAGCTGGAGGCGTTGTATCGAGAGCTTGGCAACTACGCCAAAGGCCAGGCCAAGGGTTGGAAGCTCTGGTTGCTCAGTGGAAATCGCAACCTGACGGGAGCCCTGCGTCTGAAGGCCGAGCAACGGATTCCCGTGAGCAACGGCGGCATTGACTGCCGCTGGCTGCACTACGACATCCGCTGATCACACCCGTCCCATCACCGCCCGCACCGTTTTCATCAGTCCCTCCAGCGTCTGCGGCAGGAACGGGCCCTTCAGCACCTGGCCGCCAATACGCAAGCTGATGCCCGCCAACACCAGATTGGCCATGGCGAGGCTCAACAGTGCGCGGATCCAATCCAGATCCCACTGGGCCTGAATCCAAAGCAGCAACGACGCTTCGCCCGCCAGCAAGGCCAGGAACATGGCCGTGCCTCCAATGGCGAGGAACAGGCCACCGCTGATCACTCGGCGTTTTTCCCGATCCACTTCCTGCAGGGCAATCCGCACGTGCAGATCCATCACTGACGCCGCCAGTGCTGTCACCCGAGCTGCCGCTCCAAATCCGCGGGGAGAGTTCTGATCGGCCATCAGGAACGCCGCCCCCCGCGAAGCATGCTGCCCAGCAGCAACCCAACACCAAGGGCAACACCCACAGCCAGCAGTGGTCGCTGACGCACAGGCGCCTCGATCTTCGGCCGCAGGGTGCTGTTCAACTCATCCAGCAACTGTTCCAGTTGCTCTTCGAGGGGATCCAGGCTGTCGGCCCAGTCGCGGCTGCGATCACCGGCGCTGTGGAGAAGCTCCTCCAGTTGCTCCCGAACCCCTTGGGGCGTCAGGCCTGTGTTCTGTTCAATCAAACGAACCAACTCATCCACACTCCCCCGTGTGGCTTCAAGGGTGTGCTCAGCAAGATCCGGCCAGCGCTCCTGGATCGTCGGCAGCAGGCTTTCAAAGCGCTCACGGAAGTGGTGCTCGAATCTGCCGTTGGACTGCGGCGATGGCGAGGCCATGAAGACCGTTGGCAGGACGCTTTAGAAGAGTAGGGAGACTGAAGGCTGAGGGAAAGTCTTTGCCGCGATACGCCCTCCTGCGTCACACCGGAGCACCGGACGACCCCAGCGAATGCCACATCGATCTGCTGCTGGAGGACGGGGACAGCTGCCGAACTTGGCGACTGGCCACAGTGCCGCAGCTCAACGCAGCAGCCCAACCAGCGGTTCCCCTGCCTGCCCATCGAAAGGTCTGGCTGGAACCCCGCAGTGCTGCCGTTTCGGGCAATCGGGGCTGGGCCGAACGCATTCATGCCGGCAGCTACAGCGGAGTGCTCCCCCACGCCACGGATGCAGACGTCACCCTGCAGCTCGAGGGCGACCTCCACGGCTGCCTGCGCATCAATTCCGGGCACTGCTCCTTATCGAACCCTTGAGCTTTTCGTGGGTTCCGCTAATTTCGACTTGCTGACAGCCCCAGATCCTGTTGGTTCATATCAATCGGGTTGGGCTGACGCACTTCAAGTCGTTCGGCGGAGCGATGACGATCCCCCTTGAAGAGGGATTCACCGTCGTGACGGGACCCAATGGCTCCGGCAAAAGCAACATCCTTGATGGCGTTCTGTTCTGCCTGGGCCTGGCCACCAGTCGTGGCATGCGGGCTGACCGCCTGCCGGACCTGGTCAACAGCGGCATGCTCAAGGCCGGCAAGGCCGCTGAAACAACCGTCAGCGTCCGCTTTGACCTGAGCGACTGGACACCCGATGCCGCCGAGGAAGGCCTGGAGGCACCAGCGGAGGGGCCCTGGATTCAACCGGGACAAACAGAATGGACTGTGACCCGCAAACTGCGGGTGATGCCAGGGGGCTCCTACAGCTCCAGCTACAGCGCCGACGGGGTGCCCTGCAACCTGCAGCAGCTGCAGACACAGCTGCGCCGCCTTCGGATTGATCCCGAGGGCAGCAACGTGGTGATGCAGGGGGACGTCACCCGCATCGTGTCGATGAGCAACCGCGACCGCCGCGGCCTGATCGATGAACTTGCCGGTGTTGCCCTGTTCGACACCCGGATCGAACAGACCCGCCGCAAGCTCGATGACGTGCAGGAGCGTCAGGAGCGCTGCCGGATCATTGAGCAGGAATTGCTGGCCAGCCGCCAACGGTTGGAGAAGGACTGCGCCAAGGCCCGGCAATACCAGGACTTGCGGGAACGGCTGCAACTGGGACGCCGCCAGGAGATGGTGCTGGCCTACGAAGCCGCCCAGCAGGCCCTCAAGGATCTGGCCACGCGCCAACAGGCGCTGGAAGCCCAGGAACAGAGGGACGCCGCGGCCATTGCCAGCGGCCGAGAGCAGCTGAACAAGGCCGTGGCCGAACTGGACTTGCTCCAGGAGCAGGTGAAGGCCCTCGGGGAAGACCAGCTGCTGGCGGTTCAGGCGGAACTGGCTGGCCTCGACACCAGCAGCCGTGAACTGGAGCGCCAGGCCAGCCTCCACCAGGACGAAGGCCAGAAACTGCAGGCGCAGCGCCAGGACCTCGCCACCCGTCGCCAGCAGTGGCAGCTGCAATCACGGGAACTGGAACGCGATCCCCATCAGGACGCCCTCAGCGCCGCCGAAGACAACTGCAGGGCCGCTGAAGCCGCGGTGGAAATGTCCCGCCGCCGGCTGGCGGATGTGGCGGGCCGCTCCGGCGCCTGGGTGGAGGAACAGAAGCGCCGCAGCGGTCGCCGGCAGGAGTTGCAAAGCAGCGTCGCTCCCTTACTGGAAGAGCAGCAGCAGTTGCAGGAACGGCTGCGCCAGGAACGGGAACGGCTGGAAGAACTCACCCAGGAGCAGCACCAGGACGGCGCCGACGGCGACGCCGTGCAGCAACAGCTCGCAACCCTGGAGGAGACCTGGCAAACCCTGCTGCAAGCCATTGCCGACGGCAAACAGGAGCTCCAGCAGACCGCCGAATCGCTGGCCATCCAACAGCGCACCCGCAGCCGGCTGGAGCAGGAGCAGACCCGCTTGGAACGGGAGATCGCTCGGCTGGAGAGCCGTCGGGATGCCCTTCAGGAAAGCCGCGGCACCGGAGCCCTGCGCCTGCTGCTGGAGGCCGGCCTCGATGGCATCCACGGCCCTGTGGCCCAGCTGGGAGAGGTGGAGGATCGCCATCGCCTCGCCCTGGAAGTGGCCGCGGGGGCCCGTCTCGGCCAGGTGGTGGTCGACGACGACCGCATCGCCGCCCGCGCCATCGAACTGCTCAAGAGCCGCCGTGCTGGCCGGCTCACCTTCCTGCCCCTGAACAAGATCCGCGCGCCAGGGGGCGGCGGCTCTTCAGCCGCCTTTGCCCGGGGTGCACGCCCCGGTGGGGACAGCGGTGCCGGCCTGATCGGCCGGGCCGTGGAACTGGTGCGCTTCGAACCGGTCTATGACCAGGTGTTTGCCTACGTCTTCGGCGACACCCTGGTGTTCTCCGACCTGGCGAGCGCCCGTCAACAACTGGGCCGCTCCAGGGCGGTGACCCTGGATGGGGAGCTGCTGGAGAAGAGCGGCGCCATGACCGGCGGCAGCTTCTCCCAGCGCAGCAGCAGCCTCAGCTTCGGCCGCAGCAGCGATCAGGACGAAGCTGAACCCCTGCGGCGGCGCCTGCTGGAACTGGGAGAATCCCTGGTGGCCTGCCGGCGGGAGGAGTCGAAGCTGGCCCAACTGATCGAACAGCAGAAACCCCAGCTGCGCGAACTCGAAAATCAACAGGCGGCCTTGATCGCCGAGCGCAATGCCGCCCGGCGCAACCACGGCCCCCTGCTCGAGCGCAGCCGCCAGCGGGCCGAACGGCTCAGCAAATTGCAGCAGGACCAGACCGAGCAACAGCAGCGGCTCGAAGCCATCAGCACTGCACTCACCCCACTCACCGCGGAACTGCAGGCCTTGGACGAGGCGGAGCGCAACAGCGGCAACAACGACGATGCAGCCGCCTGGGCCCAACTTCAGACGGAACAGGAAGCCGCCGACCAAGGGCTGGAGGCAGCCCGCCGCGAGCGCGACCAGCTGCTGAATGCCCGCCGCGAGCGGCAGCTGGCGATCGAACGCCTGGGGGATCAAGAAAAGGCTCTGGCCGCCGAAGAAACCCGCTTGCAGGAGGCGGTGAAGGCCCTCGCCAGTGCCCATGGGGCCTGGCGCCAGCAGCAGACCGACCTCCAGGAGAAGCGCAAAGAGCTCGAGCAGCAGCAGACCGACCTGCAGGAGCGCTTCGGCAGCCAGCGCCGGGCCCGGGACGCCGCGGAAGCCGAGGTAGGCCGCCAGCGTCAGGCCCTGCAGCAGGCCGAATGGAACCTGGAGCGGCTCAAGGAAGACCGCGAAGGATTGATCGAAGAACAGCGCAGCGGTGCGGTGCGCCTGCAGGAGATGGAACAGACCCTGCCGGACCCGAGGCCGGAGATCCCGGAAGCCCTGCGGCTGGCGGGCTTGGAAGCCTTGCAGACCGATCTGCAGGCCATCCAGCAACGCATGGAAGCGCTGGAGCCCGTGAACATGCTGGCGCTGGAGGAACTCGAGGCCCTCGAAGAGCGGCTCAACGAACTCAACGAACGGCTCGACGTGCTCAACAGCGAGCGGGAGGAACTGCTGCTGCGGATCGAAACCGTGGCCACCCTGCGCCAGGATGCCTTCATGGAAGCCTTCACCGCCGTGGATGGCCATTTCCGCGAGATCTTTGCCTCGCTCTCCGATGGTGATGGCCACCTGCAACTGGAGAACCCGGAGGAACCCCTGGAAGGTGGCCTCACCCTGGTGGCCCATCCCAAGGGCAAAACCGTGCGGCGCCTGGCCTCGATGTCGGGGGGAGAGAAATCACTCACCGCCTTGAGCTTCCTGTTCGCCCTACAGCGCTTCCGGCCGTCGCCGTTCTATGCCCTCGACGAGGTGGACAGCTTCCTCGACGGCGTCAATGTGGAGCGCCTGGCGGCTCTGATCGCCCGTCAGGCCGAGGCAGCCCAATTCATGGTGGTCAGCCACCGCCGCCCGATGATCGGCGCAGCCCAGCGCACGATCGGGGTGACCCAGGCCCGCGGCGCCCATACCCAGGTGGTGGGTTTACCGGATGCCGCCTAAACGATCGGAGTTTTCGCTGTGCAATCTGAACGTGACAGGCGGAACCCCTGCGCCACAATGGTCTGAATGTCCATGGCCGAGGGCCCGCGCTTGACCCCGACCCCTACCCCAAACGACGCCATCACCACTGGCGTACCCAGCGATCGCCTCTGGTTGCGCTCCGAACTGATGGGCACCCAGGTGATAACCCGTGACACCGGCCGACGTCTTGGTGTGGTGGGTGAAGTGATCGTCGATATCGACCGCCGTGAAGTGGTGGCTGTGGGGCTGCGGGACAACCCCCTGACCCGTTTCCTGCCCGGCCTGCCGCGCTGGATGCCGCTGGACCGGATCCGTCAGGTGGGCGACGTGATCCTGGTGGATTCGGCCGACTCCCTGAGTGAGAACTTCAACCCTGAGCGCTACAGCCGGGTGATCAACTGCCAGGTGATCACCGAATCCGGCGAACAGCTGGGGCGGGTGCTCGGCTTTGCCTTCGACATCGAAACCGGCGAGCTCACCACCCTGGTGATGGGCGCCCTTGGCGTGCCCCTGCTGGGGGAAGGGGTGCTGAGCACCTGGGAAATGCCGGTGGAGGAGATCGTCAGCAGCGGGCCGGACCGAATCATTGTTTACGAGGGAGCCGAAGACAAGCTCAAACAGCTGAACAGCGGCGTTCTGGAAAAACTGGGCGTCGGTGGCCCCAGCTGGGAAGAGCAGGAGCGGGAGCGCTACCGGGTCAACCTGGTGCCCGTGGAAAATCAGCTCATCTCCGGACAACCCCAGGAGCAGGAGCAACGGCGTCTCCAGGCTTCAGAAGCCGAGCGGTTTGAGGCTGATGCAGAACTGGAATATGTGGAGCTGGAGGACCGGCGGCAGGAATCGATGCAGCAACGCCGTTACCTCGATGAGCCCCAGAGGTACGACGAGCAGCGCTACGCCGAACCTGCCCGCTACGACGAGCGGCCGGCTGAGCGAGCACAGACCTACAACGAGCCCTCACCCTTCGATCAGCAGCCTGCCTACGAGGAACAGCCCGCCTACGAGGAACAGCCTCCGCGGCGTGCCATGCCTGCCTCCCGTCGCGCGGTTCAGCAGTCGGGTGAACCCCTAGATGTGGAACCGATGGAGGATGCAGCGCCCCAGCGCCGGAGCCAGGATCTCGACGATCCCTGGTGATCGGGCCTGAGGCGCTGAACGGTGTTCAGGACCCCTTGAAGTTCAACGATGCGCTGTTGACGCAGTAACGCTGGCCCGTGGGGGCGGGACCATCCGGGAAGACGTGTCCGAGGTGGGCATCACATTGAGCGCAGTTGATTTCGGTGCGCACCATCCCGTGGGTCAGATCCTCTTTGGTGGTGATCGCCTCGGCACTCACACCGTCCCAGAAGCTGGGCCAACCCGTGCCTGAATCGAACTTGGTCTCAGAGCTGAACAGCGGCGCACCACAGCAGACGCAGTGGTACATCCCCGTGGCCTTGTTGTTCCAGTAAGCCCCGGTGAACGCCCGCTCGGTACCGCCGCAGCGAGCCACCTGGAACTGCTCCGGCGTCAGGGATTGCTTCCACTCCTCGGCGCTGCGTTCGACCGGATTGGACGGGGACATGGTCGTCGGAACCAGAGTGGGGCGCAGCCTAAGAAGCGTTGAGCTCTCGGGGAAGCAAACCCCTCACCTCGGCGGCCAATGCGGCCACCGCCCCGGGTTCTCCCCGCAACGCCTGGAGGTCCTGGCGCTGGCCCTCAAGCCGCTCGGGTGTGTTCAGCCAATCGCAGGCCTCCTTCGCAATCTCCTCCGGGGTGATCGCCCCCACCCGCTCCGGCACCACAGCACGGCCTGCACTGATGTTGGGCCAGGCCATCAACCCGTTGCTGCGCAAACGCCAGAGGGTCAATAGAACCCCGATCAGACGCCGCAGACCCGGCAGACGCGCCAGCAGCCCCAGCCCGCCGTCCCAAGCCTGCATCACCTCCAGGTGCTGGGTGGGAACAATCACGATCATCGGCACCGCAAGGGCGCCGAGTTCGGCCGTGTTGGCGCCGACAGTGGTCAGGGCCAGGGCGCACTGACTCAGGGGGCCATGGGCCGGATGCTGCTCCAGCAGAAGAATGCGTGTGCCCGCACCCGTCACCAACTCCGTCCCCAACTCCCCTTGCTCCACCGAAGCAACGGTGGCGCTGTAGCGGGCAGCAATCGGGTTGGATGCGCCGGCGAAACGCAGTAGTTCATCAACGCTGGTGGTGGGAGCCAGCGGCAGCAAAAAACGGCATCCGGGTTGCAATCGGGCCAAACGATCGGCGGTATCGAGCAGAAACGGCATGCCGACGCTCAACTTGGCCGGCTTCGACCCCGGCAACAGGGCCACCCACTGGCCCGCGGGGAGAGGCTCCTCGCGACGAGCGAAGGACGACAGATCCGCCATCAGATCACCGACCACGCGGCACCGGGGCTGGTAACGGATCGGCAGCTGGCGCCGCACCGCGTCCGACATCGCCGCAATCCGATCGTTCCAGCCCGGCCAACGCGCCACCCACTCGGCATAGGTGATGTGGCGGTAGCCGAGACGAGCCGAAAGCAGAACGGTCCAGAACTGATCACCGCCCAGGAACACCACCACACCCTTCTGCGGCCATGGGCCGTAGCGATGGGGACGCAGCAGCAGCGACCAGAAGCGGCCTGCCGGCACGATGCGGTCGAACAAACCCCAGGGCTCTGCGGCCGCCCGCTCTTGGCCCGTGGCATTGGGGCAGGGCACCAACACCAAATGCAACGACGCCGGCGCGCTCTGAGACCGGGGACGCAAGAGAAGGCTGGCGTGCAGCCGCTCCGCCAGGGGGCGAACCCAGGTGGTCATTTCACCGGGACCGTTCGAAACAAGAACAACGGCCGGTCCTGGTTCTGATGCGCGGGGACGGGCCAAAGAAAAAAAAATGCGGATGGCGAGACTTGAACTCGCAAGGCCGAAGCCACACGCCCCTCAAACGTGCGTGTCTACCAATTCCACCACATCCGCGTGGTCGACTTCACCGCTCGGGTGCTGTCGAGGTCAGATCATACCGGGCGGGGTCTTCGCTCCTCGGCAACTTCGGTCGGCGCTGATACGATCCGGCGTCAGGCCTGAACATGCTGCGGGATGCCCATCGGCAAAGTGCTGATCGCCAACCGCGGCGAGATTGCCCTCCGGATCATTCGAAGCTGCCGCGAGCTCGGCATCGCCACTGTGGCGGTGTACAGCTCGGTTGATAAGGACGCTCTGCACGTGCAGCTCGCCGATGAAGCGGTCTGCGTGGGCGAAGCCCTGAGCAGCAAGAGCTACCTCAACATTCCCAACATCCTGGCGGCCGCCACCTCCCGCAGTGCTGACGCCATCCACCCCGGCTACGGCTTCCTGGCGGAGAACGACAAGTTCGCCGAGATGTGCCGTGATCACGGCCTCACCTTCGTTGGGCCGTCCCCCCACGCGATTCGCTCGATGGGGGACAAGTCGACCGCCAAATCGACCATGCAATCGGTGGGTGTTCCCACGGTGCCCGGCAGCGAGGGTCTGCTCAGCAGCACCAGCCAGGCGGCCTCCCTGGCCGCGGAAATGGGCTATCCCGTGATGATCAAAGCCACCGCTGGCGGTGGTGGTCGCGGCATGCGCCTCGTACCGGACGCCAGTCAGCTGGAGAGCCTGTACAAAGCGGCCCAGGGGGAGGCGGAAGCCGCCTTCGGCAACCCCGGCCTCTACATGGAGAAATTCATCGATCGGCCCCGCCACGTGGAAGTGCAGGTGCTGGCCGACCGCCACGGCAACGTGGTTCACCTGGGTGAACGGGACTGCTCGATTCAGCGCCGTCACCAGAAACTGCTGGAAGAAGCCCCCAGCCCGGCCCTGGATCCCGACCTGCGCCGCCGCATGGGCGAAGCCGCCGTTGCTGCCGCCCGAAGCATCAATTACGAGGGCGCCGGAACGGTGGAATTCCTGCTTGATCGCAACGGCGGCTTCTACTTCATGGAGATGAACACCCGGATCCAGGTGGAGCATCCCGTAACTGAGATGGTGACGGGTGTGGATCTAATCGCTGAGCAGTTGCGCATCGCCGGTGGCGAACCCATCAGCGTGCGCCAGGAGGACATCCAGCTCACCGGCCATGCGATCGAATGCCGGATCAACGCTGAGGATGCCCGGCACAACTTCCGTCCCGCCCCCGGACGCATCACCGGATGGCTGCCCCCCGGCGGGCCGGGTGTGCGCGTCGACAGCCACGTTTACACGGGCTACGACATTCCGCCCTTCTACGACTCCTTGATCGGCAAGCTGATCGTTTGGGGCAAGGACCGCGACCACGCCATGACCCGGATGAAGCGGGCCCTGAATGAATGTGCCGTCACCGGGATCCCAACCACGGTGGAATTCCATCTGGAGATGCTGGATCGGCCGGAGTTCATCAACGGCGACGTGCACACCAAATTCGTGGAGCAGGAAATGCTGCCCTGAGCTCAGGCCACTGCCTGGGCGTGCATCAGGATTTGAGAAAGCAGCCCCTGCTGACCAACCAGCAACTCACGCACGAGGCTGATCAAGCCCACCCAGATCACCGGTGTGACGTCGACTCCACCGATCGGGGCGATCACGCGGCGGCTCAGCGAGAGCACAGGTTCCGTTGGCCATGCCACCAGGGGCCAAGCGCCCTTGCTCAGATCGACCTGGGGGTACCAGGTGAGCACGATGCGCAGCAGGAACGCCAAGGTCCAGGCCGCCAGCAGCAAGCCCAGAAGCAAATGGAGGACTGGCAGGGCCTGGAGCAGCAGCGGCGTCACAAAGCTCAAAGCAAATCGTCCCCTCATCGTAGAAAGACGGCATCGCTTCTTAAGATCGGCGCGGCTTTGATGCAGACAGCAGCAACCCCATGACACCCTCCCTCTCCAACTTCCTGAGCAGCCTCGTTTGGGGAGGTGTGATCGTCGTGATTCCTGCCACCATCGCCCTGATCCTGCTGAGCCAGACCGACCAGGTCGACCGCAAGCTCTGATCCGCCCCTGGCGCCCCTCGTAGACTGACTCTCAAGCGGGAGCAGAGCTTTGGTTAACGCCAGTCTCAATTGGGCCAGCATCGTCGGCATCGTTTTGGCCGTCGGCGGCGCTCTGCTCTATTTCATGCGGTCGTTCAAGCCCGCCCTGGCACGGGACTACGACGTGTTCTTTGCAGCCATTGGGCTGCTGTGCGGCGGCATCCTGTTCTTCCAGGGTTGGCGCCTCGACCCGATTCTTCAGTTCGGCCAATTCCTTTTGGCGGGAACCACCGTGTTCTTCGCCTACGAGAGCGTGCGACTGCGCGGCGTGGCCACGGAGCAGGCCCGGCGTTCCGCCTATTTCGATGACGAACCGGCGCCGGCCAGGGGCGGAAGCCCTGGGGGCCTACGGGGCGGCTGGGATGACGGCGGTTACGACCGTTTTGATGAGCCCCAGCCGGTGCGGCGGCGCTTCTCAGGCCGTGACGATGACGCCGAAGAAAGGCCGGAAGAGGAGTTCTACCGGCCGCGCCGCGCCAGCCGTGCCGCCATTCCCGAGGAAGCCGCCAGCCGTCGCTCCGCAGACCGTGATCAAGGCGATTCCGGCTGGGACCAAAACGACGAGCGCTCCCGCCGCATGGCTCGCTTCCGTGCCGGAGAAGCCCGGGATGAGCGACGCCCCGACTTTGGCTCCAGACGGTCGGATCGAGAGGAACAACGCCGCGGCAGCCGTCCCATGGGGCGGCCTGAGCGTCCTTCCGGCGAACGCGCTCCTTCAGGAGCCGAGGATGCCGCCTTCGCCCCCAGCCGCAGTTCAGCGCCGAGCAGTGCGGCCCCGAACCGGGGACGCCCCAGCACCAACCCGAACGCCGCGAGCGACTCCAGGCGATCCGCTGAGCCGCCCCTGGCGTCGAACCGGCCCAGCAGCAACCGCCAACCCCCCCGCAGCTCACGGCCCTCATCCGGCAGACCACGGGACAACAGCTCCCGCTTCGACGACTGAGCCAGTTGCCTCGTCCGCTGCTGATCCTGCTCGCCAGCCTGGCGCTGATGGGCTGCAACGGTCGTAGTGAACGGACCGGTGGTGGCTTGCTCGCCACCAGTCAGCAGGCCCCAGCCCTAAGTGGCAGTGGTGAGTGGCTGGCGGTCGTCAGCGATCGCGGCGGCCGACCCACGGTGCAGCTGCGCCGCCTGAGCGACGGATCGATTGTTTCCGTTCCCCAGCTGAGCCGACATCAGCCCCACAGCTCGCCCTCCCTGAGCTGGAACGGCCGTTACCTGGCAGCAATCACCGAGCGGGGGCGCCGCCGACTCGCGGTGGTGACCGACCGCCTGAACGGACGCATGCACCCCCTGCCGCTGCCGGGGGGGAGGGACCCGGTGCAGCTCAGCCTGGCGCCGGATGCCCAGCAGATCGCCCTGCAGGTGACGGATCAGGGGAGGTGGCGCGTGGAACTGCTGGATCTGAGTGATCTGCTCGAGCCGGACCGTCCTCCGGGACAGAGCCTCTCCACACCGGCGCTGTCGTCAGAGCCATGATCCGCGTCGCTCTGCTGTTCAGCCTGGTGTTGGTGAGCGGGTGCAGCAGCCCCAGGCCCACTCCTCGGCCCGACCTCAACGGCCTGCTGCGTCAATCAGTGAACAGCCGGCGGGATCCATCCCTGGGGGGACGCTGGCTGGCCAGCCTGGGCCAACACAATGGGCGGGAGCGGGTCGAACTGATCGACCTGCGCAGCCGCAGCCCCGTCCCGTTGCCGGGCCTCAACCGTGCTGATGCCCAACCGATCAGCGTCAGCGTCAGTGCCGATGGACAACGCCTGGCCGTGGTCCAGCAACGGGAGGACCGCACGGAACTGGTGCTCTACCGGCGCAACGTCGGGGCGACGCAACGGCTGCCCCTGGACCCACCGGGTGTACCCCGCAGCGTCAGCCTGGATGGCTCGGGCCGGCGGCTGGCGGTGCAGGTGAGCCGCAACGGACGCTGGGATGTGGATCTGATCCGCCTGCCCTGATCAGGGCAGCAGCCCCGCCCAGTGCAGAAAAGTGTCGCCGCTGAGCACCTCGATCAGCAGCACCGCCACAAAACCCACCATGGCGAAGCGGCCATTCACCCGCTCGGCATAGCCACTCCAGCCGAAGGCAGGCACGTCGTTGGTGGTGGCGGACGTCTCCGGAACGGACGTGGTGTCAGGGGTCTCGCTGGTGGAGGTCATCCGGCCGGTTCAAGAACGCCCGAAGTCATAGCTGGTCGCCGGGATCAGCCGCCAGTCGTGATCACCGCTGAGCTCCAGAACGGTGTCATGGAAGTCCTTCAGGGTTGGCCGGTGACCCACGCTGATGAACGCCACCTCCCGATCCCGCAACAGGGAATAAAGGCGGGATTCGGTCTCAACGTCCAGGGCACTGGTGGCTTCATCCAGCACCACGACCTTGGGCGAATTGAGCAGCAGCCGCGCAAAGGCCAGTCGCTGCTGTTCACCCAGAGAGAGCAGGCGCGGCCAGTCCTGCTTGATGTCGAGGTCGGGATAGCGCTGCAGAAGTTTGCCCAACATCACCTGAACCAAAACCGCCCGTAGCTGTTCATCGCTGAAACGGGCCTGATCGAGGGGATAACAAAGCTGTTCGCGCAGAGATCCCAGTGCCATGTAGGGCTTCTGGGGAATGAAAAGGAGATCGCCCTGCCCCGGGGAATAAACGGTGCCCGTCGGCGAGCCCCACAGGCCACTCACCACCCGCAGCAGAGACGTCTTGCCACAGCCGGAGGGTCCCACCACCAACAGCCCTTCAGCGTTGCCCAGGGAAAAACTGAGGTCGCGCACCAGCACGTTGTCGGTGCGCGGTGTTTTGACCGTCACCCCCTTCAGCGCCAGGTGCTCCGAGGGCACGATCCGCGGCACGTAATCACTCCACTCCTCCGGATCGAGGTTGGAGATGTTGGATTGAAATCCTTCCAGCCGGTTGATCGATGCCGAAAACCGGGCCAGGGCTTCGATGTTGTAGATGATGAAAAACAACGATCCCTCAACCAGGTTGTAGGCGACGTTCGCCTGGGCGAAGCCGCCGTAATCCATCTCACCGGCGAGAATCGGTGCCGCAAGGATCAGATAGGGGATGAAATTGCTGGCGTAAATGCTTGAGCGCTGCAGCACCCGCAG
Source organism: Synechococcus sp. N5 (assembly GCF_900473925.1). Taxonomy (NCBI): domain Bacteria; kingdom Bacillati; phylum Cyanobacteriota; class Cyanophyceae; order Synechococcales; family Synechococcaceae; genus Synechococcus; species Synechococcus sp. N5. The sequence continues at coordinate 43,541 of NZ_UCNI01000003.1, read as the reverse complement.
TAGCACTTCCCAGACAATCAGCAGATTGAAGTTTTCAACGACGGTGGCCAGGCGACGCGTCACCTCCTTCGCTTCCTGCTGCTCACCGGCGTAGAAGGCAATTGACTCGGCGTTGTCACGCACCCGTACGAGGCCATAGCGGTAATCCGCTTCAAAACGCAGTTGGAAATTGTTCAACCGCACCAACTTGCGGCCAGCCACAATCATCAGGACAGAAACCCCGGTTGCATAGGCCAGAAGGGCAAAGGTGAGCCCCTCACTCACCGAATAAAGGATGAGGATATTGAGGGAAAAGGTGAGGATCGAATCAAAAATATTCAGCGCAAAACCAAGGGCCTGTGCCGTGAAATCACGCACATCTTCGGAAATACGTTGATCGGGGTTATCAACATTGGTGGCCGCTTCATCATTGGGATTGAGCACGTAATAGGCCCGATCCCGCAGGTAATCGTCCACCAGGCTCAGCGACAACCATTCGCGCCAGAACAGCCCAAGTTTCTGGGTGAAATAAAACTGCAGGCTGCGAATTGGCAGTGCCACAGCAAAACAGGCGCCGTAGATCCAGAGGTTGCGATACGACGCATCGCCATCCCTGGCGATCAACGCATTGGTCAGATCCCTGGCGAGGAATGTGATGCCGGCGTTGATGCCGTTCACGCTCAACAGCATCAGGATGATCAGGCCGAGAAACAGCCAAGGCAACCAGCGGCGATGCCTGAGTTGGCCCCGCACGGAGGCAAACACCACAGCCCCCAGAACGAATAGGGCACTGATGCCCGCCCCCCATCCACGGGACCAGAGCATGGCCAGGGACGACTGGACGCCACCGAGGTACTGGCCGGACAACTCCGGAAACAGCCACGACAGGCCGTTCATCAATCCGGTAACCAGGAACAGCACGATCCCGGCCACACAGAAGAGCAGGCTCACCAGCAGTCCAAGGAACTGCCAGCCGTTGTCTTCGGTGTAGGGGAAGAAGTAGGGCTGCGAAAGCCGACGCAGCTTGGCGGCCTGATTGCGCAGGTTCTGAAGCTGGTGGGTCATGCCACTGCTGAACTGTGCTCAGTCTGGCTGTCGCCGCGCCGCTTCGCCGCTGACCTCAACCGGGAGGCCACGCCAGAGGACGTCCACCGATCACATGCACATGGAGGTGAAACACCGTCTGGCCAGCACCGGCGCCACTGTTGATCACCGTGCGGAAATCGTCCAGACCCTCCTGTTTGGCCACGCGGGCAGCCACCAGCAAGAGGTGGCCCAGCAGGGCCGCATCCTCAGCAGCACCGGAGCGCAAGCTCTCGATCGGCTTGCGCGGAATCACCAGCACATGAACGGGGGCCTGGGGCGCGACATCGCGAAAGGCCAGGCACTGCTCATCGCTGTAGACCTCATCGCACGGGATCTCGCCACGAAGGATCTTCCCGAAGATCGTGTCGTTTGCCATGGGCCTTGAAAAGAGGGAACAGCCGGACCGGTATGACAGCAGGGGCATGAATCTCCTGCGTCACCCTCCACAGAATGCTGGCACGTTGTCTCAGTGCATCCCTGCAAGGTCTGGAGGCCAGACCAGTGGTGGTGGAAGTGGATCTTGCCCCGGGCCTGCCGGGCGTTCAGCTGGTGGGTCTGCCGGACAAGGCCATTCAGGAATCACGGGAGCGGGTCCGATCCGCCCTGCGCAACAGCGGCTGGAACGGCGCTCCGCCAAGGAGGTGGCATCGGTGCTGAAGCAGCCCAGCCCAACGCAAGCTGCAGCGTCCTGGTGCACCCCCGCACAAATTGAACGAGCCCGGCAGCGGATGCAGAGGCGCAATCCGGGTGGAGACAGCAACGGGCGGCTGTCGGCAGCAGCGCTGCGGCGGACCGGAGCCATCGAGGCTGCGGCACTCGAGCTCTGGGAACAGCTGATCAACCAGCGTGGGCTGAGCACGCGCAGCGGCCTTCAACTGTTGCGCGTGGCGCGCACCATTGCCGATCTCAACGACCGGGCCAGCGTCGATCGAAACGCCGTGGCGGAAGCGAGTTGCTTCCGCTGCACTGATCTGCTCAAGCAGCCTGGTGCTCAGTAGTCGCGGGCTCGCTTGTCGGGCGTGTCCCGGTAGGGCTGGGTGCCGATCGGCGGGGGCTGGAGATGGCGGTCGTTGAACGAACCCAGGGCATGGGTCATCGCTTCACCGAACCACTGGAACCACTGAACAACCGTTGTTTTCATCACATCCTCCGGGGTCTGTCTTCAGTGTGAAATCACTGACAGAGGACGACAACAGGTGTTTTCACCGGTTCTGGGCTAGCTCAGTAGGACGGAGCTACGGAACTCTCACTCTGTTCAGTCTCAGCCGGCTCGCTGGCTGGGCTGGAACCGGCCACTGGCGCACTGTCCCGATAGACATAGATATGGCCGAGGCTCTTCTTGCCGTAGGCCCGTCGCTTCAAGGTCCAGCCCGGCTCAAGCTTGAGCTGAACGAATCCGCTGGCGGCACCACCGGCCCGGGCCACGAGCATGGTGGGCTGGGAGGGATTCTTGGTGGGCGTGGCCAGCAATTCAATATCCCGACCGGTGTTCACCACGCTGAGCCGGTAGCGGGTGCCGAGGTCGTCACCATCGATCCGCAGGGAGTAGCCATTGCCATCGATGTAGCGGTTGCAGACCCCGCTGAAATCAAACGTGGACAACAAGGGATCGACCATGGCCGGTGATCCCGCAGCCACAGCGAAACAGGGGCGTTTTGTGGTGCGCTGCTCGTAGATGTTCAACTGAGAACGCTCGCCCTGGCCAATCGGGGCCGACACCAAAACGAAATTGCTCAACTCCACGGGCACCGCCGTGAACAGCGAACCCTGGGCCAGGGCCACCGGTGCAGAGGTCGCTGCGAGAGCGAGGCCGGCAGCGGCCATGGTTCGAAAACGTGCCATCACGTCCATGGAGGAACTGAGCGGATCGTAAAAGTGATGCCTGAATCGGTCGCCCCCGATCAGGCCGGTTTGTTCAGGCGTATGGCAAACAGAAGGGTCCCCACGGTTCCAGGGGCCGCCAGGGCCAGGATCCAGCTAGTGGTTTTGACCCCGAGATCAGGATCGCCGTAGGCCAGTTCAAACACACAACCGGTGCTGGCGATACCCAGAACACAGGCGAGGGCCAGGAAGACGCCGGCCAGGGGTTTCATCGGCATAACTCAGGCGACGCTCCGCACATCTTGGCGCTCGAAGCCCTTCTCCTTCAGCTCCTTCTGCAGACCGTCTTCATCAGTGACGCGATCGACAAACAACACGCCATTGAGATGATCCATCTCGTGCTGAATGCAACGGGCCATCAGGCCATCGGCCTTCATCTTCCTGGGCCGACCCATCTCATCGCGGAAGCTCAGTTCAATCGCGGTGGGGCGCACTACATCGAGATACACCCCAGGGATGCTGAGACAGCCCTCTTCATAGGTGTCGAGCCCGGCGCTGGCCGCCGTGATCTCCGGATTGATCAGCACCAAGGGCGGCGTGGCGGCATTCTCCAAATCCAGATCAATCACCAGGAGCTGCTGGTGAATCCCCACCTGAGGAGCCGCCAGGCCAATGCCCTTGGCGGTGTACATGCTGCGCAGCATGTCGCGGGCCAGCTCCCGCACCTGCTCATTCACCTTGCCGATGCGGCGCGCAGGCTGCCGCAACACCTCATCGCCCAGGGTGTGAATCTCCAGCGGCGGGGTTTCCAGGGCCGTCTTGGGCACCAGCATCGTGTCCCGCGACTTATCGGCCTGACGGGCCAACTCTGCAAAGCTTCCTGCCAAGACCAACGCCTCGTTGATTCAGCATGCTAAGCGGCCTTAATCAGACGTTATGGGAGCCGCTCCGTTATCCGCGCAACATGCCGTCGGCCGTTTGCCGGGTCTCAAGGAACCGGCCCTGGTCAGTGGCCCCGATGCAACGCTGTGGCTGATCTGGCTGGAACAGCGGCCCCAGGAGCGCGGCCGCACCACTGCGTTGATCCGGCGTTTTGGTGATTCCGAAGCAGAACCACAGGAGCTGACGCCGGCCCCCAGCAATCTGCGCAGCCGCGTGCATGACTACGGCGGCGGCGTACTCGCCACCTCGATGGAGCAGGACAGGCTGATCCTGGCCTGGATCGAGTGCGGCTGCCTCTGGCGTCAGGACTGGCGCCTGCCGCAGACAGGCCCCCAGCAACTCACCCCCCTGGCTGCACCCCAACGGCTCAGCCGGGAAGGGGACTGGGAGCTGGCGGATGGCGTGCTCGATCTGCCCAGGCAGCGCTGGATCGGCATCCGTGAAATCGAGGGCCGTGACGAGCTGGTGAGCCTGGCGCTGAACGCTACGGATCAGACCCCGCTGCTGCTGCACCAGCCGACGGACTTTGCCGGCTATGGCTGCCTAAGCCCCGATGGCCAGCGTTTCGCCTGGGTGGAGTGGCAGCAACCTGCCATGCCCTGGGACAGCAGCCGTCTCTGGTGCGCGGAGTTCAACGACACGGGCGGGCTGGTCGAGACCCGTCAGCTGGCCGGAGGCGATGGCATCTCGGTGTTTCAACCCCAATGGCTGCCCGACGGGCAGTTGCTTGTGGCGGAGGACAGCTCCGGTTGGTGGAACCTGATGCTCCAGCCCAGTGCCGACGCCGCCTGGAGGAGGCCCTGGCCGATGGCTGCCGAAACGGCCATGCCCCAGTGGATCTATGGGATGAGCACCACGGCCTGGGATGGCGAGCAGCTGATCGCCGCCGTCTGCAGCCGCGGGGCCTGGTCGTTGCAACGGCTCAGCCTGGATGGAACGGTGCAGCCGTTGCCGCAACCGTTTGATGACCTTGCGGGATTGAGCGCATGCAACGGCCGCGCCGTGGCCGTGGCCAGCAACAGCACCAGCGTGGCCGGGCTGCTGGAAATCGATTTGCGGCCGGCCACCCCGATCTGGAGCCACAGCCCCGCCATCACGTCACCGTTGTCGGTTGAGGCGATCAGCGTGGCCGAACCGTTGTGGTTCAACGGGCACCAGGGTGAACGCACCCATGCCTGGTACTACCCCCCGAGCGGCAAACCACCAGGGCCTGCGCCACTGCTGGTGAAAAGCCACAGCGGGCCAACAGCCATGGCTCGCCGCGGCCTCAGCCTGGCGATTCAGTACTGGACCTCCCGGGGTTGGGGCGTGGTGGATGTGAATTACGGCGGCTCAACGGGGTTTGGCCGGGACTACCGGGAGCGCCTCAACGGGGGCTGGGGCCTGGTGGATGTGGCCGACTGCGCCGCCGCAGCACAGGCCCTGATCGAGACCGGTCGCGCCGATCCCGGCCAGATCGCCATCGAAGGTGGCAGTGCCGGCGGCTTCACCACCCTGGCGGCGCTGTGCTTCACCGAAGTGTTCAGGGCCGGCGCCTGCCGCTATGCGGTGTGTGATCTCACAGCCATGGCCGAAGACACCCACAGATTTGAAGCGCGTTATGTCGATGGCCTGGTGGGGGAATGGCCCGCAGCGCGGGCTTTGTATGAGCAACGGTCGCCACTGCTGCATGCCGACCAAATCCGCTGTCCGGTGCTGTTCTTCCAGGGTTTGCAAGACAAAGTGGTGCCGCCGGAACAGACCGAACGCATGGCAGAGGCCCTGCGCAACAACGGCATCCCGGTGGAGGTGCGGCTGTTCGAGGAGGAAGGCCACGGATTCCGCAACCAAGCCACCCAGATCGAGGTGCTCGAGCAAACCGAGGCCTTTTTCAGGCGGGAATTGGGGCTAACAGACGGTTACAAAGCACACAACCCCGTTCAGCAGATGTGATCGGTTGAGCGAGCAACCAGCAGGAACCATCAACCTGTGCTCCACGGAACCCATGAAAAAGCGGTAAGCCTGAAAAGCTGACGGCTGTCTCTACAGCACCGACGCGGATCCTGCGTTATCGCGGCAACAGCTATGCCAGCCCTGAACCGATCAACGCGGCTCCCCGTCCCGGCGCACGCTCCTACCGCTGGGTGAAGTACGCCATCGACTCCAACAAGGTTGTTCCACTGCGTCAACGCAAGGCCGCAGCAAGCAACGATCAGCTGGCGGCCTGAGCCAGCTCAGCTGTGCTCGCGCAGAAAAGCGACCGTGGAAGCGAGCTCTTCGCTAAAGCGGTCGATCTCTTCAAAAGTGGTGGTGAAGCTCAGACTGGCCCGCGCTGAAGCCGTCACGTCATACATGCGGTGCAAGGGCTGACAGCAGTGGTGACCACTGCGGATGCAGATCCCGGACGCATCGATCAGAGCGGCAATGTCGTTGGCATGCACTCCATCCACAAGGAATGTGGCGAGGGCACCTCGCTCGGGCTGCTGATCCGGCGTCGGCCCCAGGACCCTCACACCATCAATGGCCTGCAACCGGGTGAACAGATGCCGGGTGAGCTGAGCCTCCCAGGCCTGAATCGCCTCCAGACTCACCGCCTGCAGGTAGCGAATCGCGGCACCCATGCCCACCGCCTCGCCAATGGCAGGGGTGCCCGCTTCGAACTTGTGGGGCAACACCGCCCAGGTGCTGTGGTCCAGGAAAACGTCCTGAATCATCTCCCCGCCGCCCAAAAAGGGAGGCATCGCCTCCAGAAGCGACTCCCGCGCCCAGAGGAAACCCATGCCGGTGGGGCCACAGAGCTTGTGGGAGGAGCCAACAAGAAAGTCGGCGTCTATGGCCGCCACATCAATCGGCTTGTGGGCCAGGCTCTGGCAGGCATCCACGAGCACACAGGCGCCAACGGCATGGGCTGCGGGGATCACCTGATCCAAGGGATTGCAGCAACCGAGGGAATTGCTGATGTGCACCAGGCTCACCAGTCGGGTGCGCTCGTTGAGCTGGGCCCTGAAATCCTCCAGATCCAGCTCACCGGATTCGGTGATGCCCACATGGCGAAGCACGCAGCCGGTGCGCTGCGCCAACAGCTGCCAGGGCACCAGGTTGCTGTGGTGCTCCATCACCGTGAGGAGAATTTCGTCCCCCTCCTTGAGGCTGGCGTCCCCCCAGGTGCGCGCCACCAGATTGATGGCTTCGCTGGCATTGCGGGTGAAGACAATCTCGCGAGAACTGGCCGCACCCACGAAGGCCGCCGTCGTGCTGCGGGCCGCCTCAAAGGCATCGGTGGCACGGGCACTGAGCTGGTGCGCACCGCGATGCACGTTGGCGTTGTCGCAGCTGTAGTACTGCTGCAGCGCTTCGAGCACCTGACGGGGCTTCTGACTGGTGGCAGCGTGATCGAGATAGATCAGCGGGCGGCCATCCGGAGCCAGCTGCTCGAGAATCGGGAAATCAGCACGATATCGAGACGATAAATCCACGAAATCAGCACTGGATCGTGCTTCGGCGATCGTCATGGGGCGAGGCTCTCCATCACGCGCTCCAGGGGGCGCCACGCCTGCGCGGCAGCAGGTAGCTGGGCGATCACCTCCTGGCAAGCCCCGCGCAGCAGCAGCGCCGTTGCATCCGCCGCAGCGATGCCCCGGCTCTGGAGGTAGAACAGCTCATCGTCCTGAAGCTGCGACACGGTGGCGCCGTGAGCGCAGCGCACATCGTCCGCCACGATCTCCAGCTCGGGCTTGGTGTCCACCCGGGCCCGGTCAGACAGCAGCAGGTTGCGGCTCAATTGGGCGGCGTTGGTGCGCTGAGCATCGCGGGGAACACTGATGGCGCCGTTAAAAATTGCGTGAGACTGGCCGCCTGCCAGGCATTTCTGCAACTGATCCAGCTCCCCCTCCGGCCCGTCGAAGCACACCGCGGTGTGGGTAGCCAGCTGCTGCTCGGCGCCGGTGACGGCCAGACCTTTAAGCACGGTCTCTGCCTGGCCATCCACCTGCACCACCCGGGGCTCCACCCGTCCCAGATTCCAGCCCTGAACCACAGAAGTGAGGGCATAGGAGCTGCGGGGCTCCTGCTCCACAGCCAAATGGGCCATCAGCGATGACGCGCCATCCGCCGTCGCCAGCACGCCATGGCGCAGTTGGGCCTCCTGCCCCAGATGCACTTCCAGCACATGGCTGTGGGCCGACGCCCCCTCAGCCAGCAGCACCTGCATCAACTCAAGCTCAGCTTTTTCCTCCAACAGCAGCAGCACCCGCGTGGCGTTCAACCCCGCACCCGCCGCCAACACCAGCTCCAAGGGGCCAACCCGTCCCCGCACCCTGAGGGCCAGGATCTGTTGGGCTTTGGCATGGTTGAACTCCACGGGCCAGACCTGGGCACAACCGCAGCGATCAAGGGTGTGGCCAAGGGCTTGCTCCAGCTCTTCGGCATTCAGCGCCGTGATTCCTTCCGGAAGCACCTGGCCGGCCAGGGGATCATCAAAACCATTGAGCACCAGACGGGTCACCCCGTCCAGGCTGGCCGGCAAAGATGTGGACAGTGGCGAGGCACTGGCCGGCAATTCGGAGACCGCCGCAAGCCGTTTGAGGTCGGTGAGGCGCCAGGGCTCCTGGCGGCGATTGGGCAGACCAAGCTGTTCAAGCGCGGCTCGACCGCGCTCCTGCACTGGCGCCAGCACACTGCTCGCCATGGTCAAGCGGCTCCTTGAGCGGCCAGCTCCTGATCCACCCAGTCGTATCCCGTCCGCTCCAGCTCAAGGGCCAGCTCCCGTCCACCGGTGCGCAGGATCCGGCCTGCCGCCATCACATGCACATAGTCCGGGGTGATCTCGTCGAGAAGACGTTGGTAGTGGGTGATCAGCAGCGTGGCGTTGTCTTCCGTCGCCAGCTGGTTCACACCACCGGCCACGATGCGCAGGGCATCGATATCAAGGCCGGAATCGGTTTCGTCCAGGATCGCTACCACGGGCTCAAGCAGCGCCATCTGGAGAATCTCGTTGCGCTTTTTCTCGCCCCCGGAGAAGCCTTCATTCACGCTGCGCTCAAGGAAGGCAGGGTCCATCTGCACCACCTTGAGCTTGTCGTGCACGTGATCCTCGAAGGCAAAGGTGTCGAGCTCCTCTTCCCCCTGTTTTTCCCGCCGGGCATTGGTGGATACCCGCAGGAATTCCAGGTTGCTGACACCAGGGATTTCAACGGGGTACTGAAATCCGAGGAACACCCCCAGACGGGCACGCTCTTCAGGCTCCAGCTCAAACAGATCCTGGCCGCGATAACGAACGCTGCCGCCCGTGACCCGGTAGGCCGGATGCCCGGCCAACACCTTGGAGAGCGTGCTCTTGCCACTGCCGTTGCGACCCATCACGGCATGGACTTCACCAGCCTTCACCTGCAGATTGACACCCTTGAGGATGGGCTTGTCCTCGACGGAGGCATGCAGGTCTTGAATGTCGAGCAGCAGCTCAGCGTCAGGGCGAATCACGGAAGGCGTCGTTAAAAAACAGAGACAAGGTGGGGGAGGGGATCAGCCCACGGACCCCTCAAGTTTGAGGGCCAGCAATTTGTCGGCCTCAGCGGCAAACTCCATCGGCAGCTGATTGAAGACGTCGCGGCAGAAGCCGCTGACCATCATCGAGACGGCCTCTTCAAACCCGATGCCACGGCTCTGCAGGTAGAAGAGCTGATCTTCGGAGATGCGACAGGTGCTGGCCTCGTGCTCGATGGCCGCCTGCGGCTGCTGAGAACGGATGTAGGGATAGGTGTTCGCGGCGGCTTGATCGCCGATCAGCATCGAATCGCACTGGCTGTAGTTGCGGGCGCCCTTGGCATTGGGCCCCATCTGCACAAGACCGCGGTAGCTGTTGCTGGAGCGTCCTGCACTGATGCCCTTGCTCACAATCGTGGAGCGTGTGCGCGGTCCGACATGGACCATCTTCGTGCCGGTGTCGGCCTGCTGGCAGTTGTTGGTGAGGGCCACGGAATAGAACTCACCCACCGAATCAGCACCCTGCAGCACGCAACTGGGGTACTTCCAGGTGATGGCTGAACCGGTCTCCACCTGGGTCCAGCTGATGCGGCTGCGATTACCGCGGCACTGGCCTCGTTTGGTCACGAAGTTATAGATCCCGCCGACGCCGTTTTCATCACCGGCATACCAGTTCTGAACCGTGGAATATTTGATTGAGGCGTCGTCGAGGGCCACCAGTTCCACCACCGCCGCATGCAGCTGATTGGTGTCGAACATCGGTGCCGTACATCCCTCGAGATAACTCACCGAAGCACCCTCTTCGGCCACGATCAAGGTGCGCTCGAACTGTCCGGTGTCGCCGGAATTGATTCGGAAGTAGGTGGAGAGCTCCATCGGGCACTCAACGCCCTTCGGAATGAAGACGAAGGATCCGTCGCTGAACACAGCTGAGTTCAGGGCGGCGAAATAGTTGTCGTTGCTGGAGACAACCGTGCCGAGGTAACGCTCGATCAGCTCGGGGTGATCCTTGACCGCCTCACTGAAGGAGCAGAACAGCACCCCATGTTCGGCCAGCTTCTCCTTGTAAGTGGTGGCAATCGAAACGCTGTCGAAAACAGCGTCCACCGCCACGTTGCTGAGGCGCTTCTGCTCGCTCAGCGGGATACCGAGCTTGTCGAAGGTTTCCAGCAGCTTCGGATCCACCTCATCGAGGCTGGCCTTCTTCTCCTGCTGCTTGGGAGCCGCGTAATAAACGATGTCCTGGTAATCGATCTCGGGATAACCCAGAGCAGCCCAGTCGGGCTCTTCGAGGGTGAGCCAGTGGCGAAACGCCTTGAGCCGGAACTGCAGCAGGAAATCCGGCTCTTCTTTCTTGGCCGAGATCAGGCGAACGACCTCTTCACTGAGACCCTTGGCGATCTTGTCGGTCTCAATCTCGGTGACGAAGCCGTACTTGTACGGCTGGCTGACGAGATCCCGTGTGGAGGTACTGGTCATTCAGCTCAGCCGGCGGTGGCGTTGATCGTTTCGGTGGCGATGGTCTGCGTCTTCTCAGGGCAAGCGAAGGGGTTGTCCTCGGTGAGGAAGAGCATGCAGTGGCATTCCTTGCGCTCGCGCATCGGAACGCAGGGGCAGTTCCAGAAGGCCTGCGAGACCTCGGCCTCTTTGTCCTCGTAATGGCGGCAAGGACACAGCGCTCCCCCCAGATCATCCTTGTGACGCGCCAGACCCTTCAGAACAACGGCGGTGACGCTGGGGTCGGCACAGAAATACGTGCCGGTGCGCTGGGCGTAGGTTTCAGCGAACTTGCGGATGACCTCCAGGCTTTCTGCAGTCGGCTCTTGAGGGGCGTCGGACATGGAAGTGGAGGGAGCGGCGAATTACGAAACCCCGCGGTTTCCTTACTGGAAGCCTAGGCCAACAGGCCTCCGGTCAGCGGGCTCCCCATTGTGACCCTCAACACGGCCAACATGACGTGGCAATTCGATGGCATCGTGTGGGGAGGTTTCGCCTCCTCATGAGCGCCTCGGCCCCCGCCAGCACCCGCGACGCCGTGCTCTCCCTGCTTTTGGAGCGCGGGGAGGAAGACGCTGGCGCCCTTGCCGATGCCGTGGGCATTTCGGTTCAGGCCATGCGGCGACATCTGCGCTCCCTCGCCGACAGCGGCTTGGTCTGCGCTAGCAGCAATGCCAGCGGCCCAGGTCGACCCAGCAACCGCTGGTGCCTCACCGACGAAGGACGGGCCCAGTTCCCCGATGGCAGCGGCCGCTTCGCCCTTGGCCTGCTGGATTCGATGCGCAGCCATCTCCCCGAAGCGACCGTCCGCCAGCTGCTCAATCAGCAGGCGGAGTCGAAGGCCAGCAAGTACCGGCAAAGCCTTGGCGAAGCCTCCTTGGAAGCTCGCCTCGAACACCTGGCACGGCTGCGGCGCGACGAGGGCTATGTGACCGTCTGCAGCCGGGACGACGACGGCGTGAGTTGGCGGCTCGAGGAGGCCCACTGTTCGGTGCAGCGCATTGCTGAAGAATTTCCCGCGGTCTGCGACCAGGAATTGCTGCTGATTCGGCGCACCGTGCCGGACTGCCGGGTGGAACGGGTGCATTGGCGGCTCGAGGGCGGCCACGCCTGCGGCTTCCGCATCACTCCGTTGGCGCAGGGCTGATGGCCATCGACCGAGCCGCGATTGAACGCATCGACTCCACCCTGCTGCCCCAGCTCGATCGCCATCACCTGCGGCTGCTGAGCCACTGCCTGGACAGCTTTCAATCCATGGCCGCTCCGAGTAGCACTGGTGCAATCCCCGACGAAAACCAACGGCGCCGCTGGTGCCAGAAGCAACCCGTGGTCGCCGAGGACCCGGCATTCCTCCACACCTTGCTGCTGCAGCTCAATGCTGCCGCCGATCAGCTGGATCAACTGGCGCTTGAGCTGGGCAAGCCTCCATTGGCGCTGACCCTCGACGATCTGATCAGCGCCGCCGAAGCCCGCTGCCGTGGCTGACATGGCCGTCGGGGGTGGCCTGGCTGTCGTGACTGACCTGGTCGGGCTGCCATCATCACTTCACTTCCTCAACGCCGGCGATGCTTGAGATCTCGGACGCCCTCAGCTTCTTTCGTCTGAGCTGTGGCCGCTGGACCTCACAGCGCAGCCAGCACCACCTGCTGCATCGCCGCGCCGAAGCCGGCGCCTCCTTCATCGTTGTGGAGGAACTGCTGAAGGGCGACGAACGCCTTGCGGAGATCGCCGAACGCAACAACGCCAGCGTTGAGCAGATCGTGGGGGGCTGCTGGGTGCGCTGGAGCGGATCGATGGCCTGGGATCGGGCCGGTGAATCCCACGAAGACCAGACCATGTTCGGACTGATCCCCGAAGACGAAACGGGGCGACGGGGACTGCTGCTGCGGGATCGCGGTTACGCCGAGAAAGCGCCGGTGGCGGGACAGTTCCGCATGGACGAAGAAAACGGCCTGATCCTCACCACCGACTACGAAATGATGAGTTCCCTGGAGCGCTTCTGGTTCGCCAGCGAGAACGTGCGGCTGCGCACCAGCACGGTGCAAGGGCTCTCCAACAACGCCTCCTTCTGCATCGAGACCCGGCAGCTGGACGATGTTGATCAGCCCAGCCCAGCCATAGCTACGAGCGGGGCCGCCCTCGCCCCCTTCGGCTGGTAAGCAGAAGTACTTAGAGAAAGTATTACGGCATGTAATCGCTGCAACAGCAGCTGAAGGGGGCAAGACCCAGCACTTCTACGATCGCCAGCAGTGGATGCTGTAGCTCGCGTGGCCATTCCTCTTCTGGAGTACGCACCGATCACCCAGAACTCCTTGAGAGCGGGTGTTCCGAACCTCCGTGTCGGCTCCGACGAGGGATCACGGGCTTACTCCCTGGAAATTGCAGACGACCGGGACAACCTCGACACCGTTGTGGAAGCCGCCTACCGGCAGATTTTCTTCCACGCCTTCAAAACAGACCGGGACGTCAACCTTGAGTCCCAGCTGAAGGATGGCCAGATCACGGTTCGCGACTTCATTCGCGGCCTGGTGCTATCTGACACCTTCAAGCGCACCTTCTACGGCTTCAACAGCAACTACAAGGTTGTTCGTCATCTCTGCGAACGGATTCTTGGCCGCAAGGTGAACGGCAAAGGCGAAGAGCTCTCCTGGTCGATCGTGATTGCAACCAAAGGCCTTGAAGGCCTTGTCGATGTGTTGCTCGACAGCTCCGAGTACCTCGACGCCTTCGGCTACGACACGGTTCCTTACCAACGCAACCGCGTGCTTCCTGGCCGGGAGCTGGGCGATACGCCGTTCAACATCACAACCCCCCGCTACGACGAGTACTACCGGGGAATCCTGGGCTTCCCCCAGATCGTCTTCACCGGCGGCCCCGCCAAGAAAGTTCCTGCCCGCGCCAAGATCCGCAAGGGTGGTTCACCTCAGGACTACATGGCCTGGGTGGCAGAAATGGGCGGACCCCGTGGAGTTGCCCCCAGCGGTGGCGCCGACATGGACTACATGTCGAAGGTTCCCTACCGCAGCATCGGCCGCTGATCCCGGCCTCGATCATGTTCAAGAAAGCGGGGCTTCGGCTCCGCTTTTTTTGTGTCTCTGACTGTGATCCCCGGGATCGACGTTCACCCAGTGGTCAGCATCCACTGACCCTTGGCCACTTAACGCTTCGAAAAGGAATTTTTCAGATCACAATGATCCCAAACGAAACCTGGAGTTTTTGGACGTGTCCCAAACCCTTTCATCTCTGGCACGTCTCACCCTTCGTCAACTGCGTCAAATCGCCAGCGACCTAGGGGTGCCGCTCTATAGCCGCAAAAGCAAGGAGACCCTGGTCGACGAAGTTGCCCAGCGTCAGCAAAAGCGTGGTGGAGATCTGAAGGCCATCGAGGCAGAACTCAACGCGCCGGCCATGGGCAGCAGCGACACCCGCGTGGTGTTCCTGCCTCGCGACCCCCAGTGGGCCTACGTGTTCTGGGAAATTTCCGACGCCGATCGCAAGGTGGCCCAGAAGGACGGCGCCAGCCGACTTTGCCTGCGCCTGGCTGACGTAACCGGCATGCAAGACGGCAATGCCCATCCCCACACCCTCCAGGAAGTCCCCGTCGACAGTCACAGCACCGAGTGGTATCTGCCCGTACCCCTCTGTGACAGGGATTACCGAGTTGAGTTGGGCTATCGCATCGGCGCCAGCTGGATGTCTCTGGCCTTCTCTTCCGTGGCACGCGTACCCGCTCTTCACCCAAGCGAGCAGATCCTTGATCAGTTCGTCCCCTTCAGCCTTGAGGCAGCGCCGGCTGAATCCGCTCCAGCTCCCGTCGCGCCGATCGAGTCGAGCAACAGTGGCCTGCACGAGCGGCTCTACCAAAGCGCCACGGTTCAGTTCCGCCGCCGTCGGGTTGGCTCGGAAGAATTCCAGGAAGGCTTTGACGTTTCCGGCGACACCAGTGGCTTGAATGACTCGGGGGCTGGCCTCTGGGCCAGCGGCCGCAACGAGTCTGGCCTTGGTGGCGTGGCTCCCCGCCAACGCTCCTTCTGGCTGGTGGCTGACGCCGAACTGATCGTCTACGGCGCCACCGACCCTTCCGCTCGCCTCACCATCGGTGGCGAAGAAGTGCCTCTCTCCACCGACGGCACCTTCCGAATTCAGGTGCCGTTCCGGGATGGCGAGCAGATGTATGCCATCGAAGCCACGGCCTCCGATGGAGAGCAGAAGCGCAACATCACGCTCAACTTCAAGCGTGAGACCCCTGAAGACAACAGCAACCCTGCCAGCGAAGCCCGCGCCGAGTGGTTCTGAACCCTTCCGATTCCAAAGCACCAGCATCCCTGCGCTGGTTCGTGGCCATCACCCCCCTCGCGGGGGCGATGGTCTTTCCATTGGTGGTGCCTTTGGTGATGGCCCGGGTGGGCATTGGAGCCGGTGTGGGCGTCGCCCTTGTTCTGAGTGGACTTTGGTTTGTAGCGATGCTGAAGACATCGGAGATGCCCCACTGAAAATCGGGGAACTCTGATTACGCCAAGTTCTTCATCTGAACACGGAGCGGCTCTGGGAGAGCACTGGGCTGGGAGTCCCAGCAAATGTCCAATGAAATTCGATCGTCAAAAAGTCCAGAGAGGTCGGAGTATCTAATAAATGAAAAACCAGATCAAACGAAAGATAATGAGCGCCATGAACTTCCCTGCACTCATTCGCATCTTCATGGTGTTATCCATGACTGCCCCGTCTATGGCTGCTGAGCCCTATGTGGCTTGGCCCAGCAAAGAGCAACTGCGAGACATCGAACAGGCCGCCTACGCATGTTCCCGAATCAACTCAACAAAGGCCTGCAAGCGAGTAAGGCAACTCGCTGATCCTTTGATGGATCACTCCAGGTTGCCCGAGCGCTGCAAAGACGTGTTGTGGATGTTGATGGACGAAGCCAAGGTCGCCAACAACAACGACTTCAGGCGCAAAGACACCATTACGAACACAGCCCGTCGTATCCCAAGGTTCTGCGCAGAGCCGGTGACCAAAAACGAGAAACTCAAATCGCGTCAGGCTTGAGAATGATCCAAAACTTGTGGCAGTCAATGTCTCCCAAAAAGGCACCGCCAAGCGAATGGCTCGCTTCAAGCTCTGCGTTGCATGGTCCTCAGGTTTGGTGCGGGCCACAGGGGTAACGAAATCAACTGGTCGCGACCGACGCATTACAAATGGATTTCCATGTTTAGGTTCCGCATATAGCCCTCATCCGTTGTGATGACCATCTCGGCCCCTGCGGAACCGACCCAACGCCAGGTGCGCCTGGCCACCCCTTTCACCGACCAAAAGCCAGGGACCTCCGGCCTGCGCAAGAGCAGTCGCCAGTTTGAGGAGCCCCACTACCTCGAAAGTTTCATCGAAGCGTCGCTTCGCACGCTGCCAGGCGTACAGGGCGGCACCCTTGTGGTGGGGGGCGACGGCCGTTACGGCAACCGCCGTGCCATCGACGTGATCCTGCGGATGGGCGCCGCCCACGGCCTCAGCAAGGTGATCGTCACCACCGGCGGCATCCTCTCCACACCCGCCGCCTCCAATCTGATCCGGCAGCGTCAGGCCATTGGCGGCATCATCCTGTCCGCCAGCCACAACCCAGGTGGTGAGAACGGTGACTTCGGCGTCAAGGTCAACGGCGCCAACGGTGGCCCCACCCCCGCCTCCTTCACCGATGCGGTGTTCGAGTGCACCAAAACCCTGGAGCAATACACGATTGTTGAGGCTGCAGAAATCCCTCTGGATGCGCCTGGACTTCACAACATCGGCGCGATGCAGGTGGAGGTGATCGACGGCATCGACGATTTCGTTGCCCTGATGCAGGAGCTATTCAACTTCGATCAGATCCGCGATCTGATTCGCAGCGACTTCCCCCTGGCCTTTGACGCCATGCATGCCGTCACCGGGCCCTACGCCGCCCGGTTGTTCGAAGGGCTACTGGGTGCACCGGCGGGAAGCGTGCGCAACGGCACACCCCTGGAAGACTTCGGCAACGGTCACCCCGACCCCAACCTCACCTACGCCCACGACCTGGCTGAACTGCTGCTCGAGGGAAATGAGTACCTCTTCGGCGCCGCCTGCGACGGCGATGGCGATCGCAACATGATTCTGGGCCAGCGCTGCTTTGTGAATCCCAGCGACAGCCTCGCCGTGCTCACTGCGAACGCCACGGTGGCTCCGGCCTACGCCGAAGGCCTGGCCGGGGTGGCGCGTTCAATGCCCACCAGCGCTGCAGTGGATGTGGTGGCCAAGGAGCTGGGGATTGACTGCTTCGAAACGCCCACAGGCTGGAAGTTCTTCGGCAACCTGCTGGACGCCGGCAAGATCACCCTCTGCGGTGAAGAGAGCTTCGGCACCGGTAGCAACCACGTGCGCGAAAAAGATGGCCTCTGGGCCGTGCTGTTCTGGCTGCAGATCCTGGCCGTGCGTCGCTGCAGCGTCGCCGAGATCATGGCCGAACACTGGAAGCGCTTCGGACGCCATTACTACTCGCGTCACGACTATGAGGCCGTCGCCAGCGACGCCGCCCATGGCCTCTACGACCGCCTCGAATCCATGCTGCCTAGCCTGGTGGGCCAGGCTTTTGCCGGACGCACCATCAGCACCGCAGACAACTTCAGCTACACCGACCCCGTCGATGGTTCCGTGACGTCAGGCCAAGGTCTGCGGATCCTGTTGGACGACGGCAGCCGTGTTGTGCTTCGCCTCTCCGGCACCGGCACAAAGGGAGCAACGCTTCGCGTCTACCTGGAGAGCTATGTGCCCAGCAGCGGCGACCTCGACCAGGATCCCCAGGTCGCCCTGGCCGAGATGATCAGCGCTATCAATGACCTGGCGGAGATCAAGCAACGCACGGGCATGGATCAACCCACCGTGATCACCTGAACCCGGACCATCACGTCTGACATGCCAAAGCCACCCCTCTGGGTGGCTTTTTGATTGCTGCGGATAAACACCCAGCGACCACGACCGTGATCGAAAGACTGCAAACCGTGCTGAGAACCGGTTTGGTGATGAAGTTATTGGAAGCAGACATCGTTCAACCTCAGTTCGCCTTGGCGGGTTGCACCTGAACAGGCATCCCGTGTCTGAGGTTCAGCAGGTTGGTGGTGGCCACCCTCTGATTCAGTTTCAGGCCCTTGGTAATGGGATACAGGTTGTTCTCCAGTTCGCCCACCGTGACTGGTGTCTGCAAGGCGAACTGCGAGTTCGCGGGAAGCTTGCCGGCCTTAATTCCCAGCTCCAGCCTTTTTAAATCCGCCTTACCAGGATTCTCCTTTAGCTCATCGAAACTTCCGAGCCGGAAGACAAAGCTCTGACCCGAGGTCTGGGTAACAGCGGCAAAGGGAACAGCCAACTGTTCCTCAGCTTTGATCTGCACACGCGTATGCAGTCGCAAACCATCCCGCAGTGTTCCGTCGCTATTGGGGAACACCGCCGTCACCAACAGTCCTTGGGTGTTGGGGTTGATGCGTGGATCAATTGATTCCACTGCACCTGTGGCCAGTATTTCTTCGCTGCCAGGGGCCATCAGAACAACGGGCTGGCCCTCCTGCAGCTGGGCCGAGAAGATCGCTGGCACTTCCACCCTTGCTTCCAGCTCATTGTTCTGGACCAGGCTGGTGAAGACCTGGTCCTGCTGGATCACATCACCCACTTTCACCTTCACGTCAGCGACCGTGCCGGCGGAGGGTGAAGTGAGATTGCTGTAACTGAGCTTGGCCTTCGCTTCGATGTACTGAGTCCGGTAGCGATCCAACTCCTTCTGCGACGTTGCTCCCACTTCAGCCAGGTAGGCGTAACGCTCGTAATTGGCTTTAGCCGTGTCGGCGTTGGCCTTTTCCTCGTCTTGATCAAGGACCAGCAGAAGCTGACCGGCCTCCACCTCATCACCTTGGCGAATCTTCAGCTGCTCAATTCGTCCACCCGATTGAGCGGCCAACTCCACAAGATTGCTGGCCTCGAGCGTGCTGACGGTGTCGATCCCCTCGGTGAATTCCACCAGCCGAGCAGCAGCAGCCTGAACCTTCGGCGGCGGCGGCAGCTTCGGTGCTTCGCTCCTGCAGGAACTAACCGTGATCAGAGCCGCGACGGTAAGCAGGAGGCGCTGCAGATGAGGCACGGCAAAAAGGCTTTGAAATGGATTATGAGGTGGTCATAAGGTAAGAACCGGGCCGCGAAGATTTGCAAGCCTGGAAACAGACAGACTCAAAAAGCGTCCGATTTGGACCAGCTCAAGCACTGATTGAAAACTTCAGGGACACTGGGGCATCGCCGATGGTTTGTTGGCTCAGGACCTCTTCGCTTTTCACGGTGAGCAGCAACGAAGGATGCTGGCCCCCCTGGCCGATCGCATGCGTCCGCGCACGCTGGAGGAATTTGAAGGTCAGAGCGGAATCCTGGCTGACGGACGGCTCCTGCGCCGTGCCATCAAGGCCGATCGGGTCGGCAACCTGATCCTGCATGGCCCGCCCGGGGTCGGCAAAACAACCCTGGCGCGGATCATTGCCAACCACACCCGTGCCCACTTCAGCAGCCTCAACGCCGTGCTGGCCGGCGTCAAAGACTTACGAATCGAGGTTGATGCTGCACGCCAACGCCTTGAACGGCATGGCCTTCGCACGATCCTGTTCATCGACGAAGTGCACCGCTTCAACAGTGCCCAGCAGGATGCGCTGCTGCCATGGGTGGAAAACGGCACCGTCACCTTGATCGGGGCCACCACAGAAAACCCCTATTTCGAAGTCAACAAGGCACTGGTCAGCCGCTCGCGGCTGTTTCGTTTACTGCCTCTAGAACCAGAGGATTTACAGCGGCTGCTGCGACGCGCCCTTGCAGACAATGAGCGGGGGTACGGCGACCGCGCCATCGCCATCAGCAGCGATGCCGTCAACCACCTCGTTGATGTAGCGGGCGGAGACGCCCGCAGCCTGCTCAATGCCCTTGAACTAGCGGTGGAGAGCTCCGAACCCGATGGCCACGGCGTGATCCAAATCACTCTGGCCATCGCCGAGGAATCCATCCAGCAGCGGGCGGTGCTTTACGACAAGCACGGTGATGCCCACTACGACACCATCAGCGCCTTCATCAAATCGCTACGGGGCTCGGATGCCGATGCGGCGATGTTCTGGCTGGCCCGCATGGTGGAGGCCGGTGAGAACCCACGTTTCATCTTCCGGAGGATGCTGATTGCGGCGGGGGAAGACATCGGCCTGGCCGACCCTCAGGCCATGGTTGTGGTGGAAGCCTGTGCCGCAGCCTTCGAACGGGTAGGGCTACCAGAGGGCTTGTATCCCTTGGCCCAGGCCGCGTTGTACCTGGCCGGCACCGAAAAGAGCAACAGCGTTCTGGGCTTCTTTGATGCCCTGAAAACCGTGCGCGATGCGCAAAAGCAGGACGTGCCCGGGCATTTGCGCGATGCCAACCGGGATGGAGCCGCCTTCGGCGATGGCGTGGGCTACCGCTACCCCCATGCCTACGCAGAACACTGGGTGGAGCAGCAATACCTCCCCACACCCCTGCAAGGCGAGGTGTTCTGGCAGCCCGGACAACTCGGTTGGGAGGGGGAACGACGCGAGCGGATGGCGGAACGCCGGGCAGCCCAACTCGCCGCGGCCGCGGAACTGGCAGCCGACCAGCCTTTGCTTTTGAGCAGCGGGCCCGACCGTCCTGGCGTGGACCGCTGGGTCCAGCGCCAACTAGGACAGGAGGGGGAGCGACTGCAGCGCCTGCGAGAGCGGCTCTGGCGGGATATCCCCTGGACCCGTCGAGATCGAGTGCTGCTGCTGGGGGTGCGCTCGCTGATTTGGGCCCTCGATCCATTGAGGGCCACCCCGGAAGGAGGAGTGACCGTGCTTTGCGAGAACGATGCCGACCGCAGCCGGCTGGAAGCGCAGATGGATTTGCTCGAGCCGGAGCATCGACCAGAGCTGTTAACAGGCAACCTCGACGCTCTGCCCGAAAGCCAAGCCTTCGATTGGATCGGGGGTCGGCTCGCCGCTGCCGACCTGCAAGGGCAGAACTGGACGGCGCTGCTGAAGACAATCAACCAACATGCCGAGCCGACAACAGGTTTACGGCTGCTGATCAGCCGCGCCGAACTGGGGCCCGCCGGTGCATTGCTGCAAGACGGCGAGCCAACAGAGCTGTTGAGCGATCTAGCGGCTCAAGAACAGCAGTGGCTTGAGCTGCAGCAGCGTCCGGAAAAGTTGTTGGCGAAGGCTGGCTGGCAGCTCCGTTGTGAGGAGTGGCTGGAACATCTCATGCTTCCAGGGGGCACCGAACTGGCTGAGCGATGGCTAATCGATGGGTCGCCCTACCGGCAGGCCATGGGGGAGATCAGCAAGGAGGTGATGACGCAGTTGCGCCAATCGTTGAACGACCTGGGCGAGGTCGGCCTGCGACTGCCGATGCGCCATCAATTGATTCAAGGCAAGTGCAGCATGCCATCAAAAAAAACGCCGAAACCTGGGCTCAAATAAAGAGATCAGAGCTCTGAATTGGCTTTGATGCAAGCAGGCAGAAAGACGTACCAGGACAGCAGCGAAGTGGACTGGGCTCCGCTCACCTTGTCTGGAGCACAAACCCTTTGCCTACCATAATTCGGTCCGTTATCTGATAAACGGAAGGCGACGGGGAGCTGTTTAATGATGCCGATTGAGCTAATGAGCCCATCCTTGGCATCCGCGATAATGGCGGCCCGTAGAGCCGTTACCGCCGTCGCCTTTTGGCGCCAATAAGGGACATAAGACCTTGTTTGATCATCCAGGAAGGCTTTACCAGCTTGGGAATAAAGAAACCGGGATACACCGGCGAGGTCAACTGCATAGCTCTTGTTCAAACCAAAACGGAGCTCCTCAGCGGTCCAGCCAGACATCCGAATGGCGTCCTGAAGAGCACGGTCTTTGACCTTGCCGTCATCAAGAAAGGATTCGAGCTCGCTGTAAGTGGTGGTGCTAACTGAGCCACCCGTGTTCCAGCGCACCGGTTGCTGAGAACCTGCTTTTGAAAACGGCCCAGGAAGGACCGCGAGGTACGTACAAAAAACAAGAGATGCCAGGGAACCTGCGATGTGCTCGAGCCTGATCCGCGACGCCATGGCCCAAAGCTGCAGGTTGATTCCAACGTAGGCCGCACGGACAGTCCTGTCCTGAGGGCCGTACGCTGCCGCCTCTGACCAAACCCTTTCCGTGAGTCTGCAAATCGGCGACGCCGCCCCCGACTTCACCCTTCCCGATCAAAACGGTGATCCCATAAGCCTCGCTTCACTGCGCGGAAAGAAGGTTGTTCTGTACTTCTATCCCAAGGACGACACCCCGGGCTGCACCAAAGAAGCCTGCAACTTCCGCGATCGCTGGGAGCAACTGAAAGCCAACAACATCACCGTTCTGGGTGTCAGCAAGGACGGAGCCACCTCCCACAACAAATTCATCAACAAGCACGACCTTCCCTTCACCCTGCTCACCGATGAGGAGCCCTGTGCCGTGGCCAGCCTCTATGAGAGCTATGGGCTGAAGAAGTTCATGGGGCGCGAATACATGGGCATGATGCGCCACACCTTCCTGATCGATGAAGAAGGAAAACTCGAGCGGATTTATCTCAAGGTGAAAGCGGCCACCATGGCCGACACGCTGATCAGCGATCTCGGGCTGAGCTGAGCCCAGACCCCAGGCTCAGCAGTGCTTGCAACTGAAGATCACCCTCCAGCTGCAACAACTCCGTTGCACCGGACCAATGACGGTTCAACAGGGCAGCGTCCCCACCGCAGATCCACAGCAAGCCTTGGGCATGCTGCTGAGCCGCTGCAATGGAGGCCAACATCGCCTCCAGAACACCGCGCTGCATGGCGGCCACGGTTTGCTGTGGGAAGACCTCTTGCAGAGCGTCGTTGTCGAGATCCTCAGGGGTTGATGGCAAGCCGAGGGTTCCATCGGCCATGGCCTGGAGCTGGAGCCGATAGCCCGGGATCAGCTGTCCGCCTCCAAAACAACCGTCGGCCGTCACCCGGGTGAGGCTCAACACGGTGCCGGCATCCACAAGAAGCAACCCCCTGGAACAGTCGAGCTGTTGCTCCTGACTGCAACGCCAGGCCATCCAAGCCCCGAGAGCGCGATCCACCCCCAACCAAGGAGGAGCCTTGGGCAAGGGCACATCCTCCAAACAAATGCGCAGATCCTGGTGGGCCATGAGCGGCTCAGGCACAGGTCCCACCGCGGCCCAAACCGGAGGGTTGGTACCGATGCGACCAGGCTCAGGAGGACCGTGGTCAATGCGGACAGTGTTGCCTTGCCGTTGGGCCCAATGCCAACGGCTGTTACCAATCAGCAGGGCGCGGCCAACGTCCCGTACAGACCCCGTCACTCAGATGCCTTCACCCATCAGCCCTTCATTCACCTCCTGGGGCAGATGAATTCCACACTCCTGCTTCAATCCACCGAAGCGGGTGTCACGGCCACTCAGATCGCCAACATCAGGACCACTGGAATGCCAGTCGCCGACCGTGGAATAACCCTGTTCAAACAATGGGTGCTGGGGAAGACCGTTGTCCTGCATGTAGTAGTACACATCGCGCTTGGTCCACTCGAGCAGTGGGCGCAATGACCAACGCTCCCGAATCGGATCCAAAGCGGTCATTGAGCGGCGGTGATCGGTCTGGCCACGCCGCACGCCACTGGCCCAGCAGCGTGTGTTCAGGTCGTTGAGCGCTCGCTCCAGAGGTTCAACCTTGCGGATCCGGTGATAGGTCTCCAGGTCTTCCACGCGACCGGACTCCCAAAGCCGCCCGTGCAGGGCCTCCATCCGAGCCGGGGACATCTCGCTCTGACTCACCACCAGACGAATCCTGAGCTGCTGGGTGAGTTGAGATGCATAGGTGTAGGTCTCTGAAGGCAGATAACCGGTATCGATCCAGATCACCGGCACAGCATCGCCCCCGGGGAGGGTGCTCAGCATGTGCAGCAGCACAGCCGATTGGATCCCAAAACTCGTGGTGAGAGCAAAAGTCTCACCGAACTGCTCCAACCCCCAGGCCAGACGCTGCTGCGGCTCCATCGACTCCAGCAGCTTGCGCCCTTCGAGCAACTCGTTTTGCACCGCCATGGGCACCATGGCCTCAGGAGCCTCCGTCATCACGCCATCTTCCCTTGTCGCGGGACCAGGTGTGGTTCCTATCGTTTGAGAACCGGCAGATCCCTTCATGCGTTCACCCTCGTCCACGTCGGATGCCGTGGTGATCGTTGGCGGTGGATTCGGCGGTTTGTTCACAGCACTTGCTCTTCAGCGACGGCAGCCCAACTGCCCCATCGTTCTGATCGAGCCGCGGGATCGCTTCCTGTTTCAACCGCTGCTGTACGAACTGCTTAGCGATGAACTTCAAGGCTGGGAGGTGGCCCCCCGCTACGACCAACTGCTGAACAACGGCATCTGCTGGGTTCAAGACAGCGTTGTTGGCATCGATCAAACCAGCCAAAGCATCGAACTGGCCTCCGGAGACCGCTTGAGGTGGTCACAACTGGTGCTGGCGACGGGATCGAAAGCCAATGATTTCGGCATTACAGGCGTCAAAGAACACAGTTCCGGCTTCCGTGACCTCAGCGATGTAAGCCGCCTCAAGCAATGGCTCAACAACCTGCACCAGCAACGGGATGAAGAGGCCGGACTGATCATTGTCGGCGCGGGACCCACCGGCGTGGAACTGGCCTGCAAGCTGGCGGACCTGATCGATGGTGCTGTCAGCGTTCGGCTGGTGGAGATGGGCGATGAAATCCTTCCCGGCAGCACAGCGTTCAATCGCGAGCGGGCCCAGGCCGCGCTGGAACGCAAAGGGGTGGTGGTCCAGCTCAACACCAGCGTGAGCGAAGTTAAATCCAGTACTGCTGTTCTTGCCGATGGTGCTGTTATGCGTCACTCAGGCCTGATCTGGACCGCAGGAAGCAGCCCCTCCATCCCCGCCATCTCACCTGCACCTGTGCTGGAACGGGGGCGCCTGGCCGTCGACGATGACCTGCGCCTTATCGGCAGCGCCAACACATTCGCCCTCGGGGATCTCTCAGCCCGGCCTGGCAGCCCATGGCCCGCCAGCGCCCAGGTGGCGATGCAACAGGGCGATGCCACGGCCGCAGCCATCGAGCAGCTGCGGATGGAGGAGGAGCCACAACCCTTCCAGTTCGAGGACCGCGGCGAAATGCTCAGCCTCGGTGTCGGTGAGGCCACCCTCACCGGCATGGGGCTCACCCTGGCCGGCCCCCTGGCCTTCCAGTTACGACGGGCTACCTATCTCACGCGGCTGCCAGGGCTCTCACTGGGTCTGCGCTCGGCAGGCGCCTGGTTGTTGAACCGTTGAAGCAATCCCACCTCGGCGGGCGTTGCCGTGGTCTGCGCCCCAGCCAGCAACGCCAGCTGGAGCGGTTGAGCCATCGCCGTCATCCTGAAGACTGCGGCGCCGATCTGCTGAGCCTCGAACGCTTGGCCGACCTGGTGCTGGATCTGGAGATGGCATTGCATCTGGTGCTGGACGGCCGTGGCCTCTGCCGCCTGCTCTGGCTGGGGCCTCTCACCGGCAGCGATTCGCTGTTGCAGCACCTACCGGCGACGCCGCGACGGAGCAGCGGGGGATGGCGACTGATCAGCTGCCCTTTTGCCCGCAACGGGCTGCACTCAGATCCCCGCGACGCCGTGGTCGCCCTCGACATCGCCCCTCGGCACTGGCTGCGCTTTGCACCATGCCCAGGGGCCGATGGAGCTCGCCCGGCCGAACTCTTGATTCCAGACCCGTCTCAAGCCGATAGCTGGAGACCGTTTGAACAAGGCGACCTGAGGGATCTTTGCGTCCTCACACCGGACGAACCCCATCAGCAAAGCATCAACGCCGCGGCCGGAAACGAGCGAGTGCTTCTGCTCACGCTCACCAGTGGCGATGAACAGCGCGACCAGCGGGATCTGGCTGAGCTGGAAGGCTTGGTGCGCAGTGCCGGTGCCGAGCCAGTGGCCCGGACCAGCCAGCGCCGGGGCCAAACCAATCCCCAGACGCTCTGGGGCTCCGGAAAACTTCAGCAAGCCGCCCTTGAGATCCGCCGCTGCCAGGCCTCCCTTGTCATCACCGACAGGGAGCTCACCCCCGTGCAGGCCCGCAATCTGGAACGGCTGCTCAGCTGCCCGGTCTCCGACCGCAGTGAGCTGATCCTCGACATCTTTGCCCAGCGGGCCGGCAGTGCTGCTGGACGACTTCAGGTGGAACTGGCTCAGCTGCGCTATCGGCTGCCGCGCCTGCTGGGACGGGGCAGCAGCCTGTCGCGACAGGGCGGCGGCATCGGCACGCGCGGCCCGGGGGAAACACAGCTGGAAAAGGACCGTCGGGCCATCAGCCGACGCATCGAACGACTGCTTCGAGATCAACGCCAACTTCAATCCCACCGCAGCCGCTTGCGGGATCAGCGGCGTGGCCTGCCGCGGGTGGCGCTTGTGGGCTACACCAACGCAGGAAAGTCCAGCCTGCTCAATGCCTTATGCGGCAAACGAGCCAGTGATCGCGTGCTGGCGGAGAACAAGTTGTTCGCCACCCTGGATCCCACCACCCGCAAACTCGACCTTCCCTGCCCTGGGGCACGCCCCGAACGGTTACTGCTCACCGACACGGTGGGCTTCATCCGCGATCTCCCCGCCCCATTAGTAGAGGCCTTCCGCGCCACGCTGGAGGAGGCGCTGGATGCCGATGTGCTCCTGCTGGTGGTCGACCTTGCTGACCCCGACTGGCAGGGCCACCTGGACACGGTGCATCGGCTGCTCGATGACCTTGGCAGCACCGCCCTGCGCAGGGTGATCGCCAATCAGATCGACCGCTGTGAGGCGACGGAGATCGAGATGATTCACCAGCGGGAACCCGACGCCCTGTTTCTCTCAGCGGTGCGGGGGGATGGGCTGCAGGGACTGAAGCAGTGGCTGCGTGAGCAATTTTTTGATCCCGGGGCAGAATCGCCACAATTGACGACCGGCGACTCGCCGCCATGGCCGAGCTGAGCAGCGCTCTTCAAAACCCTCAGGCCTTGATCACCCTGGGCGTGTTGGCTCTGGCAGTGGTGCTGTTCATCACCGGGTTGATTGCACCGGAGCTCACCGGCTTGCTGAGTTTGAGCCTGCTGATCGCTACCGGGGTGCTCAATCCCCAGGAGGCTCTGGCGGGGTTCGGTAGTCCTGCACTGATCACCCTGTTGGGCCTGTTCCCGGTCTCCGCGGCACTGTTCAAGAGCGGTGCCCTGGATCGACTCAGAGATCTGATCGCCTCGGAGCGGATCCGGTCTTCGCGGCGTCTGATTGCGCTGATGGCCTTCGTGATCGCCCCGGTGTCAGGGATTGTTCCCAACACCCCCGTGGTGGCCTCGCTTCTGCCCGTGGTGGAGGGCTGGTGCCAACGGCGCGGCATCTCGCCATCTCGGGTGCTCTTGCCGTTGTCGTTTTCCACCGTGCTTGGGGGCACCCTCACCTTGCTGGGCAGCTCGGTGAACCTGTTGGTGAGCGACATCAGCGAGCAACTGGGCTACGGCTCCCTCGATCTGTTCAGCTTCACGCTGATCAGCCTGCCGGTCTGGCTGGCCGGGGCCATCTACCTGGTGATGGCTCCGAGAGTGCTGTTGCCGGACCGCGGTGCCACGACGGATGACCTGGGAAACACCAGCAAAACGAGCAGCTATTGCACAGAAGTGCGCATCCCCCCCGACTCTGAGCTGGTGGGCCGCTCACTGCTGAACAGTCGGCTGCAGCGCCGTTTCGACGTGGACGTTCTGGAGCTGCAACGCGGAGGAGAGCGACTGCTGCCCCCCCTGGCGGACCGTCGTCTTGAAGCCGGCGATCGTCTGCTGCTGCGGGTCACCCGCCCCGATCTACTGCGTCTCCAGCAGGATCACACGGTTCAGCTCACAACCCAGGGGCAGAACGCCGGGTTCAGCGTCTACACCGAAGAATCAAGCGGTCAGAAGACCGTGGAAGTGTTGCTGCCGGCTGGTTCCACCCTGGCCGGCGCCAGCCTGCGGGAATTGCGATTCCGGCAACGCCACAACGCCACGGTGCTCGCGCTTCGCCGCGGCCAGGAGACTGTTCAGGAACGCCTCGGCCAGGTGATCCTGCGGGAGGGCGATGTATTGCTGTTGCAGGCACCGATCGACTCCATCCGCGGCCTGCAGGCCAGCAACGACCTGTTGGTGCTGGACCGACTGGAGGATGACCTTCCTACTGTTCGACGCAAGCCCGTGGCCGTCAGCATTGCCCTGGCGATGCTGCTGCTGCCGACGCTCACCCCCATCCCTCTGGTAGCGGCGGTGCTCCTGGCCATGGTGAGCGTGGTGGCCACCGGCTGCCTTCGCCTTGGCGAACTGCAGCGCTCGATCCGGCTGGACGTGATCCTGTTGCTGGGATCCCTCACCAGTTTCAGCGTTGCCATGCAGAGCACGGGCCTCGCCGATGCCCTTGCCTTGGTGCTCCAGCAGGGGCTGGCGGGCTGGCCGAGCTATACGGCTTTGATGGTGGTCTTCATCGGCACCACGCTGCTCACCCAGGTGATGAGCAATGCCGCCTCGGTGGCCCTGCTGGCGCCTGTCGCGGTGCAACTGGCCCCATCCCTGCAACTGTCTCCCATCGCCTTGCTGATCACAGTGCTGTTCGGTGCGAGTCAGTCGTTTCTCACCCCCGTCGGGTACCAGACCAATTTGATGGTGTTCGGTCCAGGCCGTTATCGGTTTCTCGACGTCACCCGCTACGGAATTGGCCTGACGCTGATCATGACCATCATCGTGCCGGCCTTGGTTCTCTGGCATTACGGCGGATCCTGAACAACACTGGTCAGATCTCGCCCGCTCCTGTGCCGATCGGAAGAGCCATCGAACGCACCCAGGGCTGGCATCGTCGGCTCACGGTTCCCCAGTTCACCGTGGTGACTGGATTGCTGGTGGTGCTGATCGGCACGTTGCTGTTGGCCACTCCGCTGTGCTCCTCTAGCCGCGTGGGGCTTTGGGAAGCTCTGTTCACGGCCACATCGGCCATCACGGTGACGGGCCTGTCGATCATCGACATCGGCAGCGATCTCACGACCTTCGGCCAGGCGGTGCTGGCCCTGATGATCCTGGCAGGGGGCCTTGGCTTGATGGCCATCACCACGTTTCTCCAGGGCTTTGTGGTGCAGGGAACAGCCCTACGCCGCAGGCTGGATCGGGGGCAGGCCCTGGATGAATTCGGCGTTGGGGGCGTTGGGCGCACGTTTCGTGGCATTGCCCTGACGGCGACGCTGGTGATCCTTGTGGGGGCTGTGATCCTGTATCACTTCGGCTTCGATGACATCCCCAACCAGGGCGAACGCCTCTGGGCTGCGGTGTTCCACAGCATCTCGGCATACAACAACGCGGGATTCGGACTCTGGAGCGACAGCCTCGAGCGCTACCGCAGCAACGGGGTTGTGAATGCCGTGGTGATGATGCTGATCGTGGCCGGCGGCCTGGGGTGGCGGGTCACCAGCGATCTGACCACACAGCTGCTGCGCAGACGGCGGAGCCGGCGGCGGCTGAGCCTGCACTCCCGCCTGGTGCTGCGCACAACCCTGCTGTTGATCATCTTCGGGGCAGGGGGACTGGCCCTGACGGAATGGTTGAACCAGGGTGAGATCTTCACGGCCATGCCCTGGTCTGAGCGGTGGCTCACAGCCCTGTTCAAATCCGTCACGGCACGCACAGCCGGCTTCAGCACCCTTCCGCTCTCGCTCGACACAGTCACCGAATCGAGCCTGCTGTTGCTGATGGTGCTGATGTTCATCGGGGCCAGCCCCGGCGGGACCGGTGGTGGGATCAAGACCACCACCGTGGCCGCCTTGATGGCAGCCACCCGTTCCACCCTGCGGGGCCGGGAGGTGGTGGTGATTCGCAACAGAAGCATCAGCGACAAGGTGGTGCTGAGGGCCGTCGGCATCACGGTGGGCTCCCTGCTGTTCGTGATGGCCATGGCGATGCTGATCAGCATCGCCAGCAATGTGAACGGCAAGGATTCATTCACCTTTATGGAGATGCTGTTCACCTGCATCTCCGCTTTTGCCACGGTGGGCCTGGATCTGGGAGTCACCGTTGAACTCCCCCGTTTCGGCCAGGCCGTGCTGATGGTGGGAATGTTTGTGGGACGGTTGGGGATCCTGTTGCTGGTGAGTGCGATCTGGGAAGCGATGACTCAGGAACAACTCCAGATGAATCGCCAGAATCGAGTCGGTTACCCCAGCGAGGATCTGTATGTCTGAGCGTGATCAGCGGGGGAGGCAGCAATGAAGGAGTGGTGGCAGTGGAGCCCGGCCCAGGGCAGCGAACGACTCGGCTTCGCGATCATCGGCGTGGGACGTTTCGGCATCGCCGTTTGCCGGGAACTGCTTCAAAACGGAGCTGATGTGCTGGCCGTGGACCGATCAGAGCGTGCGGTGGATGAACTGCGTCAGGTGGAGCCCAGCGTGGAGGCCCGCGTCGTGGACTGCACCGACGAAGAGGCCCTGCGGGAAGCCGGCGTGCTCGACATGGGCACCGTGGTGGTGGCGATCAGTGAACCGATCGAGGCCAGCATCACCGCAACCTTGATCGCCAAAGACAGCGAAGGCAGCCGCGTGCGACAGGTGATCGCAAGGGCAACGAGCGATCTCCACGAAAAAATGCTGAAGCGGGTTGGGGCCGACCGGGTGATCTTTCCCTCGCGCATGCAGGGGGAGCGCCTGGGGCTTGAGCTGGTGCGCCCCAACCTGATGGAACGGCTGGCCCTGGATGAACAGCACTGCATCGAGGAAATCAAGGTTCCGAAACCGTTTGTGGGGCGCTCGCTGCGGGATCTGAATCTGCGCAAGAACTTCAGGGTGAACGTGCTGGCGGCAGGACCGCAAAGCAGCCTGATGGTGAACCCACCCGCCTCCCACGTTCTGGAGGAGGGGCACCTGCTGGTGGTGATGGGACTGGTAGACGACCTGCAACGGCTCCCAAAAAACTGAGCCGATGCACTGCCTCGGGCTGATGAGCGGAACCAGCGCTGACGGTGTTGATGCCGTGCTGGCGCACTTCGACGGCCCACCCCAGCGTCCTCAGTGGTCCCTGCTTCGCCACCACCATCAGCCCTATCCGCTCGAACTGCAGCGGCAGGTGGTGGCCGCCGGCCAGGGCGCACCGATGCCGGCAGCCCTCTTGCTGGAGCTGGCGGAAGCCATCACTGAGGTGCAAGCCGAGGCGGCCCTAGCCTGCGACCCCGATGCTAAAGCTGAGCTGATCGGCTGCCATGGCCAGACCGTCTGGCACCGTCCGCCGGCCCGGGGGGCACGGGGGGCCAGCTGGCAGATTCTTCAGGCCCCACTGCTGGCCCATCTGCTGCAAAGACCGGTGGTGCATGACTTCCGCGCTGCTGATCTGGCATTGGGAGGACAGGGAGCACCGCTCGTGCCTCGGGCCGATGCGGCACTTCTGGGGAGCACGCAGGGCTGGCGTGCACTGCTGAATCTGGGCGGCATTGCCAACCTCACCCTCATCCCCCCCTGCGGTGGAGTGGATCGGCATGCCGCGATCTTGGGATGGGACTGCGGACCAGCCAACAGCCTGCTCGACCTGGGCATGCGTCACTTCACCAACGGTGCCCAAAGCTTCGACAAGGGTGGAGCGATGGCAGCGCAGGGGCAAGCGGATGAGGGCTGGATCCAGCGGTGGCTCCAGGAGGAGTATTTCCAGTTGGCACCGCCGAAATCCACCGGACGGGAGTGCTTTGGGCAGGACGATCTGAATCGACGGCTAGAACAGCTCGATGGAGCCTCACCGGCGGATGCCATCGCAACCCTGACGGCCTTTTCCGCCGCTGTGGTTGCCCAGGATCTGGCACGTCTTCGCCAGAGCGTTGGGATCGCACCGATCGAACTGATCACAGCCGGAGGTGGCAGCCAAAACCCGGTGTTGATCGATGAGCTGCGGCGGCGCTGCAAAGGCGCACAAATCGATGCGAGCAGCAGTCTTGGGGTGCCGACGGAAGCCCGAGAAGCGCTGGTCTTCGCGTTGCTGGCCTGGTGGCACCACAGGGGGCATCCCGGCAATGTGCCAGCTGTCACCGGAGCCTGTCGGGAGACCGTGCTCGGCACGCGGGTGGAGCCGGCCTAACCGGGCCGGTGCAGGCGGAGGCGCCGGGGGGCGCCCCTCAGACGGCGGGGCTGCTGTGATTCCAGTGCCGACCGCAGGCGCTCCTCGCGAGACGGCGCCGGTATGGATGCCTCCAACTCCTGCTCATGGCGTTGCACGCCTTGCTGGATCAGCACCCGCGCCATGTTGCTCACCGTGCGGGATTCCAGCTCCGCCATCGCCGTGAGACGCGCACAGAGATCCTCAGGCAGAACCACCTGAATTCTCGGGGACTTTGGCTTCCCGCTGGATGAGGTCTGACGGGTGGGCACGACCGGATCCCCTTGAAGAGGCTCTGCTACTAGAAAGTGTACAGAGATGGTCAAGGGTAGTATCCATGGCTATGGTGAGGGCACTGGTCCTCCTCGGAGTACCCCATGACCCAAGCCACACCTCGCTCCCGTCGAAGCCCAGCCGGCACCCGCGCTAGGTCCCGACGCCCCCGTCGCAGCGCTGAAAATGGCGACGTGCTGGTGTCAGCCGTCATCAGCACCTACCTGCTGACCCATCTGCACCACGTGTTGCAACGGGCCGAATACGGCGCTTCCCAGGAAGGGCGAAGCACCCAAGCCGCCAACTACGCCCAACTGCGCAAGGTGCTCTGCATGGACGCTCGCAGCATGAAGGACGCCTCGGCCCTGGGGCAGCACGATGACGGCATCGAACAAGCCGCCTGACAAGACTCTCCGTGCTGAATAGCGTTTGAGCAGTTGCTCAGATCGCGATGGCTTCCAATGCCGCATCGCTGTACGCCCGAATCAGCAGCAATCCGGAACAGACCCAGGCCCTGTTCCGTCAGGCGCTCCAGGATCCCAACGGCGCCATGGCCAGCATCTGCAGCCTGGGCGACCAGCTGGGGCTTCCCGTCACGACCCAGGAGGTGCGCGACCATCTGGCCAGCCTTGACGACGACGACAGCAAGCGCTGGCTGATCAAAGCGAGAGGCGGTCTTTGAGCGCGGGGGCATCGGGCGTCAGAAGCGCCTTGGGCGCAGCGCGCTCACGGCGTTCGTAGCCGCCACCTCCGGCCCAACTGAAGAAGAGCAGATAACTCACAATCGCCAATCCTGCGGCCACCACGAGAGCGGCCAGCTGTTCCAGTTTCAGCATGGCGACCAGCCTCCAGGAACCTTCACCAGTTTGCCGACAGGGATGATGGGGGGCATCACGCCTTCCGCCGGTGCTGCGACTCGAAAACGTCAGCAAGATCTACCCCACCGGGGAAGTGCTCCGGGCCGTGACCTGGGAGGTGAAACCCGGAGACAGGATCGGCCTGGTGGGGGTGAACGGCGCCGGCAAGTCCACCCAGATGCGTCTGATCGCCGGACACGAAGAGCCCACCAGCGGCCAGGTGGTTCGGCAGGGGGAGCCCCGCATCGCCTATCTCCAGCAGGAATTCGACGTGGACCTGGAGCGCACCGTACGCCAGGAACTGTTTCAAGCCTTCGGCGAAGCGGCCGAGGTCATGAACCAGCAGCAGCAGGTGGAAGAGGCGATGGGCTCCGAACGGGCTGCGGAGGATCCCGACCATCTGGACCAGCTGATCCAAGAACTGGGAAAGCTGCAAAGCCGTTTCGAAGCACTGCATGGCTACGAACTCGATGCCCGCATCGACAAGCTCCTGCCCACGATCGGCTTCACCCCGGAGGGCGCTGAACTGCAGGTGAAGGACTATTCCGGGGGCTGGCAGATGCGGATCGCCCTGGGAAAAATCCTGCTGCAGGAACCGGATCTTCTGCTGCTCGACGAACCCACCAACCATCTGGATGTCGAAACCATCCAGTGGCTGGAGAAATACCTGCTGGAGCAGAGCGCAGCCCTGGTGGTGATCAGCCACGACCGCACCTTCCTCGACCGGGTCTGCAATCAGATCGTTTCCACCGAACGGGGGGTATCCCGCAGCTACCTCGGCAACTACACCGCCCACCTGGAGCAGAAACAACTGGAGCGGGAGGCCACACAGGCGGCCTTCGAACGGCAGCAGAAGGAGAT
Source organism: Synechococcus sp. N5 (assembly GCF_900473925.1). Lineage (NCBI taxonomy): Bacteria > Bacillati > Cyanobacteriota > Cyanophyceae > Synechococcales > Synechococcaceae > Synechococcus > Synechococcus sp. N5. The sequence continues at coordinate 9,598 of NZ_UCNI01000003.1, read as the reverse complement.
CGCCACGCAACAGGCCTACATCGATCGCTTCCGCGCCAGTGCCACCCGCAGCACCCAGGCCAAAAGTCGTGAGAAGCAGCTGGACAAAGTGGAACGGGTGGAAGCACCGATCGAATCCGTAGCCGGGCCGAGTTTTCAGTTCCCGCCTGCCCCGCGCTCAGGAGCCCAGGTTGCCCTGATCGACAACGTCACCCACAGCTATGGAGACAAAATCCTGTTCCTGGGGGCTGAACTGGAGGTGGAGCGGGGTGACCGCATTGCCTTCGTCGGCCCCAATGGTGCGGGCAAGTCCACCCTGCTGCGTCTGGTGATGGGGGTTGAAACCCCCGATGAAGGCAGTGCCCGGCTTGGGGAGCACAACGTGATTGCGGGGTACTTCGAACAGAACCAGGCGGAAGCCCTGGATCTGTCCAAGACCGTGATCGACACGATGTACGAAGCGGTTCCCGACTGGACCCAGACCCAGGTTCGTTCGCTGCTGGGCAGTTTCTGCTTCAGCAACGACACGGTGTTCAAGGAAGTCGGGAAGCTCAGCGGCGGGGAGAAAGCCCGGCTGGCTCTGGCCCTGATGCTGCTCACCCCCTGCAATCTGCTGGTCCTGGATGAGCCCACCAATCACCTCGACATCCCCGCCAAGCAGATGCTCGAGGACGCCTTGATGGCCTACGAGGGCGCCGCGCTGCTGGTCTCCCATGACCGCTATTTCATCTCCCGCGTCGCCAATCGCATCGTGGAACTGCGGGACGGAGAGCTGGTGATGTATCGCGGGGATTACAACTACTACCTCGAGAAGAGAGAGGAGGAAAGGGCAGCCGCCAAGGAGAAAGAACTGGCTGCAGAACGGGAAGCCAAGCGGAGGGCCAACAAAGAGAAGCAGAAGGCACGCGACGCCCGCCGTAAAAAGGCGGCCTGACTGGCATCAGACGACGGCAACAAAAACTTCACACAGGCTTAGGCAGGAAAACTTATTTCTCTTTACCTGCTGTTTTCATCTGCATAGGCTGACAAAACTGACCTTCCAGCCCCGATGAGCATGGTTCCCGGCACCGGCAACAGCGCACCCGTTGGCGGTTCAACAGCCCCCGGTCCGGCCCCCCATGAGCAGACCTGGGACGCCGTGGAAACCTATTTCCAATGCATCACCACCTGTTCGCTCGATGATGGCGACTGCATCACCCAATGCGTCGAACAACTGAAGGACGCCGACGACGCCTGAGCCAAAGGCTTCAGCCAGGGGCCAAGGCCGACAAATCGACGGGCTTGACGTTGATCGAGACCCGCTCCTGAGCTCGCTGCACCTCGAGCACAACCGTGGCACCGACACCGCGGCGTTCAATGGCACTGACCACCGCAGCTGGGCCATCAACCACCTGGCCATCGAAGCGAAGGATCACATCATCCACCTTGAGCCCGGCGCGGTCCGCCGGCCCTCCCGGTTGAACAGCGCGAATCACCGCACCTGGCGGCACCGGGGATGTGGGGGTGGGCCGGGGCACCGGCGACAGACGGATGCCGATCACCGGATGACGGGCCTTGCCGCTGGCCACCAGCTGCTGGGCAATGGTTCGAGCCCGATTGATCGGAATGGCAAAACCCAGACCCGCCCCAGGCCCTGATCGCACCAAGGTGTTGATGCCGATCACCTCACCGTCGGCATTGAGCAGTGGCCCACCCGAATTACCAGGATTAATCGCCGCGTCGGTCTGAATCAGGTCAAGTCGTTTGCCGGAAATTCCCAACTGAGCAACGTTGCGGTTGAGGTTGCTGATGATTCCCAGAGTCACCGTGCTCTCCAGGCCAAAAGGATTTCCCACGGCAATCGCCCAGTCGCCCACGCTGAGCCGGTCAGAATCGCCCAGATCCGCGACCGGCCACGGCCCGGAGCCCTCCAGACGCACCACGGCGAGATCGGTGAGGCTGTCTTTGCCCACCACTCGGGCAGGCACCCTCCTGCCATCGGAGAGGTCCACGGTGAGTTGATCCGCCCCCTCCACCACATGGGCATTGGTGAGCAGCAGACCCTTGGCATCGAAGATCACCCCACTGCCTTGGCCACGCTGCACCCTGGAGCGCGGCGCTGTGGCGCGTGGGATGGCGAAGAAGTGGCGAAACAAAGGGTCCTGCAACAGGGCCGGCGGAACACCCGCAACACTGGACTGGTTGACGGTCCGCGCCGTCTCCAAGCTGACCACTGCCGGACCACTGCGCTTCACAGCGACAGCCACAAACGAGTCGCGACGGATCTCCTGGCGCGCCTCGGCTTGCTGAGCGCCAACGATCAAGGGGAGCGACGACACGCCGGCCACCAGCACTCCCCCCGCCAGAGCAGAGGCAACAAGCGAGCGGGACGGGGAGTTGACCACAGCGACAGAGCGATCGGCTACCTCGACGCTACGCAGAGCAGATCCAAAAACAGCCACGTTCCGTGTCAACGCTGTAACCACATGCGACCGGGGTCCCGATAGCGTGAGGATGCAGACATTCAGCTGGGTCAGAGGGTCATGCTCGGTTCGCTGTTTCCCCTCATCTACGGAGCGCTGTTCGTGGCCCTGTTGTGGCAGGCCTTTCGCGTGATGAGCAAGGGTTTCCGCGCTGCCAGCGGTCCGATCAACAGCACGCCCAGCAAGGCTCCGAACGACCGCACAGGCCAGGTCACCGTCCACCCAGAACTGCTGGACAGTGAGGGACGCATCACGGAAGAGGCCCTACTGACGGTGCGCTTCGGCGGTGACGATGACGAAGCCTCGACGGCCGCAGGACCCGGCACTGAATAAATTGGGCGCTTGAAGTCGACAGGGGTCGCCTGAGTGGATCAGAGAACACGCATCGTTGCCGCGGTCATCAAAGGCCTCAAGCTGCCCCCACGGTTTCGGCTTCGGCTGATGAAGGAAGACCCCGTCCGCCTGGAATTGAGCCTTACTCCTGCCTATGGCAAGGACCCCATCACCGTGGGACTTGTGGAATCTCTTGACCTGGTGGCCCGTCGTGACCGGGAAGGCCGGATCCCCCGCGACCTTCAGGGCACCTGGGACTGGACCGTCCGCCACGGCCAGGTAAGCACCGGAGGCTGGAATCCCTATCTCAAGGAAGCCCTGCAGACCATGTTCGAAACCGGTCTCCCGGCCATCGTGTTTGAAGAACTCACCGGCGAGGAGTACCACCCCGTGGATGGCACCCGCCACGTGCGCTGATCCGGCACGGGTTTTCTGTAAAGGCGTGAGAATGAATGCAGCAATGTCAGCGACAAGGGGGCTAGACCGGAATAAATCCGGCCTTTAAGAAAGTCTTCATGGCCTCCCTTGTCGTTTCCATCGGCCCGCTTGTTCGGCTGTTGGCGGCCGTCGGCGCCATCAGCAGCCTGGTGCTGTTCGGCCTGATGAATCTCATCCCGTGAATCGAGCGGCAACACCGCGTTGAGCCAGTTCCCGATCGACGCCCTGTTGGAGCAGATCTGTTCTGCGGTCTGCCCAGGGGAAACGGTTCTGCTCCAGGCACCGCCGGGGGCGGGCAAGACCACACGGGTCCCCCTGGCGCTGATTGGAGCCCTGACGGAAGGCCAGAGCGTTCTTGAAGAGCATCAGAAAATCTGGATGATCGAGCCGCGGCGACTGGCCACCAAAGCGGCCGCCGCCCGTCTTGCCGAGAGCCTTGGGGAAGACATCGGCGCGCGCATCGGTTATGCCGTGCGCGGGGAACAGAAGCGATCCAATCGCACCCAGGTGGAAGTGATCACCGACGGCCTCTTCCTGCGGCGCTTGCAGAGCGATCCCTCGCTCGATGGGGTGGGGTGCGTGATCTTCGATGAATTTCATGAGCGGGGGCGGGACGCGGACCTATCCCTCGCCTTGCTGCGCGAGGCGAGGCCTCTACTGAATCCAGATCTCGCCGTGATCTTGATGTCGGCCACGCTGGATCTATCCGATCTGAGGGAACGGCTGCCCGAAGCAACGGTGCTGGAAAGCCCGGGCCGCTGTTACCCGGTGGACACCCACCACCAACCACCACGGCCGGACGAACCCCTGCCGAAACAGGTGTTGCGCGCCATCGAGCAACACGCCCTCGACCAACCGCAGGGCAGCGGGGTTCTGGTCTTCCTGCCGGGGCTGGCGGAGATTGAACGCTGCAGACAGATCCTGACGGCCGCCCCGTCCCTGCAGAACTGGAAGATTCAGGCGCTGCACGGTCAGCTGCCCTTGCAGCAGCAGAGTTCAGCCCTGCAGCGCTGCGAGCCCAACCATGACGGCAGCATCATCCTGGCCAGCGCCATTGCCGAGAGCTCTCTCACGATTGATGGGGTGCGCCTGGTGATTGACAGCGGCCTCAGCCGTCAACTGCGTTACGACCCCAACACCTGCATGGAGGGTCTGGAGACCACCGTCTCCAGCCTGGCCAGTGCGGAACAGCGCCGGGGCAGGGCAGGCCGGCAATGCCCGGGCCACTGCATCCGCCTCTGGTCTCCCGCAGAGCAACAGCGGCGTCCCCCCTTTCACCCCCCTGAACTGCTGCTAGCGGATCCCCAGCCCGTGCTGATGGAACTGGCCCAATGGGGGGCTGGACTGGGGGAAGAGCTGCCGTGGCTGGACCCTCCCCCCGCAGCAGCCATGCAAGAGGGACAGCACGGCCTGCAGCAGCTCGGCCTGCTGGAGCACGACGGCCGGATCAGCGAGCGGGGGCGGCTGATCGGCGGCCTCGGCGTTCACCCCCGTCTCGGCATGCTGCTGGTGGAAGCCCACGAACAGGGCGTCCCACAGCTGGGCTGTGATCTGGCGGCCATCCTCAGCGAACGAGATCCCTTCGATCGCCGTCAGATCGGCAGCGATCTCGAAGCTCGGCTCAACAGCATCCAGCGCCATCCATCCCTACGAACGCTCAGCCAGCAGCTTCGCCGCCAACTGAAGCGACTGGGTGCCTCACCCCAGAAACGAGACGCCTCCGTCAATGCTGGCGATCTGATCCTGGCGGCCTTTCCGGAATGGCTGGCGCAACAGCGTCCAGGCCAGGTAGGTCGCTATCAGCTGCGTCAGGGCCGCGGAGCCACGCTGCTGCCCTGGGATCCGCTCCAGGGCAGTCCAGCCCTGGCCGTCGCCAGGGTCGACATGGGCGGCCGGGACACTCAGATCCAGATGGCCGTGGCCCTGAGCCAGAGCACCCTGGAGAGCATCGCTGAGCGGGACGGCAACTGGCAGGACGAGGCCAGCTGGGATCCCGAACGCCAGCGGGTCCGTGCCGAACGCCAGCTCAAACTGGGGGCATTGGTGGTGCGCCGAACGCCACAACCTTCGCCAGCCACAGCGCTGTGCCGCACCCTGCTGATCGAGCAGCTGAAGAAGGATGCCAGCCTTGATGCCCTGCCCTGGACGGACAACAGCGATCAGCTGCGCCAACGGCTGGCATGGATGCACCAACACGTGGGCGTCCCCTGGCCTGATCGCGACCTAAGAACCCTGCTGGAGCAAGCCGACACCTGGCTAGGTCCAACCCTGGAGGGCTGCCTGGGCTGGAGCGACATCACCGCGACAGCCTTGGAAGAAGCACTCTGGGGCGATCTGGATTGGAGCTTCAGGCAACAGCTTGATGACCTGCTGCCGCGCCGCATCCCGATCCCCTCCGGCCGGCAAGCCACGCTGCTTTACACCGCCGACGAAGTGATCCTCGCCGTGAAATTGCAGGAGATGTTCGGATCTGACGACGGTCCTCACGTACTGAATGGCCGAATCCCCGTAACGCTGGAGCTGCTCTCACCAGCCGGACGCCCCCTGCAACGCACCCGCGCCCTCAAAGGCTTCTGGGAAGGCAGCTACCAAGAGGTGCGCCGGGAAATGCGGGGCCGCTACCCCAAGCACCCTTGGCCCGAGGACCCCCGCCAGGCGCTGCCGACGGCCCGGACCAAGCGCAAATCAAATGGGCAGCAATCCTGACCAGAAAAAGCCCGTGGGTAGCCGTTAACACACTCAACAAAACTCCAACCTTTGTTACATTGGCTTACAACCAACCGGTTTAACCCATGTCTGACAACGCACGCTTCGGTTTCGTCAACTTCGCTGAGACCTGGAACGGTCGTCTGGCCATGCTGGGCATCGTGATCGGCCTCGGCACGGAGCTCCTGACCGGCCAAGGCATCCTGTCCCAGATCGGCCTCGGCTGATTTCCGCTTCGCGGATTCACGAAACCCCTCGGTTCGCCGGGGGGTTTTTTGTTGCCTCTCCACCAGCCACCGCTGATGCAGCACAGTGGGGAGGATTCCACTGAGGCAGTCGTTGGCACCGCTTTACGTTCAGAACAGACGTGATGGATCAAGGCTGCTCAGCAGCGCCTTGGTGATCTGCACGATTGGTGCCACCCAGATCCACCAACACTGGGGCGTTCTGTTGACCAGCATCTCAGCCGTTATCTGCATCTATTGGGGTTACGCCTACAGCCGCCTTGAGCGTTGATCGTCTTCCGACCTATTCCGTTGCTGAGCTGAACACAGCCATCGGCAGCCTGCTTGAACGCGGTTTTGCGCCGCGTTTTTTACTGGAAGCAACGGTCTCGCGGCCACAACTCAAAAAGGGCCACCTCTGGCTCACCCTCACCGACGGCTCCGCCAGCATTTCAGGTGTGGTGTGGGCTTCGAAGCTGGCCCAATTGAGCTATCAACCCAAAGACGGTGACGGCGTCACCGTGGTGGGCAAGCTCAATTTCTGGGCAGCACGAGCCAGCCTTACCGTTCAGGCGCTGGATATCCGGCCAAGCCTCAGCACGGTGCTGCGCGACTTTGAACGGGTGCGGCAACTGCTGGAACAGGAGGGGGTGATCGACCCAAGCCGTCAGAGGGCACTTCCAAGCCAACCCGCCTCGATCGCGGTGCTCACCAGCGTGCCCAGTTCCGCCCTGGCCGATATGCTCCGCACTGCGGCGGAACGCTGGCCCATGACGCAGCTGATCGTGGTGCCAATTCCAGTGCAGGGTTCCGTGGCACCGACGATCATCAGCACCCTGGAAGCCTTGGCCGAGCGCACAGATGAGTTGGGACTGGACGCTTTGGTGCTCGCCCGCGGCGGTGGCAGCCGGGAAGACCTGGCAGTGTTCGACAACGAAGCACTTTGCCGCCTCCTGGCGAACTACCCCATCCCGGTGGTGACAGGCCTGGGACATGAGGATGATCTCACCGTCGCCGATCTGGTGGCAGACCATCGTGCAGCCACGCCCACGGCAGCGATCGTGGCCTTGCTGCCTGACCGCGAGGCGGAACGCCAGGGACTAGCGCAGCGGCAAAGCCGATTGAAAGACGCGCTGCTGGGGAGAATCCTTCGCGAACGTCAGCGCCTTCAGGATCGAGACGTAGCCCTTCAGCAACAGTCTCCACTGGAAAAGATCAAACGCCAACGCCAGGCACTGGCTCAAAGGCACCAATTGCTCAAGGCACTATCACCGGAACGCTGGCTGAAACGCGGCTTGGCTCTGATCAGCAACACCGCCGGCGACCCCATTTCAGACCTGGAATCCGTCAAGATCGGCGATCAGCTCAACATTCGAATGAGCAACGGAAGCTTTGAAGCTCGAGTCGATCAGATCCAGCCCAGTGCACCCACCACCTCCTCCTGATGAGCAAGCGCCAAGTCAAGAAAGAGCACCACGATCGCATCGAAGCGTGGCGAAAGGATTCCGAGACACTGAGCTACGAGGAAGCCATACAGGCTTTGGATCTGCTGCTTGCTGAACTACAGAACGACAGTGTTCCGTTGGCGGACTTGCAGCAAAAGGTGCTCCATGGCGAGGTGTATCTGAACCGGTGTCAGAGCCTGCTCGACAGCGTGGAGCAGTCGATTGTCGAGCTTGATCCCACAACTCTCAAAGCCACACCCGATGCGTAAAGCCCTGCCTTGGATTTATCTGCTTCTTGCTGTGTTGGGAGCGATCCTGCCCTGGAAGGCCAACCTGGAATTCATCGCCGAAAGCGGTGGACAGGCCTTTGATCTGGCACGATTCATCGCCGATGCCAGCAGCACAGCCGCGTCACGCTCCTTAAGCGCTGATCTGCTGGTGGGGGCCAGTGCCGTCACGCTGTGGATCTGTGTGGAAGGACCACGTCAGAAGATCAAAGGTTGGTGGCTGGCCATCCCCCTTAGCTTCGGTGTGGCCTTTGCCTGCGCTGCTCCGTTTTTCTTGTTCCTGCGGGAACGACAGCTTCAGGCTCAGGAATCGGAATCCACATCCTGAGCCACCACGTCAATGGTGAGATCACTGGCAGGTGGAGACGGGGCTGCCGCACTGGCCGGGCTGCCTCCCGCACTGGCGTAGGGATTACCGCAGACGGCACAAACTGCAGCCCCCTTCAGACCCGTTGCACCGCAGGCAGTACAGCTGATCATCCGGGACTGCAAAAGCTTCCAACCAATCCAACCAAGACCGGAAAGGATCAAAGGAAGTGCCAAAAGAGCCAGCAACACGCCACCGGCGAGATCAAGCAAGAGACGACCGGCAGCGGTTGGCAGCAGCAGGAGCAACACAACTCCGATCCACAACACTGCTGGTGATCGATTCATGGGCTTCAACGGAAGAGGTCCGTTGAATCAGCTTCGCAGAGTTAAATCAAAGTTCAAGGCGCCGCGCTGTTCGGTTCCCCGAGCCGAGGTTTCGCAAAACGAACTGCAGCCAATTCCACGCTTAAACACTGGCCAAAATAAAGAATCACGCCCACCAACCAAACCCAAAGCGTTAACACCAAAACACCGCCAATCACGCCATAAGCCTGATAGCGATTACCCAGAGAAACAATACTCAAACTCAGAATTTTATTGAGAAAAGCAAGGCCAAATCCAATCAACAATGAGCCAGGAATGAGGGGAATTGCAGGGACACGACGGCTGGGTAACACCACCTGAAGCAACCAGGCCATCAAAGACAAGATCAACGCGGGAACAAGAATCCGCCCAAGAGGAAGAATGGGACTGGAGCGCACGATCCCCATCAAGCCAGGAACGACGCCGTCCAATAAGCCAAGAATGTCCTCAGGGAGCTGCCCAATGCTGAGCACCAACTGTTGAAAAACAATCAAAACAGATATGGCAAAAACCGTCAGGAAGGCTTCAACACGCGTTCTACAAAACTGCCCAACCTGTTGCCACCAAGATAAACCGATTGATGGCTCGGGCAGAATCTCAGACCACAAGCGATCAGCTCCACGCTGGAGCGTTAAATAAGCATTACTCGCCGTAAGAAGCAACACAACAACACCGAGGATTCCAGCTCCAAAACCTTGATCCACCAACCCACGCAAGGTGGAATCCACGAGACTGGTTGCTGACGGCGGTAAAACCTGCGTCACCGAGGCCAACACATTATCCACACTGTCCGTTTTGCCAAACACCCTTGCGGCAACCGACAGGGCAATCAGAAGCAGCGGAAAGAACGACTGAAGAACGAAATATGCAAAAGCAGCACTTAAGTCAACACACTCAGCATTATTCCAACGCTGACAAGCCTGCCAAATTTGCCCACTCAAGCATCGAACAAGTGAACGTCTTGGCACAGATGAGCGCAAAAGACTACTAAAACCTTACAACAAAAAAGCCACCTCATGTTGAGGTGGCTTTTTTGCGGGTGGTGATGGTGA
>NZ_UCNI01000002.1:0-33643 GCF_900473925.1 Synechococcus sp. N5 | reverse complement strand
CTCGGCTCCCGCGCAAGACAAAACCATAACACCACACACCCCGAGGTCGCAATGGCGACCCTTCATGGCTGCACTAGGGCCTCTCCCCAGGGGAGAAAACGCGCCAGATGAGCCCATGAACCGGCCGCCAACACAGGGAAGCCAAGGTCGGCAACGTCCTCTCCTGGAGAGAGCTGCGCTGGATCAGCATCCAACCAACGAATCGGACAACCCAACTCATCGAGCACCAACCAAGCCGCCGCCAGATCCCAGATCTTGGGCGTGGCCTCCAGGGAAGCGATGGTCTGCCCCATCGCAACACTCACCAAATTGAGGCTGGCGACACCAAGCAGACGAATCTTTCCGGGAAAACGCTGATCCGGTTTGCGCTGTAACACCCGAATCGAGCGGCTGCAAAGAGAAACGCAAGCACTGGTAGCCAGAGCTCGGGTCTCCGAGCTAAGCGGCTGATTGTTTCGAGTGGCACCCCGACCGCGCAAAGCGACAAAGCGTTGACTCAGGGCTGGCACATCCAGAAAAACCTCACTCGGACGGCCATCGACAAAGCGAGCCACGGAAATCGCCCAGTAAGGAATGCCCGCCGCGAAATTGGTGGTCCCATCCAGGGGATCCACCACCCAGTAGGCCCGCGTGTTCGGGACTGTTTTCGATCCTTCTTCACTAAGGACACCCTCACCAGGGGCGATGCTGGCCAAACCCTCCACCAGAGCGGCATCACTCCAGCGATCACAGTCAGTGATCAAGGAGCCATCGGGCTTCACGTCGGAACCGATCTGACCAAAGTCCTGCAGCTGACGAGCGCGAATGCGGTCCAACAACAGATGAACAGCGCCCAGTTGATCGTCACTGAGCACAGATGTCACCACAGAGACTGCTCAACACTGGTTTCAGTTTGATTGACCGACGAGCCTGGTGGCCACCGACGGGCAAGCGCTCTTCAGCGGCGTGGGCTCAATTGGAATCAGTGGTTGATCAAGTTCCAGCTTCGTGGATGGCAGTGAAACCGCATTGCAGGCAACCAAGGCATCCAGACCTGTACGGCGCTGCAGCAGCGCCAAATTGGAGTTGTAGCTGTTGATCGCGCGTGCATATTTCAGCTCTGCCTGGGTGACATCACGCTGGTTGTTCACCACTTCCCTCTGCACGCCAACGCCCGCCTGAACCCTCAGCCGGGAGAGACGCAAGGATTCTTTTGATGAAAGGACTTCGATCGCTGTGGTTTCAATCCTCTGAATGGCAGCTCGTAGACCGAAAAAGCTTTGCTCCACCTCAAAGCGAATCTGGTCTCGCAGATCAGCGAGATCGAAGCGGCTCTGCTCAGCGGCCTGCTTTGATCGCCGGTACTCAGCACGAGCACGACCACCGTCAAAGATGCGCCAGCTCGCTGTCAGCGCCGTGCTGTTTTGCACCCCATAGGTGAAGTCACTCATATCGACGTTATTGAGCGACGACTGAAGGGTCTGCCCTTCCGTGCGCGATAACGAGGTGGTATTGACAAAGCTCAGGACGGGTTGCACTGCTGCCAAAGATGCATTCGCCTGGCTGTTGTTGATCGAGATATCGAGAAGAAGTTGGTCAAGTTCTTCTCGATAGTTGTAAGCAGCGGTAATGCTTTCTTGCAATGAACGCTTCCAAAGGCCCGAGGGGCGTGCGGGCGTCGCGGCCGTAGGAGTGACGTCTTGTGGGAGGTCCAGCACCCTGGCCAGGTTCCGACGCTGTTCATCCTGATCGCGAAGATTGGTTGTAAGAGTGTCGCGGTCACGAGCCAGTTGAGTCTCCGCTTCCAGGACATCCAGCTTGGTGTTCACTCCTGCGTTGAAACGCGCCCGCGCATCGCGATAACTCACCAATGATGCTTTGACGGAGTCCTGGCCGATGCGCACGCCCGCATCGGCACGTTGTAAATCGAAGTAGGCCGTCTGGGCTCCCAAACGGAGGTCACGAAGCGCAATCGAGTAGGCGTGACCAGCGCGCTCATAACGATCCCTAGCCGCAGCGATCTGAGGCACTCTGGCGGGATTAATCAGATCCCAGCTCACCTTCACAACACCATTGACTTTCCACTGACGGGCGAATTGATCGGATCCGAAATCAGGATTGCGGTAAGAGTTGGAAGCGAAATACTCGGGCAACCCGGAGGAAGAGAGATCAACGGTTGGGTACCAAGCTGAGATCGCTGCACGGAGTGCAGACTTAGCCTGATCCACCTGACTGGCCGCAGCTTTGAGCTTCGGGCTGTTGAACTCCGCAAGCTGAATTGCCTCCTCCAGCGTTAAGGGACGCAGCTCATGGATACGCACCTGTGATGAGGCATCAGGAAGACCCAAGCTGGCGGGAGCCGCCAATGGAGCGAGGGGGAGCGGCAAAACATCAAGCGCCGGAGCCAACAGTGATGAATCAGCCTTCGGGCGAGCACCCTTCAGATCAATCGCATCCGGGAGGGTGGCCTGGTCAATCAAGGCCGAATCAGCCTGAAATGCGTCATCGCTGAGCGCGGGGAGAATACCGGTGGAAGTAACGCCCGCAACGAGGCACAGAACTGCGGTGATCCGCCGCACGACAACCTAGAAATTTTTCGGAGCTTAGGAACTTTTTCCTACGGCACCCAAAACTGAGTCCACGACGTCAGCCGCCCCATGCACGATCTGAATGGGGACAGGCAACTGCGCGGCCAGGGATTCCAGGGTCATGTCATCCAGGAAAACGGGCTCCCCTTGCCGCAACATCACCGATGGCAGCAGCAGCTCATCGCCCAGCTCTCGGCCCTGCAGGCCAGACAGCAGATCCTGTCCCGTCAGCAATCCAGTCACCACTTGGTCCTGCCCCCAATAAGGACTCGGCAATCCGATCAGGTGAAACTCGACGCCATCAACAGCATTCAGCCGTTCAGCCACAGGCTGCAACGCCTGCGCCACGATCTGACCGACCACCCAACTGCAACGACGGGGCTGAGGAACCGCGCTGGGCAAATCCTCAGTTGCGGCATCCAACGCTTCGAGGAAGGCACGGATGCTGCCCACGCCGTTTTCCTGCTGCGGAAGATCCTCGTAGTTGTCCCGGGGCGGCAAAGGCAACCCCGCCACCAGGTACCACTCATCGGAGAGCCAGGCGAAACGGGTGCCCAACACCTCCTGAAAGTGCTGCTGCATGGGTTCCACCTGAGCAATCACCCTGCGGGCGCAGTCCGGATCCACAGGAACCAGGCCATCGTCAGCCGGCCTGAAGCGAGTGAGCCCCACCGGCACCACCGCCGCAGACAGCACCGCCGGCCAGGGGCCAGCCGCGAAGGAGGCGAGGTCGTTCAGCGTTCTCGCCAAAGCAGGACCGTCAGTCAGTCCGGGACAAACCACAACCTGGGCATGGATCTGCAGATCGCGCTGGTTAAACCAGGCGATCTGGTCCATGACCTGGGCAGCACGCGGATTCACCAGCAGGCGTGAGCGCAACTCGGGATCCGTGGCATGCACCGACACAAACAACGGCGATAAACGCTGCTCTTCAATTCGCTGCCAGTCGGCCTCGCCCAGGTTGGTGAGCGTCAGATACGAGCCATAGAGAAAACTCAGGCGGTAATCGTCGTCTTTGAGATAGAGACTGTCGCGCCGCCCCGGGGGCTGCTGATCGATGAAACAGAACGGACAGTTGTTGTTGCACTGGCGCAAACCATCGAACAGAGCCTCGGTGAAAGCCAGCCCAAGGCCGTCATCGGCATCTTTTTCCAACTCCACCCGATGCAGCGCACCATTTGCATCACGCACCTCAAGGCAAAGCTCCTCCTCCACGCAGAGGTAGCGGTAATCGATCAGATCGCGCGGGCGAATGCCATTGATGCTGAGCAACTGATCACCGGGCTCAAAACCCAGCTCCTCCCCGATCGAGCCAGACTCGACGGAGGCCACCACCGCGGGCTGCGGTTGACGACCACTGCTACTTGGATCCAGAGCTGCAACGGCAACCCCGGCGGATGGCTCATTCCACACAAGCCGACTTCATCTGAACTCAGTGTGCGCCGTGAACACCCCACCAGACCAGCAACAGCAGCCCGAACAGCAGCCGGTAAGCGACGAACACCCGGGTGCTGTTGCGCTGCAGGAACTTCAGCAACCAATCAATCGCCAGCCACGACACCACTGCAGCTGAACCAATGCCCACAAGCAACGGCAGGGGGCCGTTGCCAGGGCTGGCAGCCAAAGCATCATTGAGCTCCACCAGACCCGCGATGGTGATGGCAGGAATGCCCAAAAGAAAGGAAAAGCGGGCTGCATCAGCACGCTTCCAACCGTCGAACAAGGCCGCCGTGAGGGTGCTGCCGGAACGCGAGACCCCCGGGATCAATGCGAGGGCCTGAGCCAGCCCCACCAGCAGGCCATCGCGGCCTGAAACCCCTGGAAGCTGCTTGCACCGTGCGCCGACCCGTTCAGCCAAGGCCAGCAGCAACGCCATCACAATCGAGACGATGGCAATCGAAGGAACATTGCGCAGGGGTGACTGTTCATAGCCCTGAGCCCAGGCGAATTTGATCCCTAAGCCGATCAGCAAGATCGGCAGGGTTCCCACCACCATGGCGAACCCGAGGCGCGCCTCGGGTTCGCGCCACTGGCCATTGCGAAAGGCGCGGCTGATGCCCCGCAGCACCTGGTTTAAATCAGTCCGGAAATAGGCGATTACGGCAACGATGCTGCCCAGCTGAATGGCAGCCGTCACGGAGACACCCGGATCGCCCCAACCCAGGAGCTCAGGCACCACCTTCAGATGGGCGGTGCTGCTGATCGGCAGAAACTCAGTGAGTCCTTGAACCACTCCCAACACCAGATCACGCCAGCAGGCCTCCAGCAGGCTGAGGGATGCAGAAGGGTCCGCCATCAACGTATGAGTGTTGCTCTGACGGTATCCCCGGCAGGCGAAGCGGGCATGTCAGCCGCGTCACTTGATGATGTCTTCTAAGGTTCCGTGAGTTTCTTCACAAAGGGCATTTGATCGGCGGCACCTGGCAAACATCAGCCCCCGCTCGGTCTTGGTCCTTTCCCGTGGCCCGCATCGCCGCAGCCATGGTGGTGCTGCCGGTGTTCCTGCAAGCCCCCTGGGTAAGGCTGGATCCGTTCTCAGCCACCTTGTTCACCGGAGTTCTGGTTGCAGCTGGACTGGTGATGCACCAGAGCCGCTCCCAGACAACATCCGACCTGGGTTCCCTGCTGGTGGGTTTCAGCGGTAGCTGGCTGGCAGGTTGCATTTTCTGGGGTTGGCTGCGGGCCCATCCCGTTCTGCACCTGCCGGTGGAAGCCTTCGCCCTACCCGTGGCCTTGGGCGGCCTGCAGGGGCGCTGGCGTCTGGCGGCAACGTTTTATTTGTCGTCCCTGGTGGGCACAGCTTGCACCGACCTGGCCATGGCGGCCACCGGCGTGATGCAGTTTTGGCCCGCAGTGGTGACAGCCTCCCTCGATCAAGCGCCGCTACTGCTGCATCAAGCGGGGACACATCTGCTTCAGCCCCTGCCCCTGGTCACTCTGGTTATCTCAGCAATTCTCGTTCTGTTGGCTGGACGTCGCCTGAGCAGGAACAGCGGCGGTTTCACCGGTGAAGCGGGATCCATGGCCGCTGCCGTCTTAATCACCACCCTTTGGGTGGATGGCTTGTTCTTGCTCTCAGCCTTGCTGCAGCCCGGGCTCAGTGGCCTGATCGAGTGAAACGAACTGCAAAAGCTGCCCCGATTCAAAGGCTAGAACGGCGCAACGACTTGTAGTCTTCCGGAGCCGGCACTGCCGGTCGACCCGTTCCGACCCCTGATCGAGAGTTGAGATGAAGCGGCTTCTGAGCTGGCTGACCGGCGCACTGGTGATGGCGAGCCTGATGGCAGGTCTCGTGCTTCCGAGCAGCGTCTACGCCGACGACGACCTTCGCAGCAAGTATTCCGGCAATGAGATCCGCAACATTGCGGACGACAAAATTGCCGCACGGGACGGCAAGGTGGATTTGAACAATTCCTCCGTGCGCCGTTTCCAGCAGTTTCCTGGGATGTACCCGACCATGGCCGGCAAGATCGTGCTGGGTGGCCCCTACGACAGCGTCGACGACGTTCTGTCACTTGATTTGACCGAGCGTCAGCAGGAGCTGTTCGCGAAGTACCGCGACAACTTCACCGTCACCCCTCCCTCCATTGCTCTGAACGAGGGCGACGACCGCATCAACGACGGCCAATACCGCTGATTCCTGACCCCGTCACACTGGTTGTGACTGCTTGAACCGCCGGACCCCACCGGCGGTTTTTTTGTCCCCGTGATGGCCCAGCCCCGCAGCTCTGATCCCATCCCCTCAGGTCCCTGGGACGTGGTGGTGATCGGTGCCGGGGCTGCTGGCTTGATGACCTGCCTTGATCTACCGCCGGAGTTCAAGGTGTTGCTGCTCAATCGCAACACAGGGCGGCGTTCTTCCAGCCGCTGGGCCCAGGGGGGCATCGCCGCGGTGACCCGCAAGGAAGACAGCGCCGACAGCCATGCGGAGGACACCGTTCTGGCTGGAGCCGGCCTTTGCGATGGCGATGCGGTGCGGCTGTTGGTGGAGGAGGCACCCCATTGCGTGGAGCGCCTGGAGCAGCTGGGCATGGCCTTCGACCGGGATCAGGACGGTCTGGCCACCACCCTGGAAGCAGCCCACAGCCACAGGCGGGTGCTGCATGTGCAGGACCGCACAGGGCGAGCCCTGGTGGATGTGCTGCGGGATCGTGTTGAGCAACGGCCAGGATTGCTGCATCGCCGGGGCGTGCGCGTGACGCAACTGCTGGTGCGCGATGGGCGCTGTTGCGGTGTGCAGGTGCTGGATGGGGCCCATCTTCACGGAATCGAAGCCCGTGCCGTGGTGTTGGCCAGCGGCGGTGGTGGTCATCTGTACGCCAACACCACCAACCCAGCCCAGGCCTGTGGCGAAGGCATCGCCCTCGCCTGGCAGGCGGGCGCAGCCGTGGAAGATCTGGAATTCGTTCAGTTCCATCCAACGGCCATCCGCCTGGATGACGCCCCCTGCTTTCTGATCTCCGAAGCCGTTCGCGGAGAGGGCGGCGTGCTGGTGGATGCCCTCGGGGGAAGCCCTGTGGCCCACCTGCCCCAACGCGACCTCTCACCGAGGGACCAGGTGAGCCGAGCCTTGATGCAGGCCATGCAGCGGCAGCAGGTGAAGCAGATGTGGCTCGACTTCGCCGCCATCCCGCGGGAGCAAGCGGAACGACGCTTCCCAACGATCCTCGACCGCTGCGACGAACTCGGACTGAATCCATTGGAACGGCCCATCCCCGTGGCCCCAGCCGCCCACTACTGGATGGGAGGGGTGGCCACGGACCTGCAGGCCGCCACCACACTGCCGGGGCTCTATGCCGTGGGAGAAGTGGCCTGCACAGGCCTGCACGGCGCCAACCGACTGGCCAGCAACTCCCTGATGGAGTGCCTGGTGTTCGCCCATCGCCTCAAAGAGATCGAGCTCGGCCCCGTCCCAGCGGCCCTCGCCAGCGACAAAACGCAGCCGCTTGCCTTGGACCTCGACGGCTGCAGCAGCTCGCATTTGATCGACGCCATCGAGCAGCTGCGGCAGCTCTGCTGGCGACGGGCGGGGGTGGAACGATCCGCCGCTGGACTGCGCCAGGCCATCGGCAACGTCAAAGCCGACGAACAACATCTGGAGCAGCAGGCACTGCTCCAGGCCCTGCTACGGGAAGACCCCTGTGCCCCCAGGCTGTTGGCTGAAAACAGCCGGCGCAATCTGAACCTGTTGCTGGATCTCCACCACAGGTTGCTGACCAGCCGGCTGATGCTGGAGGCCTGCCTGTTTCGCGGAGAAAGCCGGGGAGGCCACTACCGCAGCGATGCTCCTGCGCCGCTACCGCAATGGAGGCAGCATTCCCGGCAACAACGGCAACGGGGCATCGTCACCCGTGCCGTCCGGGACTGAAGGCACTCCTGATTCAGAAGTCGGTGTCGCCCTTGTAGCCACTGAGTTCCGCAAGGGTGTCGAGCCCTTTCACTCCGGAATCGATGCTGCCGTTGATCTCCCAGCTGGGGAAACCCTCCAATCCCTTGCTGCGGCAGAGATCGGCCTGGTTGTTCTCACCGTCTGGCGCACACTCCACCACGTTCAGCTGGTCCGAGGCCTGCTTGCCGAACAGCTCCTTCTGTTCGTGGCAGTGGGGGCACCAGTAAGCGGAATACATCACGGCGCCGCTGCTGGTGAGGTGCTCAGCCAAGGCGATCGAAGCGGACGTGCTCTCAGTGGTGACGACGGGTGCAACGCCGGATCCGCTGGCCACCGCGTCGGGCCGGTTTGGATCCACCACCGACGCCCAGATCAAGCCCCCCAGTAGCACCGCCAGGGCCAGAAGCACGCCGCGGAACAGCAGCTGACCGAAGTCGTCCCAACCACCACCAACGATGGACAGCACAAACAGGGTGAGGGAGAGCGCAGCCGAAAGAACGCAGAAGAAGCAGAAGGCCTGGATCTTGAGCAGCATCACCCCCAACAGCACACCGCTGAAGACGGCCATACCGAGAGACACGGTGAACAGCCCCCACCAGGTGCGACGGGACAAGTCACCCTTGTTCTCTTGCAGCCCTGGCAACAGGGGCAGCAGCGCCATCAGCAGCACAGCGCTATAGGCCAGCACCCCCACCAACGAGAGCGGAATCCCGGCGAACACCGTGCCCCAGGCACTGTTCAGCACCTTGTCGCAACCGTCGGCCCCCATCGGACAGGTGAGATTGCCGAGCAGACCCCAGCGCTTCAGGGTGATCGAACCGGTGTCGATCAGCCCAGCGGTGGCCAGCACCGCCATGGCGATGCGGGCCCACTTAGCGCCGGAATCCTGACGGCGACGGCTGACGAGACGGGTGGTGCCCATCCTTGAACTTCAAGTGATCGGATTCTGTCAGTTCCGGCGTGATCAGGCCGCTTCGTAGGCTGATCTTTGGCCTGCCGGCGACGTGATGACCAGCACCCCGACGAAACCGACGGTCGCCTTCGCCCACCTGGGCTGCGAGAAGAATCGGGTGGACACCGAACACATGGTGGGGCTGCTGGCGGAAGCGGGCTACGGCGTCAGCACCGATGAACGGGATGCCGCCGTTGTGGTGGTGAACACCTGCAGCTTCATCCAGGACGCCCGCGAAGAATCGGTGCGCACCCTGGTGGGACTGGCGGAACAGGGCAAGGAATTGATCATCGCGGGATGCCTGGCCCAACATTTCCAGGAGGAGTTGCTGGAGTCGATCCCCGAGGCCAAAGCCATCGTGGGAACCGGCGACTACCAGCACATCGTGGATGTGTTGCAGCGGGTGGAAGCGGGGGAGCGGGTGAACCAGGTGAGCGCCGTTCCCACCTTTGTGGGTGACGAACACCTGCCACGCCAACGGACCACCGACCAGGCGGTGGCCTTCCTCAAGGTGGCCGAGGGCTGCGACTACCGCTGCGCCTTCTGCATCATTCCCAAGCTGCGAGGGGATCAGCGCAGTCGGCCGATCGAATCCATCGTGGCTGAAGCCCACCAACTGGCGGAACAGGGGGTGCAGGAGCTGATCCTGATCAGCCAGATCACCACCAACTACGGCCTTGACCTCTACGGCAAACCCAAGCTGGCGGAACTGCTGCGAGCCCTTGGCGACGTGGAGATCCCCTGGATCCGGGTCCACTACGCCTATCCCACCGGGCTGACCCCAGACGTGCTGGCGGCCTACCGGGAGGTGCCCAATGTGGTGCCTTATCTGGATCTGCCGTTGCAGCACAGCCATCCGGAGGTGCTGCGGGCGATGAACCGCCCCTGGCAGGCGGATGTGAACGACCGCCTGCTGGATCAGATCCGCGACCAACTCCCCGATGCGGTGCTGCGCACCACGTTGATCGTGGGGTTCCCCGGCGAAACAGAGGAGCACTTCCAGCACCTGATGGGCTTCCTCGAGCGCCAACGCTTCGATCATGTGGGGGTGTTCACCTTCTCTCCGGAGGACGGCACAGCAGCGGCGGACCTGCCCGATCGCGTCGATCCCGAGGTGGCCCAAACCCGCAAGGATGCCCTGATGGCTCTGCAACAACCCATTTCTGAGGAACGCAACAGCCGCTGGGTGGGGCGCACTGTTGACGTGCTGATCGAACAGCACAACCCGCAAACGGGCGAAATGATCGGGCGCTGCGCCCGCTTTGCGCCCGAAGTGGATGGTGAAGTGCGGGTGCAACCCGGCGCCGATGGTCAACAGGCCGCGCCGGGAAGCCTGGTGCCGGTGGAGATCACAGGGGCTGACATCTACGACCTCAGCGGGAGGATTGTTGGTGCCCGCGCCATGGTGGCCGCAGCGAAACGCCAGCGTTGACCCTTCTCAAACTGCGGACCGAGCAGCAACGCCAACTTTTTCTGATCGCCTCCGGCGTGAGCACGGCTGGGTCCTTCGCCGGCATCACCGCCAAGGGCTGGATTCTGATGCAAGAGGGCGTGGACCCCTTCGTGCTGGCGTTGAACTTCGCCGCTCTTTCACTTCCAAGCTTGCTGGTGAGTGGTCCAGCGGGGGTGCGCACCGACCGGGTGGGCTGTGAACGGGTGCTGGTGCAGGCGCAATGGGCACTGCTGACTGCCTCTGGACTGGGGGCCCTAGCGATCCCCCTGTTGGAGGGCACAGCCCAGGTGCTGCTCCTGCTCTGCAGCACCCTTTTGGTGGGCATCGCCGGCGCCTATGAGTTAACGGCGCGCAACAAGTACTGCTCGATCCTGGTGGAGCAGCCGGAACAGCTGGCGGGCTACCTCACCAGCTTTTCGGTGGTCTTCAACGTGGGCAAGCTGGTCGGCCCCCCGATCGGCGGGTTGTTGCTGGCGGCCACTGGCCCGGCCTGGGCCCTGGGCATTGATGCGGCCAGCTACCTGCTGCCAATCGCCAGTGTGATGTTCTTGCTCAACCCGAATCGGGATCAGGAAGTGCGCAGCAGCAGCGGGCAAGACGCCAGCCTGCTCAACGCCTGGCACCACTGCGGTGGCACCCTTCAAGGGGTGCTCAGCTTCACCGCTGTCCTGTGTCTGATCGGGTTTTATCACCCGGGACTGGCCCCGTTGATCGCCTTCGATCAACTGGGACCCAATCCCACGGATCTGGGGCTGTTCACCAGCGTGCTGGCGGGCGGGAGCATCGTGGGCGGGCTGGTGCTGCAACGCAACAGCCAACGCTTCTGCCGGCGCCCTTTCCTCACTCTCGGAGGGTTTGGCTTGATTACCGCAGTGGCCCAGCTGGGAATGGCCCGTAGTCCAGGGCCTGTGTTCAGTCTGGCCATGGCCTTTCTGATCGGAGCTGGCACAGCCGGGCTGCTGAGCAGCTGCAACCTAATTAGTCAGATCGGCTCACCTCAGGTGATGCGAGGCCGGATGGCTGGGCTCAGCCAAATCGCCTTCCTGGGCGGAGGCGGGCTGAGTGGATTGATCGTTGCCCTGATGGTGATGTTCACCACTCTCTCCACGGCTTTCGCAGTCACGGGTGGTCTCAGCGCTGCAGTGGCTTTGCTCTGGATACGAAAGCGAGGAGCGCAGACATTGGAACCGCTCAGATGAGCTTGATTCCCTTCAGCAGCTTGGTGAGCACAAAAGCCGTGACAAGGCCGGAACCAACCAGGCCGAGATAGATGCCAACGCCCATTTGGAAGTCAGGAGGTCCCCACCATTAGATCAGACACCGGCATGGGTTTAGGCCATTGCTCTTAGGGTTTGTGAACAGCTGAAACTGCAGCCGGTCTGATCCTCAGTCCTGCACATACACCGTGCCGTCACGCAGGCACTGCTCAGCCTTCTGCAACTCCCTTCCCAAATAAAGGGCATGGTCGAGGCGACTGACCGGGTGTGGGGCTTCCCCTTCCGTGAGCTGGATGCCCAGCTGTTTGGCCGTACTGCCGCGGTAAACCGCTGAAGGGCGCCGAGGAGCATTGCCCCCGTCGCAGCGCAACACCTCACCGGTCTCGGAATCTCGGGCCAACCCCTTGTCATCGATGGTGTTGCCGTAGTGCTCAAGCACCAATTCGGCCGCATCACGATCCAGTTTGATCAAGAAATAGCCACTGGGATCCAGAGCGATGAACCGCTGGGACAGGCGCTGATCGAGAGCATCCATCGCCGCAGCGGTTGATGCCGGTGCTTCCGGGGTTGTGGTCATGACTTCAACCTACAAAGCCAAGGCCGGAGGTTCTGCTTTGAAGGGCAGCTCCGAATTGATCGCCTCGATCTCCTCCAGCATCAAGCCATTCCCCTTGGGCAACCACGCACGGATCAACTGATCCATCTGGGGCTGATACCAGCGGTGCAGGCTGGCGTGGGGACGGGCCACAAAGCCTCGCCGGCGTTTATGGCTGCCACCGGCTCCAGGGTCAAAGCTGACGATGCCGTTGGCCAAGGCCCATTCGATCGGAGAGTAGTAACAGACTTCGAAGTGAAGACAATCGATCTCCTCGTTGCTGCCCCAGTAGCGGCCCCAGAGCTGTCGGCCGTCCTGCACGCACATCGACATCGCCACCGGATCGCGCGGGTCACCTCGATGGGCAGAAAAAAGCACCAGCTGATCGCGGTGCAGCCGCGCCAACGCTTCAAAGAAGCCCTCTTCCAGGTACTTGCTCCCCCATGGTCCCCAGCGAGCACAGTGCTGCTCGTAGAAGCGATGCATGGATTGCAACAGCGGCAGATCCAGCTGGTCGCCGCTGAGGGGTGTCACGGTGATCCCGGCCTTGGCCACAGCCTTGCGTTCCCGCTTGATGTTGCGGCGCTGGTTGGCATTGAAACCCTTGAGGTAATCCTCAAACGTCTGGTCGTCGCCGCGGCTCCACAGGCTCTGCTGGTTCAGCCAGGCGGCACAGCCGGCGTCCTCCGCCAGGGTCCGCCACTGCGGATCCACGTAGAGGAAATTGCAGCTGAGGATGCCGTTCTGTTCGCAGAAGCGATCGATCGCCCGCAGCAACTCCCGGGTGAGCAGAGCTTCATCTTCTCCAGATCGCACATGGAAGCGGTAACCCAGCACTGGGCTGAACGGACTCATGCCCAGGAGCTTGGGGTAGTAGCGGAGCCCCAGATCCGCCGCCAGCCGGGCAAAGGTCTGGTCGAACACAAACTCGCCATAGCTGTGGCCCTTGAGAAACAGCGGAGCCACCGCAATCGGGATGTCATTACGCCAGAGGGCCAGATGCAGGGGCTGCCAGCCCTGCTCGGGGATGATGCTTCCGGAGCTTTCCAAGGCCTCCAGCCAACTCCAGCGGTAGAAGGGGATCGCTGCGTCTCCAACCAGGCTGTTCCACTGCTGCTCCGGTATTTCGTTGATGGAGCGATGCCAGCGAGCCGTGAGTGACGTCATGGCGACGGTGCCTTAGGCCCTTGTGCGACGACCTTAACCAGATCGGATCCGTCGGTAGCGAACCAGCCACTCACCGTCTCCGATGTCCTCAGCACCTTCGGACTGCCAAGCACCCGGTTGCGCCAAGGCAGCTGGCAACGGCGCATTGGTGCAAGGCAACCAACTGAAGCGGCCGCCCAAGAGCTGGGGCACCAAGGTGAGCTGGAGGGCATCGACGCAATCGGCTTGCAACAGATCGGCGCTGAGCTGGGCGCCACCCAGAAGCACCAGACGCTGAATCCCAGCCGCTCCAAGCGCCTGGAGCCGCTCCGGCCAGGTTGGAGCCAAAGGGAACCAACGATCAAAACCTTGATCCACAGGTTCAGGAGCCAGCAGCCAACGTTGCAGCGGCTGATTAAAAAACCGCCAGGCGCTTGAGAAGTCAGGGGATCGGCTCACCACCACAGCGGCCGGCTGCTCGGTTCGCCCCTCGCTTCGGCGTTGCTCAAGCAGCTGAGGGCTGCGGATCAAGCAGGTGCACTGATGGGCCCGCAGGGTTCCGGCACCGATCAGGCAGGCATCCCCCCAGGCAAGCGCATGCTCCAGGGCGCGACGGTCACCCTCACCCCCCAGCTGGGCAGCACCCCCTACCGGCGGTGCCAAGCGACCATCAAGGCTGATGGCCAGCACCAACCGCACGAAAGGGCGTGATGGAGCGGAGCGTCGGGGCATCAAGCCGTCGATCAGACGGCAGCCACGGCATCAAGAGCAGCTGGGGACATCTCCAGTTGCGGTGCTTCGGCGTACACCTCGGCTGCATTGTTCGGGCTCTCCTGCAGGCGCACCTTGTGCAAGCTGGCGCCGATGGCCTTGATCGGACTGGAAAGACGATCAGCGATGTGCAGGGCAATGTTCTCAGCCGTGGGCACGCACTCCTCGAAGAAGGGCACGTCCTTGTTGAGGAAAGTGTGGTCGAAGGGCTCGACTACCAGATCATCAACCAGACGCTGCAAGGCAGACAGGTCGCAGACCATGCCGGTGCGGGGATCGATCTGACCGCGCACAGTCACGTCCACCAAGTAGTTGTGGCCATGGCCATGGGGACGGGCGCACTTGCCGTAGATCGCTTCGTTCTCTTCCTGACTGAGTTCCGGACGGGCCAGTCGGTGAGCGGCGGCGAAGTGGGTGCGGATGGTGAGGAAGGCGTCCATGGGATGTCCGAGGTAGTCGGCCCAAAGGCCCGGTTGTTCGTAGAGGCGCAGCGCCGTGATCGGCAGATGGGGGCTGAGGCGCTGCCAGATCACCCGCACCAGGGCCTCGGTGGTGGGGAGGCACCCTTCAGGGGTAGCAACGTCAAATTCCGGCCAGGCCTCATTGAGGAAGCGGAAATCGAGCTGGCCAGTCACCTCGTTGCGGATGGCGTGCTTCACCTCCGAGAGGTTGAGCACCATGCCGTCGGCGTCCAGACCACCAGCCATGGAGACAATCAACTCGTAGTTGTGCCCATGGCCAGGAGCCAAAGCGCAGGGCCCGAAGCGGGCGGCGTTGTCATCGGCAGACAGTTCTGGCAGCCAATAGCGATGGCTGGCACTGAAACAGGCCCTCCTGGTGATGACACAACCACGACCTTGGCCGTGCCGTGCTTGTGACTTCGTTTCAGTCATGTGACGTTCCGGCCGCGAGGCATCCTAATGAGCTATTGCCGTTTCCGAGTCATGGCGGATTCCACCCCCACCCTCAAGCAGCGTCTTGCCGGGCGCAGCATCTATCTGGTGGGAATGATGGGCAGCGGCAAGACGAGCACGGGCCGCCCCCTGGCCGAACGCCTGGGCTATGGCTTTGTGGATGCCGATGCCGTGATCGAACAGGCGGCGGGCTGCAGCATCCCGGACATCTTTGATCGGGATGGCGAAGCGGGCTTCCGCAGCCTGGAGAGCCAGGTGCTCAGTGCGATCAGTCAGCGCCACTCGCTGGTGGTGGCCACAGGTGGCGGTGTGGTGACCCAGCCGGAGAACTGGGGAATGCTCCACAGCGGCATCGTGATCTGGCTCGATGTGGTGCCCGATCAATTGCTGCAGCGGCTGAACGCCGACAGCACCGTGCGCCCGTTGCTGCAAACCGCCGATCCAGAGGCGGCTCTGAACGCACTGTTGAACGAGCGTCGTCCCCTCTATGCCGAGGCCGATCTGACGGTGGTGATCAACGACGAAACCCCAGAGGCCGTGGCCGACGGAATCCTGCAACTGGTGCCAAGCCTGCTGAAGGATCCGACCCAACGCCGAACCGACTGAATCTCAAGCGGTGGGCGGCTCCAACCGCACCGCAAACCACTGCAAGGTCACCCCGGGGCTGATCTCCAGATCACAGGCCGTATCGATCAACCGCTGCGCCGCTGCATCGACATCCGGTTGATCTGCCAGATCGGCCGGCAACTGATCGAGGCTGCGCAACCAACCGCTCAGCCATGTCAACGTGTCGGCAGCGCTGAGCAGCTGCTCCGGCTTGCCGGGCTCCAGCACCACATAGTCATCAAGGGCACGGATCAGGGGATCAGACATGGAACGGCGGTTGTGGATGCTGCTGATCAGCCTCACCATCCTGCTCAGTGGCGGCCCCGCCTGGGCCCAGACAGGTCTTGAGCAGCGGTTGAACAACTGGCCCGACTGGAGCCTGCCGGCACCGTTGCCGCGGCCCTCAAATCGGGACGACCTGATTTACCCCGACTGGTTTGCCGGGCTTTGGCAGGTGGAGAGCATTGATCTCGATGCCCCAGACGATCCACCGCTGCTGCATCAAGCACGATTTCAAGCCGACCAGCGCGGTCGACTTGTGGGCGATCGCAGCTTCAACGCCACGGCCATCGGTCGTGCCCTGCTTGGCGAGCAACTGCTGAAGGTGGAAGAAGACCCCGATTCCGCCAACCGCCAGATTGCCCGACTCAAGGGAGATCTCTATCTCGAGACCACGGTGACGGGCCGCCGCCAGGAGAGCCCGAGCACCGACATCTTCCTGGCCGATGAATTGGTGTTGCAGATCCTGCATGCGCCCGGACCGCCGCGGCTGAGCCGAATCGAAACCCTGAGCCGCTACAACCGCTGCGGTAAGGACATCTGCGCCGAGCAATGGCAAGGGCGCTACTCCTCGCCGGGCGAGAGCCTGCGAGATCAGGCCATCGCCCACCACCACTACCGATTGCGCTTCACACCTCTTCCAGGGTCCGCTCCATCAATTTGAGTTCGATCTGGTCGCGCCACTGGAACAGGGGCTGCAGTTTGGGGTGATCGCTCAGCCCAGGCACACCTTTACCGGCCAGGGCTGCTCCCGCCGAAGAGGGGAAGCGCAGCAACGACAACTGAGCGGCAACGGCGATGTCGGCAATGGTCATGCTGTCCCCCACCAACCAAGGGCTGGTCTGCACGGATGAGGCCAACTGCTCCAGGCTGGCCAGCAGCTCGGCGCGCTCCTTCTGGTTGACCAGTTCGGTGATGTTGCTGACCCAACCGCCAGGGATCACGCCCATCACCGAACGCACGGGGTCGGGCAGATCGTCGGGCAGCAGAGCAACCCGAAGCTCGGGGTCCAGTGCCGCGGCCTGCACCAAAGAGGAGCGACCCGCCATGGCCAGGGTGGTATCGGCCCAGTCCTCCAGCAGATGCACCTGGGCAGCCTGGCGCGGATCGGTGGGAATCAGTGCAGGCTCCGGCTCCCGCTGATCCAGATGCAGCGCGATGGCGCTGGAGTCGGCAATGACCTGATCCCCATCCACCAGCACGGGCACCTGCCGTTGGCCAGACAGCCGGAACACAGCCACCTGGCCGACACCGGGGGGCACCTCCACGGTGCGGAAACTCAGCCCCTTGGCCTGCAACACCATCCGCACCTTGAGACAAAACGCGGAATGGCGGAATTGATGCAGATCCAACATGTCCAAAACAGCCATGGGCCCGGCAGAGTAGCCAGCAGATTTGCAAGCACGCCAGAACCATGCGGGAGTTTTTCCTCAACGTCTCCCGTTACCCCCGTTACTTGATCGCCTTCACCCTCGGGGTGATGAACTCCGTCGCCGAACCGCTGGCCGCACGCCGGAGCAATCCCGTCACGGCTGTGGCCTTGATCGGCGCCTTGATCAGCGGTGGAATCAGCCTCACCTTGGTGCTGCGTGCCATGGTGAATTCAGCACCGATGGCGTGATGGCACAGGGGCGTCGAGTGGAGAGGGTGGCCGCCCTGATCCGCAAAGAAGTCAGCGAACTGTTGATCAACGGCATCCGTGATGAACGGGTGCACCAAGGCATGGTGAGCATCACCGAAGTGGAAGTGTCCGGCGATCTGCAGCACTGCAAGATCTTCGTGAGCGTGTTTGGGGAAGCTCAGGAACGCGACCAGGTGCTCGAGGGGCTTCAAGCTGCCAGCGGCTTCCTGCGGGGAGAACTGGGGCGTCGGCTGCAGATGCGACGCGCCCCCGAAGTGGTGTTCCAGCTGGATCGGGGTCTGGAACGCGGCACCTCAGTGCTTGGACTGCTGAATCGCCTCGAAGACGAACGGCAGCAGCGGGGCGAAATTCCACCCGGGAGTGATCAACAGCCAGGCAGTGATGAACAGCCGGCCCGCTAAAAGCCTGCGGCGCCGCGTAGCGGAACTGCTGGTGATGCGGGCCAGTGGTCATCTGAGCGACCAGCAGCGTCGCTACCCGCAGTGGGAGCTTCCAAACAGAGAACTGCAGCGCCTGCTGCGGGACGGTGTTGGTGGCGTGATCCTGCTGGGGGGCAGCGCTGTTGAGCTGCAACAACGCACCCAGCAACTGCAGGGCTGGAGTGAGCAGCGGTTGCTGGTCTGCGCGGACGTTGAAGAAGGCGTTGGCCAGCGCTTCGAAGGGGCCAGCTGGCTGGTGCCGCCCCTGGCCCTCGGGCGACTCCACCAGCGGGAGCCCGAGCTGGCCTTGGATTTGAGTGAGCGCTATGGCCGCTGCACCGGCGAACAGGCCCGCCGCTGTGGCCTGAACTGGGTCTTGGGGCCGGTGTGCGACGTCAACAACAACCCCGCCAACCCTGTGATCAATGTGCGGGCCTGGGGCGAGGATTCCAAGACTGCCAGTGCCCTGGCGGTGGCGTTCCAGCGGGGGCTCAAGCAAGCGGGGGTGCTCGGATGCGCCAAGCACTTTCCCGGCCATGGCGACACCACCAGCGACTCCCATCTGGACCTACCGGTGCTGCCCCACAGCCGCGAACGGCTGGAGCAGATCGAACTTCCGCCCTTTCAGGCCGCCATTACTGCCGGTGTGGAGAGCGTGATGACGGCCCATCTGGTGCTGCCGGAATTGGATCCGCAGCAGCCCGCCACCCTCTCCAAAGCCGTGATCACCGATTTGCTGCGGCGCCAGATGAGGTTCAACGGTCTGGTGGTAACCGATGCCCTTGTGATGGAAGCGATCAGCGCACGGCACGGCGCCGCCGAAGCAGCTGTGCTGGCCTTTGAAGCCGGGGCCGACCTGATCCTGATGCCGGCGGATGCGGATGCCGCCATCGATGGTCTCTGCGACGGTTTCAGCAGTGGAAGGCTGTGCCTCGAGCGGTTGGACGAGAGCCTGCAGCGCCGGGCCCACGCCCTGGCATCAATCCCCACCAGCACAGCCACTGGTCCGATCGTCAGCGCAGACGAGCAAGCCCTTGAGGCTGAGCTGGTGCGCCACAGCATCACGGTCGGCGAGGCAAAGGTTCTTCCACAAGAAGGAATCAACCTGGTGCGCGTGGATGCCATGGTGCCCAGCGCAGCCGCCCTCAGCGGCTGGTCCCCGGCGCTGCGCACTCCTGAAGCACAAGGATTTCGCTCAATCGTGCTTCATGGCGAAGGGCTATCGCCCTGGAGCGGCCAAGCGGATGCGCCCCTGGCGATGGACCGCCTCGGCGATGGAGCGGTGCTGCTGCAGCTGTTCCTGCGGGGCAACCCCTTCCGCGCCGGACGGGATGCCCAAGAACCCTGGGCCGCAGCGATCAAGCAACTGATCGCTCTCAACCGGCTGGTCGGAGTCGTGGTCTACGGCAGCCCTTACCTCTGGGACAGCCTGAAGCCCCTTCTGCCCAGCAGTTGCCCTGCCGCCTATTCCGCCGGCCAAATGCAGGAAGCCCAACGCCAAGTACTCACCGAACTGTTCCCCAGCGCGACGCCGACCGGCAACAGCGGTGCGTTCACCGACTGACCACCACCAACCAACCGCACTGGCCAACCGCACTTAACCTCGCGCCAACCTCAAGCCGGCCGGCCATGCTCAGCCTCTCGATGATCGTGCGCGATGAAGAGGCGCGTCTCGGGGAGTGCCTGTGCTCCGTGCAGGGCTTCGCCGACGAGATGGTGGTGGTGGACACCGGCTCCACCGATGCGACGGTGGCCATCGCCGAAGCGGCCGGAGCCCGGGTTGAGCAGATTCCCTGGCCGGGGGACTTCGCCCCAGCCCGCAACCAGGCCCTGGAGTTTCTCAACGGCGACTGGGTGCTGGTGCTGGACGCCGATGAACAACTGCGCCCCGAGGCCATCCCAGCCCTGAAGGCGTTGATGGCCCAGCCCGATGTGCTGGTGATCAACCTGCTGCGCTACGAGGTGGGGGCTGCCATGGCGCCCTATTCCAGCGTCAGTCGTCTGTTCCGCCGCCACCCAGCGATCCGGTGGAGCCGGCCGTACCACTCGATGATCGACGACAGCGTTCGCACCCTGCTGGACGCCGAACCCCGATGGCGCATCGCCGATTGCAGTGAGCCGGCAATCCTCCATGACGGCTACCGACCGGAACTGCTGGCGGGCAGCGACAAGGCCGATCGGCTGCGGCAGGCCATGGAGGCTGATCTGCAGGAGCGTCCCGGTGATCCCTACGCCAGCGCCAAGCTCGGGGGGCTGTTGATCAGTGAGGGCAAGAACGAAGACGCCATTCCCTTGCTGGAAAACGGCCTGAAGCAGTGCGGTTTAGCCGGTGCCGAACGGTATGAATTGCTGCTGCACCTGGGATTGGCCCTGACCCCCAGTGATCCCGA
Source organism: Synechococcus sp. N5 (assembly GCF_900473925.1). Taxonomy (NCBI): domain Bacteria; kingdom Bacillati; phylum Cyanobacteriota; class Cyanophyceae; order Synechococcales; family Synechococcaceae; genus Synechococcus; species Synechococcus sp. N5. The sequence continues at coordinate 13,303 of NZ_UCNI01000002.1, read as the reverse complement.
CAAGGCGGTGAACTGCTACCGACAAGCCCTGGAGATTCCCTTGGACACTCGGGTGAGTCTTGGAGCCCGCCTCAACCTGGCGGCTCGACTGATGGACCAGGGCAACCTGGAGGAAGCGATCAGCCTCACCCAAACCGCCGCCCAGCGGGCACCTGAAGTGGCCCTCTCCTGGTACAACCTGGGGCTGATGCAGCGGAGGCGCGGCGACCTCGCCGCGGCCTTGGAGGCCTACGGGCGCGCCCTCAGCCTGGATCCCAACAACGCTGAGTGCCATCAGAACAATGCCGTGGCCCAGTTGTTGGGCGGCAACATCGACGCCGCACGCGGCAGCTTCATCCGCGCCATCAACCTGCTTCAGGCTCAGGGAAACGCTGACGCTGCTAATCAGCTGCGCGAAAGGGTGGAGGGGGTTGTGAAACTGGACGGGGAGGCTGTCTCTTGAGCCAGCCCTTGCAAAGCCGAACGGTGGTTGTCACCCGCGCGGCCGACCAACTGGGAGCCGCGCGCCAGCTGCTGGAGCAGCGGGGGGCGACGGTGCTGGATCTCCCTGCCCTGGTGATCGGACCACCCGACCACTGGGGTCCTCTGGATGACGCCCTCGAGGACTTGGAGAGCTTTCACTGGCTGGTGTTCTCCAGTGCCAATGGCGTGCAGGCCGTGGAACAGCGGCTGCAACGCCTTGGCCGTTGCCTGGCCAGACGCCCCGCCAGTCTCAAGATTGCCGCGGTGGGCCGCAAAACGGCGCAGGTGCTGGACGACCTTGGGGCGGCCACTGATTTCGTGCCTCCGAGCTTCGTGGCCGACAGCTTGATCGATCACTTCCCGGTGTCGGGCTGGGGGCTCAAGATGCTCCTTCCACGGGTGCAAAGCGGTGGTCGCACCCTGCTGGCGGACGCCTTCGGTGAAGCCGGGGTGCGTGTGGTGGAAGTGGCGGCCTACGAGTCGGGCTGCCCTGCCACGATGCCGGAGCCAACAGCGACCGCCCTGGAGGAAGGTGACGTTGATGCCATCGCCTTCAGCAGCGGGAAGACAGCGGAGCACACCGCGCAGCTGCTGGAAAAGCGCTTCGGCCCAGGCTGGGCTGAACGTTTGGAGGAAGTGAAGCTGGTTTCAATCGGCCCCCAGACCAGTCGCAGCTGCCGCCAATGCTTCGGCCGGGTGGATGCCGAGGCCGACCCCCACGATCTCGAAGGGTTAGCCGAAGCCTGCGCTCAGGCGATGCAGAAGGGATCCTGAGGTTCATCGTTCAGCGCGAAGCGAATGCAACCGCGCGCCACATCGATACTGAGCACCGACCATCCAGTAGGCAGCAACAGCGGAGCATCCGCGCCGCAGCGGCCCTCTGCGCCCACACAGATCACACCGCTGCCGTTGGGGGTGGTCACGATGGCTCATTTCTGATCTCCCACCAACAAAACGCCAGTCAGGGCGAGGCCAGTCGCGGGATCCTGAGCATCCGCAGCCTCCACACCAACAAGAGGAGCAAAGGGATCCGCCCGGCCGCCGGGGTCAGCCTGCTGCACCTCCTCAGCCGAAGGCAGAGGAGTCAAGCCAATCGGTGGGGCCGGCGGCGGTGACGTTTCCGGCAGCGGCACAGGTTTCACTGGAACGGGAAGCAGTGCCGTAGCCGTTGGCGTTTCACCACCACAGCCCCCCACGACCACCAACACAGCAAAGGGGGCAAGCCAGTGCTTAGCCGCCTGCTTCCACCAGGTCACGGAAACGGTCAAGATTCGCCTGGAGCTCCTTGGTCACGATGCCCCCCAGGATGCTGGGTTCCATGAGTGGTGCCAAGACCCGCGGCAATTCGTAGGTCACACTCAACTTGACCACAGTGCGGTCGTCGGCTTCGGGGTAAAAGCGCACGGCGCCCTTGGTGGGCAGGCCACCCACTGATTCCCAGTGCAGTTGCTGGGCTTCAACCCGCTGGGTGATCCGGGCCTTCCAGCTGAAGCGGAAGCCCTGTGCCGCCAAGGTCCAATCGGTGAGATCAGGGTCGTCGAGGGGCTTGACCGACTCAATCCAGCGCATCCAACGGGGCATCGCCTCGAGATCACTCCAGACCTCCCAGACCTTGGCGGCCGGGGCCTGCACCTCGGAGGTGACCGTGTGTTCCAGCCAGCGTCCCATCAGGCCACCGCCGCGTTGGTGGCCAGCTTCACCGGCTGATCGAGGATGGCCGCTGCCGCCAGATGACCGCTCATCGTGGCCCCCTCCATCGAATCGATGTAGTCCTGGCGGGTGTAGCTGCCGGCCAGGAAGAAATTAGGGATCGGCGTGCGCTGCTCAGGGCGGTAAGGCTCCATGCCCGGGGCTTCGCGATACAACGACTGAGCCAGCTTCACCACGTTGCTCCAGGTGAGCTTGAGGTTGCGGGCCGAGGGGAACAGCTCGCGCACCTGACGGTCGGTGTGGGCCACAATCTCATCCACCGATTTGGGAATCCAAGGATCACCAGGGGTGAGCACGCATTGGAGCAGAGAGCCCTCTCCCTCCTTGCGGTAATCCTCAGGACTGGCCAGGGCCAGATCGGCAAAACAGCTGAAATCGGCATCAGCCGTATACAGCAGGTTGTTGAGCCCCGTGGGTGTCGCTACGTCCCGGCGCTGGGCTTCCTGGGCATCACCGAGCTCGGTCACCCAGCCGTCGTAGCGGAGCTGGACGGTGGCCACGGGTACGGCCTCCAGCTGATGAATCGCCTTGAACTGGGGATAACGGTTCCAGGCCTCGGGCAGCAGCTTCTGAATCCCGGGCACATCACAAGCGGCCAGATAGGCATCAGCCTCAACACGAATGTCTCCTTCGGGCGTGCCCAACTGCAGGCCAGTGATCTCGGGAGAGGCACCCTCGCTGAAGTCCACCTGCTTCACCCGGTGACGCAGATGCAACTTGCCTCCACGCTGCTGGATGTAATCGAGGATCGGACCCGTGAGCCAGCGGTGGGGTGATCCTTTGAGCAGATTGAGCTTGGAGGCTTCCGTCTTGGCCGCAAACATCATGAAGATGGTGAGCATGCAGCGGGCGGAGATGGCCTCGCAGTCGATGAAGCCCAGGGCATAGGCAATGGGATTCCACATCCGCCGGATGCTTTCGGGACTGCCGCCATGGCCGACAAACCAATCCTGAAAACTGACGGAGTCGAGGGCTCGGATGGTGCGCATCGCCCCCTCGTAATCCACCAGGCCGCGCACGATCGGGCTGGTCCCCAGGGCCAGGGCATTGCGCAGCTTGTCGATCCAGCTGAGCTGCGGTGTGGTGAAGAACGCCTTGAGGCCGTTGAAGGGTGCGCCAATGGGGAAGCGGAAATCCAGCTCGCGCAGGTCGCCCCCTTTGTTCACGAACAGGTGTGTGTGCTGCTTGGGCAGGAGGTTCTCAAACGCTCCCACCTTGCGCATCAGGGCGAAGAGGTTGGCGTAGTTGAAGAAGAAAACGTGCAACCCCATCTCGATGTGATTGCCTCCCTCATCCACCCAGCTACCTACCTTGCCTCCCATGAAGGGACGGGCTTCATAGAGATTCACCTCATGGCCCGCATCCACGAGGTCCACTGCAGCGGAGAGGCCGGCGAGGCCGGAACCAACGATCGCGACCCGCACAAGATCTGGTCAACTATGGCGACTCTATGTATGAGCGTTCATAGAGTGAGAGCACGAGCCTGCGTTGACCATGACTTCCACCCCCGAGACCGCGCCGGCCCATACCGCCAAGGACGGCAAGGGCATCCTGATCACCGAACCGGCGATGCAGCAGCTGGCCAAGCTGTGTGGTGAACAGGGTGAGAACCAGGTGCTGCGCGTCGGGGTGCGGTCTGGGGGCTGCAGCGGCATGAGCTACACGATGGATTTCGTGCCCGCCTCAGACACCCTCGACGACGACGAGACCTACGAGTACATGGCGGCTGATGGTCAGAGCTTCCGGGTGATCTGTGATCCCAAAAGCCTGCTTTACATCTACGGAATGCAGCTGGACTTCAGCACTGCTCTGATCGGTGGTGGCTTCAACTTCACCAACCCCAACGCCAGCCAGACCTGTGGCTGCGGCAGTTCCTTCGCCGTGTGAGCGAAGCCACGTGGGAATCTGAGGTGAGATCACTGCCCTCTCCCCGTTGATGGAGACTTCCCAGGACAACCTGTTTGAGCAGGCCATGGCCCGATATCAGGACGGCGCAGCGGCCGAAGAGGTGCTCCCTGATTTCGCCCGCATCGTTGAAGCCGCTCCTCGCCAATCGGCGGGCTGGACCTGCCTCGCCTGGCTGCAGCTGCTTTGCGACCAACCGGAGGAGGCGCTGCGGTCGGCACGTTTCGCCGTGAGACTCAACGGCCAAGACCCCCAGGCCAGGATCAATCTGAGCCTGGCCTTGCTGGAAACCCAATCAAAAGGTGTGCGTGACCACATCCAGGTGGTCCAGCAGGTGATGACCCTGGCCCCAGAGGTGTCCGGCGAACTCAAGGCCTCGATCGCCGACGGGCTTGAGCGCAAACCCGGCTGGAAGGCCCTCGAAAAAGTGAAAGCCTGGCTTGAGCTCTGATCACAACGGACGCTCTGCATGACAGCTACTGCCTGACAAACACTGCATGACAGCCACCTGGACAATCACCCGTCTGCCGTCCCAGGTTCGCGTGCGGCCTCCAGCAGATCGTTCGACTCAACTGCGGCAGGAACGCCTGGCCAGCGAAGCGCGACGGTTGCAACTGGCCAGACGCGCCAACGGCATTCCGGATCCGAGCACCTGGATGTGGTGATGGGCAGCCCGGCGATGGCACGCATCCTGCTACTGAGCGATGGCCACGGCGAAGACCTCTCCGACGCCCTGCTGGCCCAGGAGCTTCAGCAGCAGGGCCATAACGTGCAAGCGCTTCCTCTGGTGGGCCTTGGCAGCGCCTACCAAAAAGCCGGGGTGCCACTGCTGGGACGCAGCCACGAATTCAGCACCGGCGGTATTGGCTACACCAGCCTTCGCGGCCGCCTCACCGAGATCGCTCAAGGGCAAGTGCTGTATCTGCTCCGACGCCTGATGCGTCTGATGCGGTACCGGCTTCGCTTCGATCTGATCCTGGTGGTGGGGGATGTGATCCCTGTGATCGCGGCATAGCTCAGCCAACGCCCGGTGGCGACCTACCTGGTGGCCTACTCCAGCCACTACGAAGGGACGCTGCGGCTCCCCTGGCCCTGCGCTGCTCTGTTGAAAAGCCGCCGCTTCAAAGCGGTGTACAGCCGCGATCAACGCACCGCCGAAGACCTCAGCAGACAACTGCAACGGCCGGTGACCTTCCTGGGCAATCCGTTCATGGATTCGGTGCTCACAGCGGCCACCCCGCCGCCCAGCAGAACGCCACGCATCGGTCTGCAGCCCGGCAGCCGCCGACCGGAACTGGAACAGAACCTTCAGCTGTTGCTGCGGCTGATCGAGCTGCTGCCCAACACAGTTTGCTGCAACGTGGATCTGGCCCTCGTGCCCAGCCTCGATGACGACAGCTTGCGGCGGCTGAGCGAACGATGCGGTTGGCACTTGAAGAACGGCGTGCTGGAACGTGAGGGGGCCCGGGGGATCAACGTTTGCCGCGGGGCCTTCCGTGCCGTGCTGCAACAGAGTGATCTGGTGATTGGCATGGCAGGCACCGCCATCTAGCAAGCCGTTGGCCTGGCCAAACCGGTGCTGGAGGTGCCTGGCCAAGGGCCTCAATTCACAGCAGCATTCGCTGAAGCCCAACGGCGCCTGCTCGGCCCCACGGTGTTCTGTGCCGACAGGGAGAGTGGCAGCCGTGAGGCTTTGGAGGGAACAGCGGAGCTGGCCATGGCTCTGCTGGATCGTGCGCGACGGGATCCTGACTTGCAACAGCAATGCAAAAAGGAGGCCAAATGGCGACTCTGGGACGCTGGTGGAGGCCCGAGAATGGCGACAGCCATTTGCTCACTGCTTGCATGAGTGCGCCGCCTGAACCGGCCTGGAAACGCTGGCTCGACCGCCTGCTGATGGGGAATGTGCTGCTGGTGTTCATCGGCGCCGGGGTCTTCGCCGTTGCCGTGGTGCAACAGGGGCAGGGCCATGACTGGCTGATGGACCAGGTTCAGCGGCTGTGGCAACCCCTGTTCGCCCCAGCCATCAGCCTGTTGATCATGGCGGCCCTGGTGAGCGGCATCTTCAGCTGGTGGCAGCGGCGAGTGCTGAAGCCAGATCGGGGTAGCGGAAGCTGAATTTCAGGCCGTCAAGCCGCTCCGAAGCAACCTGCTGGCCCTCCAACACCACCTTGGCGCCGTCCCCCAGAAGCACCTGAAGCACTGGAGCTGGCACCGGCAACAAACTGGGACGACCCAGGCTGCGTCCAAGCTGCTTGCAGAAAGCCGTCATCGAGACGGGTTCAGGAGCCACGGCATTGATCACACCACTCCAGCTCTCGTCCGAAAGGGATTGAAGGATCAGCGCGCAGAGGTCAGTGCGGTGGATCCAGCTCATCCACTGCCGGCCACTGCCGATCGGACCACCAAACCCTGTGCGGAACACCGGAAGCATTTTTCCGAGTGCACCGCCGTCGGCTGCAAGCACGATGCCGATCCGCAGGGTGACCTGCCGTACAGCGGAAGGCACCGCCTCAGCCGCCGCTTCCCAGCGCTCACACAAACTCGCAAGGAAGTCGTCGCCAGGGGTGCTCGATTCAAGAAAACGCTTGTCGAGGCTGGAGCCGTAGAAGCCGATGGCCGAGGCATTCACCAGCACCTTCGGTGGCGTTGTACAGGCCTCGATCGCGTTCACCAACAGAGAGGTCGTCTCCAAACGGCTGGTTTTTATCAGCTGCCGGTGGGTCGCGGTCCAACGCTTCTCGGCAATCGGTTCCCCCGCCAGGTTGACCACCGCATCAGCCTGGTTCAGGGCATCCAACAGCCCGGCGTCGGCCCAGGTGCTGCTGCTGGCGGGGTCGAACTGCATCCAGGTCAGTCGGCCATCTGCCCGTTCAGCGTCGTAGCCACGGGCCAAGCGGCGGCTGACCACCGTGAGCTGATGGCCGGCCTCAAGCAGGAGCGGAAGGAGCTCACGGCCAACAAAACCAGTGCAGCCAAACAGCAGCAGACGCATGAAAGCGGGGGTGGTGCGGCTGGGAGGCTAAGGGGGTTCGTGAGCGATTGGTTTTAGCCTGTTGTTATCACCAACCTCTGCCATGGCCGAATCCGACGCCGCTGCCCCCGCCAAGGCCAAGCCTGCTGCGCTGCGCAAAGGCGCCTTGGTCAAGGTGAAGAGAGCCGCCTACAGCGCCAGCCTTGAGGCTGGCGCAAGCGACCCCACGGCCCCTGATTACATCTTTGAAGGCCCCGGCGAGCTGCTGGTTGTGAAAGGGGACTACGGCCAGGTGCGCTGGAACCGTCCGGTGCCGGATGTATGGCTGAGGATGGATCAGCTGGAAGCCTGTTCCTGAACCGACGCATGATCCAAGTCCTGCTCCACCAGCTGACGGTTACTGAAACTCACGTTTTACTGGGCGGGATGAGCCGAATGTCTACCGAAATCAAACCACTGAGATTCTTTAGGTGGCAAAAAAGAGTCAACTTTTTCAAATCTCCCGCAGTAATGCGGTTTGCCCGGGGTGATACACGGACAGCAGGCTGCGCAATGCCTCCAAGTCCCTCACCTGCGTATTTCACACAATCTCCAACCGACGCCGTTCATCCTGCAGTCGCTTGCGACGCTGCTTCGCCTCCAGCAGCATCTCGCGACCATCGTGCAAGTAGCCATCCACGTAGCCCATGGTGTACCGCTCCAGCTCCACCAGAGCGTCTTCCACTTCTGACAGGCAGTGATAGAGACTCAGGCCGAAGCCACGGGCCGAGGCAGGCGTAGGCAACGACTGGAACAATTGCTTGACCTTGTCCATCCGCCGGCGGCTCGCCTCGAGATAGCTGCAGAACGCTTCCATCAACTCGTCGTCATAAGGATCAGCTGACAGTGCCTTGAGTTGCTTGGGGAAGGGATTGATCACCTCACCGAGCATTCGATCAATGGGGGCGTAAACCCGCCGCAGCCACTCCAGCAGGGCATCGTCCGCAGCTACAGCACGATCATGAGCACGGCTGGCTCGGCGCAGATCCGTCTGGGATGCAGCTCTAACAGGTTGAGGCCGCGATCGATCAAAAGCCCTACGACACTCGGCATCTCCAAGCACTTCCCAAGCGGCATTGAGGGCCAAAATCTTCTGATCATCACCGCCAGCATCGGGATGGTGCTGTTTCACCAGCTGACGGTATGCCGCTTTGATCTCAGCGTTGCTGGCGGTGCTGCTGACACCGAGAACTGCATACGGATCGCTCACAGCTGACCATCCCTCCGGGCTGGAAGCTGCGACGCGGCACTGAACATCGGAGTGGAAAGGTATCGCTCGCCATAGCTAGCCAAAATCACCACCACCCTTTTGCCAGCCATCGCAGGGTCCTGGCCCACCCGCAGGGCCGCTGCCATGGCCGCTCCACTGCTGACACCACAAAGCAAACCTTCCTCCTTGGCTAATCGGCGACCCACCTGCATCGCTTCCTCATCGCTCACTGTGAAGATCGAATCAATTCGTTCCAACTCCAACACCTCGGGTACAAAACCAGCCCCAATCCCCTGGATGCGATGAGCACCAGGCGGCTTCCCTGAAAGAACCGCACTGGCCTCAGGCTCAACAGCAATGACCTGGAGCTGCGGCTGACGCTGTTTCAGAAGACGGGCACAACCGGTGATCGTGCCGCCGGTGCCTACTCCGGCCACAAAGGCATCAATCTGGCCTTCGGTATCGCGCCAGATCTCCTCAGCTGTGGTGCGTTCATGCACAGCTGGATTGGCAGGATTATCGAATTGCTGCAGCAGATAGGCATTTGGAATCTCCGCAACCAACTGCTTCGCTAAAGCAATCGCCCCATTCATGCCCTGGGCACCATCGGTCAGCTGTAGCTCGGCGCCGTAGGCCCTCAGCATGGCCCGACGCTCGGTACTCATCGTATCGGGCATGGTGAGAATCAACCGGTAACCACGGGCGGCGGCCACCATGGCCAGGGCGATCCCGGTGTTACCACTGGTGGGTTCCACCAAAACTGTTCGGCCGGGAACAATCGTGCCGTCCTGCTCCGACTCCAGCACCATGGCGCTGGCAATGCGGTCTTTAACAGAGGCTGACGGGTTAAAACTCTCCAATTTGGCCAGAATTTCAGCCTGACAAGCACAGGCCTTAGGAAGCCGGTTTAACCGCACCAGGGGCGTGCCACCAATCAAGGCTGTGATGTCAGGAGCAATGCTCATTGCTGCAGCTTGCCCGCAGATGGGCAATAAAAAAAGCCCTCCACAGTGTGAGGGCTATGTGAGTGTGTAAGGAGAGGCGTTCTGAAGGCCCAACAAAAGTCAGGCCAAGGGATCAGAACTTGAACACTGTCTGGACAACACCACCAAACTGAGAATCGTCTGCAGCGCCCTGAGTTTGTTCAGGCAAGTAGAAGACAGCAGGGATAACTGTGAAACGACCCATCTTCAGCTTGAGAGCTGCTTCCCAGGCGATTTCTGCAGCTTCGGGGTCATTACCCGCTTGGTTGACAACATAATTCGGAGCCCCGAAAGCGACTGCAAAGGCGTGCTTGCTATCGAGAACTTTGTCCCACTGGAATCCAACCATCCAAGACGCAGTGCTCTCGACAGCTACGCCTTCGTAGTTAGAGAATCCATAGCCAGCGCTAATAGAAGGAATCGCGCCAGTCTCTTCAGGCTTCCAGAAACCGTTGATTGCGAAATTGTTCGAATCAACATTTAGCCCTTGAATGGCTGAGCAGGCTGCTCCGCCAGCGAGTCCGGTTCCCTGTGAAGAACCACATTGGCCGTAGCGGTAGGCGAATGCAGCACCCCATTTCTTAGTGCCGTAACCAATTTGAGTAAGGACAGAACCTTCGCTCTCACCAGTGAGGATGCCAGCATCTGACTCATCACCTTCTTCGGCGACGTAGCTCAAGGAAGCACTCAGGCGAGGCTCACCCTTCTCAACAGATTGCTTCCAAGCAGCACCAACAAGAGAACCTGTTGACTTGTTGTAGACGTTGCCAGCACCAAACTGACCGCCGAACATATTCAGGGTCTTAACTGTGTAAGCGGTGGGCTTCATACCCAGGATCTCAGTGTTGCGTGCCAATGGGCCAACAACTGCGGTGATCTCGTCGCTAACAGGGAACTTGTAGTAGAGACGGTCCAACTCAAGGGTGTCGCCATCCTTACCGGCTGTATCAAGCTTGGTCAGGCCCTCGGCAAAGACATCCCCGTCGTTATTGCCAACGCGGATACGCGTAAACAGTAAGTCCTCTCCAGTAAAGGAGGTTTTCAGACCAATGCGTGTGTCGTACTGGAAAGTAACGGCCTCACCGCCAGTAGCAGGAGCGCCTTCAGAATCGACTGCACCCAAAATGAAGGTGGATTTGCCCTTGAGCTTGGTGGTGGTGGAGAACTGAGTTGCTTTTAGTTCGCCAACCTTGGCTTCCAGGCCGTCAACGCGACCCTTGAGAATGGCCAGCTCGGATTCGAACTCAGCCATGAGGCGACGCAGCTCGTCGGTCACTTCGGTGACGCGGTCGAGGCAAGCGTTCAGGATGGCAGCCGCTTCGTAGCGGGTCATGGCACGGTTGCCACGAAAGGTGCCGTTGGGGTAACCGGCAACGCAGCCGTAGGTCTCAACCAGACCAGCCAGAGCCTGATAGGCCCAGTCGGTGGGGTAGACGTCGGAGAATTGGGAGACGCTGGTGACCTGATCAGCGGAAGCCGCGTAATCAGAAACACCATTGATGTTGAGCTCGGCGGCATTGACGCCGGTGGCCAGAAGGCCAAGGACAGCAGGAGCCACCAGCATTTGCTGGAAAAGCTTCATGGAATTCCTCACACACAAGAGAATTGCCGGCAAAACATGCCAACGATTAGACGCTATTCGCGCGACATCACTCCTGAGATAAGGACCATTGAAAAAATGTTTAGGTGTCGGTTAAGACCATTTTTTTGAGAGTAAAAAAGCTCCCCACCGAATCGGAGGGGAGCAACTTTACAGAACTGATAAAGCTTGAGGACTCCGTAGGAGACCTCAAAAAATGGATCAGAACTTGAAGGTGGTCTTCACGACGCCACCGAAGGCATCATCGGTACCACCGTTATCAGAGATGGTGAAGACTGCCGGAGTGATCGTGATGTTGTCGGTCACAGGCATTGAGTAGAACAGTTCCCACAGAGTGGAAGTGTCACCATCAGCTGTGGCGTTAGGAGTCACACCGATAGCAGTTCCGAGGGAATTGCCAGCGATGAAAGCATCAGACCACTCGACACCGACGTACCAAGCGCTGAGGTCATCAGCGTCGTCTGTGTCATTACTGACAGAGTAGCCAGTGCTGATCGAAGGCATGATGCCGGAATCAGCAGGCTTCCAAGCAGCAGCTGCACTCCAGTTGGTGCTGTTGGGGATACCAGCGGGGCCGGCCATGGTGAAGCCGATACCACGGTTAACGGCATAGCCGAGCTGAGCAAGGAAGTTGCCGTCGCCGAACTCACCGTCGTAGAAGAGCTGCCAGCTCGAGGTGAAGGTGGATTCGTTGGTAAGGATGCCACCGTTGCTTTGGTCGCCGTTAGTGGCAACGTAGTTACCACTGAAGGAGAAGCCGCTGTCACCAATGGTGTAAACAGCACCCAGACCAGAACCAGTTCCACCAAGCTGGTTGGTGCTCCAAGCACCGCCATAGGTGAAGAAGTCCAGCATCAAGTCAGCTGGGTAGAAGGTGGCATAACCGGCATACATGCCAGGGTCGTCAGTACGAACGACAGGACCAGCCGTGACGGTCAGATCATCACCAACAGGGAAGGTGTAGAAGAGACGACCAACATTGACAGAGCCAGTGCCGTTTGCGCCTTCATAACCAGTCTCCAGGAAGGAGAGACCGCCACCGAAAGCAGATGTGGAGTTGGCGTCACCATCACCAAAGTTGCCTGCACGGAGAACCGTGGTCAGCATGTCTTCGCCAGTGAAAGAAGTCTTCAGCGCGAGGCGAAGATCGTAGTTGGCGGTCAGTGCTGAACCAACGTTGTTGGTAGCAGGGTTGGTGTTATCAACAGCACCAAGGGTCCAAGCGGTGTAGCCCTTCAGCTTGGTGGTGGTGGAGAACTGAGTTGCTTCCAGTTCGCCAACTTTGGCTTCGAGGCCGTCAACGCGACCCTTGAGGATGGCCAGCTCGGATTCGAACTCAGCCATGAGGCGACGCAGCTCGTCGGTCACTTCGGTGACGCGGTCGAGGCAAGCGTTCAGGATGGCAGCCGCTTCGTAGCGGGTCATGGCACGGTTGCCACGAAAGGTGCCGTTGGGGTAACCGGCAACGCAGCCGTAGGTCTCAACCAGACCAGCCAGAGCCTGATAGGCCCAGTCGGTGGGGTAGACGTCGGAGAATTGGGAGACGCTGGTGACCTGATCAGCGGAAGCCGCGTAATCAGAAACACCATTGATGTTGAGCTCGGCGGCATTAACGCCGGTGGCCAGAAGGCCAAGGGCGGCGGGAGCCACCAGCATTTGCTGGAAAAGCTTCATGGAATTCCTCACACAGGAAAGTAGGCGCAACTACGCCATTGCTCGATTTTGAGGGGCATCAATGCATTCACCCACTCAGCTTGTGACGGTGCATACATCGACATGTAGCGGTAGATACCATTTTTCGCTCAAAACCTGAGCTCCAAAACGATGCCCCCACCCAGAAACCTGGACGGGGGCTCTCGCCGGGCACGCTTTTGCCGCGAAACCGGATGATCAATCAGAATGCGCCGTTCAGCCGGCGTTCTCCGCGATCAGCAGGCCCTTGATCAAAGAACTGGAAATCATGGACACCTCCTCCTGAAGGATTGTGAATACTGGCGACGCCTTCGAAGTTGTGAGCCCATTCGAAAGAATTCACTCACTTCTTCACGCCGCTGCATCCTGGACAACAGGACCATACAGACTTTTAAGTCGATGAGTGGCATCTACCCGTTCGGCCTCAGCATGCAAAACGACTCCTGAGTTCCCATCACAGGCCTTTTCCGCTGCCAACCTGCCCCTGATCTCTCTAAGGGATCTCCTGCAGAGCCGCGATCAAAAGAATGTCTCTCCGAGGATCCTCGTGACTAGCGCAACAGCTTCGAACTCACCTTGTACTTAGGCGCTTTTCAAGAAAAAGCCAAACCAAAAAAAAACCGCCCTATTGGGCGGTAAAAAGCAACAAACTTGAAATCAGAGGGCATTGCCGCGGGGCAGAACCTCTTCAGGGAAGACGAAGTTTTCGTGCGGCTGGTCAGCCGGTG
>NZ_UCNI01000014.1:0-151807 GCF_900473925.1 Synechococcus sp. N5 | reverse complement strand
CTCGGCTCCCGCGCAAGACAAAACCATAACACCACACACCCCGAGGTCGCAATGGGCAAGCCCCCTTGAAGATCTGAAGGGTTGCTTCCACTGGCGAAACCCATTGCCAGAACTACGTTTCAGTTGGAGGTCACCGCGATGCCAACGCGTTTCACCGAACAAAGCCAGCGTTTCCGCCCCAACTCCAACGAAGAGCAGGTACTGCAAAAAGCACGGGAACACTTCGAAGCCACCCTGATTGGCGTACAGGGGGAACTCGCCGGCAGCGTTGCCGCGATGGAACATCGCCGCGCTGACGACGCCCTCAACTACGGCGAGATCTTCCTGCGGGACAACGTTCCCGTGATGATCTATCTCATGCTGGAGGGCCGCTTCGCCATCGTGAAGCAGTTTTTGAGCGTCAGCCTTCAGCTCCAAAGCACCAACGTTCAAACCCGTGGTGTCTTCCCCACCAGCTTTGTGGAGGAAGAGGGAGAACTGGTTGCCGACTATGGCCAGCGCTCGATCGGTCGCATCACCTCAGTGGATGCAAGCCTCTGGTGGCCGATTCTCTGCTGGATCTACGTCAAGCGCAGTGGGGACATCGAGTTCGGTCGCAGTCCTGAAGTGCAACGCGGTTTGCAACTGCTGCTCGATCTGGTTCTTCACCCCAGCTTCGAGGGCACACCGGTGCTGTTCGTTCCCGACTGCGCGTTCATGATTGATCGCCCCATGGACGTGTGGGGCGCTCCACTGGAAGTGGAGGTGCTGCTCTTCGCAGCGCTGCGCAGCTGCGTTGGGCTGATGGAACTCTGCCAACGCCACGAGAACAGCGTTCTTCTGGGGGAACGATTGCGGCTAAGCCGGCAATGGACCCATGACTTGCGGCAGTTCCTGCTGAAGCACTACTGGGTGACCAGCAAAACGATGCAAGTACTTCGGCGACGCCCCACGGAGCAGTACGGCGAAAACCAGCACCACAACGAATTCAACGTTCAACCCCAGGTCATCCCCGACTGGTTGCAGGACTGGCTCGAAAACCGTGGCGGTTACATGATCGGCAACATGAGGACCGGACGACCGGATTTCCGCTTCTACTCCTTGGGAAATTCCCTGGCATCACTGTTCGGGTTGCTGACCGCGCCACAGCAACGGGCTCTGTTCCGACTGGTGCTCCACAACCGTGACCACCTCATGGCACAGATGCCGATGCGCATCTGTCATCCCCCCATGGAGGGCGTGGAATGGGAGAACAAAACGGGCTCCGACCCCAAGAACTGGCCCTGGAGTTATCACAACGGTGGCCACTGGCCGAGCCTGCTCTGGTTTTTTGGTGCGTCCATCCTTCTGCACGAACGGCTGAATCCCCAGGCCGACGTGTTGCTGATGGGGCAAATGAAAACGCTGTTGGACGAGTGCTACTGGAGCCATCTCAACCAACTGCCCCGTCAGCAGTGGGCTGAATATTTCGATGGCCCCACAGGAACCTGGGTTGGACAGCAATCACGCACGTATCAGACCTGGACCATCGTTGGTTTTCTGCTGATGCACCACTTTCTCCACATCAACCCAGACGACGTGCTGATGCTCAACCTCGACGAATCGATGGATCACTGACGAACCAGCGCAGCCATGGCACAAAAAAACCCCGGCTCGAGGGGCCGGGGTGAATGATCTGAACTCAAGCAATGGATCAGAACAGTCCGAGGGTGAGCGACTTATCGATCGGAAGTGCTGCACCAATACCGAGGTAGATGGTGACAAGGGTTCCGGTCAGGAAGACAGTCATCGCCACGGGACGACGGAAAGGGTTCTGGAACTTGTTGAAGCTCTCGATGAAAGGAACAAGCATCAGACCCAGGGGAACGAGGGTTTGCAGAGCAATACCCAAAAGCTTGTTGGGAACAACCCGCAGAATCTGGAACACGGGGTAGAGGTACCACTCAGGAAGAATTTCCAGAGGGGTGGCGAAGGGATCAGCCTTGTCGGCAAGCATGGCTGGATCCAGGACGGCCAGACCAACTACACAGGCGATGGTGCCGAGGATCACCACCGGGAAGATGTAGAGGAGATCGTTAGGCCAGGCAGGCTCGCCGTAATAGTTGTGACCCATGCCCTTAGCGAGCTTGGCCCGCATCTTGGGATCAGAGAGATCAGGCTTTTTGAGAATGTGCATCGTTTAGTCCAGGTGTTGAGGGAACAGTAGGAACGCAGATCACAAGGGACCAGAAATGCCCTGCTTCCGAATCATCAGGAAGTGCATGAGCATGAACACCGCCAGGAGCCAGGGCATCACGAAGGTGTGAAGGCTGTAGAAGCGCGTAAGAGTGGCCTGACCAACGCTTTCGCCACCGCGAAGCAGTTCCACCATGAAATCGCCAACAACAGGGATGGCAGCAGGGACGCCGGAAACGATCTTCACAGCCCAGTAACCAACCTGGTCCCAGGGGAGGGAGTAACCGGTCACACCGAAAGACACGGTGATCACTGCCATGGTCACGCCGGTGACCCAAGTGAGCTCACGGGGACGCTTGAAGCCGCCTGTGAGGTACACGCGGAACACGTGGAGGATGAGCATCAACACCATCATTGATGCGCTCCAGCGGTGCACAGAGCGAATCAGCCAACCGAAGCTGACGTCGGTCATCAGGTATTCGACCGACTTGTAAGCCTCAGCAACGGTGGGCTTGTAATAGAAGGTCATCGCGAACCCAGTCGCGAACTGGATCAGGAAGCACACCAACGTGATGCCCCCCAGGCAATAAAAGATGTTGACGTGGGGGGGCACGTACTTGGAACCAATGTCGTCAGCAATGTCCTGGATTTCCAGACGTTCCTGGAACCAGTCGTAAACCGGTGATGAGTTCGCCATGCACAAGCGGGCTCGAGTTGCGAAAGTCTACTGAGCACGCTTCTGCCACTGAGGCGAACCCACCGCGATGTATCCAACTGTTAACGATCTTTCAGACTGGCTGCGGCGCAAAGGTTTTCAGGCGCTGAGGCAACTGATCGCAGCGTCTCTTTGCTGCTTTTTGGTGCTGGGCAGCGCCTGCACAACCGTTGCACTTAGCGACACACAACAGCTCGTGGTGGACAGCTGGCGGCTTGTGAACCAGGGCTTTTGGAACCCAGAGCAACTTGATGCGGTGCGTTGGAAGCGTCAACGGCAGAAGGCCATGGAACGCAGCATCGAGAGCAGCAACGATGCCTATGCAGCCATCGAATCGATGCTGGCTCAGCTGGGCGACCCCTACACGCGGCTGCTTCGTCCAGAGGACTACACGGCGCTGAAGAACAGCACCAACGGAAGCCTCAGCGGTGTGGGCTTGCAACTCGGGCCGGATGAAGGCGGCAATGGTGTTGTGGTGATTTCTGCCCTCGAGGGTTCACCTGCCGGCGAGGCGGAGATCACCAGTGGAACGCAGTTGCTGTCTGTTGATGGCCGGGACGTGGTGGATCTGGGTCTGGAGGGAACCGTGGCAGCGCTGCGCGGAGACGTGGGTTCGCAGGTGGTGCTGACGCTGGACAACGGCAGCGGTGAAACAAACGAGCTGACCCTGGAACGCCGCAGCGTGGACCTCAGGCCGGTGCGCACAAGACGCTTGCGCAGCGGCAGTCACACCCTTGGCTATCTGCGGATCACCCAGTTCAGCGAAGGAGTTCCCGAACAGGTGAAAGAAGCCCTTACAGAACTGCAGAACAAGGAGATCGAAGGATTGGTGCTCGACCTCCGCAACAACTCAGGCGGATTGGTGAGCGCTGGATTGGCGGTCGCCGACGACTTCCTTTCCGGTGGCGCCATCGTTGAAACCCGTAACCGCGAGGGCATCAATGACACCATCCAGGCCAGTCTCCAGACGATGTACGACGGACCGATGGTCACCCTCGTGAACGGAGGGACGGCAAGTGCGAGTGAAATCCTGGCTGGCGCCCTCCAGGACAACGAACGCGCCACCCTTCTCGGAGGACAGACGTTCGGCAAAGGGCTGATTCAAACGCTGACCAACCTCAGTGATGGCAGCGGCCTCGCCGTGACCGTTGCTGGCTACGTGACACCGAGTGGACGGAACATTCAAGGGGAAGGCATCGCTCCCGATCGTGGATTGTCAGATCCGGAACCCCTGAACCCCGGCGGTGACGGTGATCGCTGGCTCGCGGAAGCTGAGCAATGGATGGAGGCCCTGCTGGAACAACCCGCTGACGAGACCGAGGCATGAGTCAGCGGACCTATCACGACCCTCTGCATCGCGGCATTGGTCTTGACCGCCAAGCCCCAGCCGAGGGAATGGTGATGGACCTGGTGGACACGGCGCCATTCCAGCGCCTGCGACGCATCCGCCAGCTGGGTCCGGCATACCTCACCTTTCACAGCGCTGAATCCAGTCGATTCACCCACTCGCTGGGGGTCTTTCATCTGGCTCGCCGTGCGTTTGAGCGGATGCTGCCGTTGGCACCCGAGTTGGAGACGTATCGGGGGCTGCTCTACGGAGCTGCTTTGCTCCATGACATTGGCCATGGCCCCCTCAGCCACACCGGCGAAGAGATGTTTGACCTGCACCATGAAGCGTGGTCAGCGCGGGTGATCCGGCATCACCCAGAGATCCATGAATGTCTTGAGAGCCATGCATCCGGCACGGCTGAGGCGGTGGCGAACCTGCTGGAGCATGGACGCAGCCCTCACCCCCTGATCAAACACCTGGTCAGCAGTCAGCTGGATTGCGACCGACTGGATTACCTCCTGCGCGACAGCTACAGCACCGGAACGCGCTACGGGCAACTGGATCTCGACCGCATCCTGGGAGCACTGACCCTGGCCCCTGATGGGGACATGGCCATTCATCCCAAGGGTCTGATGGCTGTGGAGCACTACCTGGTGGTGAGAAACCTCATGTACAGGAGCGTCTACAACCACCGGTTGAATGTGGTGTGCAACTGGCTGCTGGAAAAACTGATCCTGACGGCACGACAACTGGGGCCTGACCAGGTGTGGGCTGATGAGGTGATGGCCACCTGGCTCTGGCAACCAGACCAGATCCGCTTGGAGGACTTCCTCGCCAACGATGACCAACGCACCGGCTACCACCTCCAGCGCTGGCAAGCCGAAGCGCCAGCAGCCCTGGCTGAACTGAGTGGGCGTTTCCTGGATCGACGCCTGCTCAAAGCAACGGCCGTTGAACATCTTTCCCCGGCGGATCAACTGCAATTGCTTGCAACAGCAAGGCGTCTGGCCGATCGTCATGGCCACGACCCTGAACTCTGCTGCGGATTGCGTCATCAACAGCTGCGCGGGTACCACCCCTATCGAGGCGGCTTGCGCCTCTGGGACGGGCAACAACTCCAAGCCCTGGAGAAAGCCTCTCCCCTGGTCGCAAGTCTGGCGACCCCGGCGGCAACCTCCTGGTTGATTCACCCCCGCGACATCAGCAACGAGCTCAGGCAGGAGATGGACGTTGAATGGCCCCGAGCAGCAGCAGCGTGAAGCAGCCATGACCTTGAGGCTTCCCGACCAGCGCCTGGATCACTGGAGGGATCGTTTGCCTGATCTGCTGAGCAGGTGTTCCCAACCGATTGTTGATCTCGATTGCGGGGACTGGGTATTGACCTGCAGCGACCTCGCTGATTTGTGCGCCGCCGTGAGCGAGGCAGGCCATCAACTCGGACGCATCACCGGCCAGGTAGCCGAGACGGTTGTGAGTGCTTCAGCCTTGGGACTGGACGCAAGCCGGTCCAAGACGCCGTCCAGCCGTGAACTCCAGCCCAATCCTTTGACGACAGCCCCTTCCGAGCTGTTGTTTCATCACGGAACCCTGCGCTCCGGCGACCATCTCCAAAGCGAGCGCACCATCCTTCTCTATGGCGATGTGAATCCTGGAGCGCGGATCAGTTCAGCCGCTGATGTTTTGGTGTGGGGTCGCCTGCGGGGCGTGGCCCATGCCGGATGTGAGGGGTCAACAACCGCGAAAATCGTTGCCCTGCAGCTGCGGCCACTGCAACTGAGGATTGCTAACGTTGTCGCCCGAGGCCCAGAGGATCTGCCCCAGGCGGGTTTGGCCGAACAGGCCGAGCTTAAGGATGGCGTGATCGCCATTGAACCCGCCGTCATCCAGAGCTTTCAAAAACGCTGACGTCGTTGTCAGGCCCAAAAGCCAGATTATTCTGGCCGCACCAAAGCAGAACCCTGGTGTCGACGACCCGAACCATCCTCATCTGTTCTGGCAAAGGCGGTGTCGGAAAAACAACGACCACGGCCAACCTTGGGATCGCCCTTGCTCGCCAAGGCGCCAAGACCGTGGTTCTTGACGCGGACTTCGGTCTGAGGAACCTCGACCTGCTCCTGGGCCTGGAGAACCGCATCGTCTACACCGCTCAGGAGGTGTTGGCCGAGACTTGCCGGCTGGAGCAAGCCCTGGTGAAGCACAAGCAGGAGCCCAATCTGGCCCTGCTCCCTGCGGGCAACCCTCGGATGCTCGAGTGGCTCAAGCCCAAGGACATGCAAGCCATCGTTACTCTGCTGGAACGCCAATTCGATTACGTGTTGATCGACTGCCCGGCAGGCATCGAGGACGGATTCAAAAATGCCGCGGCCGCAGCTCGAGAAGCAGTGGTGATCACCACCCCGGAAGTGGCCGCCGTGCGGGACGCTGATCGGGTGATCGGGCTTCTAAACACCCAGGGCGTGCAGCCTGTTCAGCTCGTGCTCAACAGGGTGCGGCCGAAGATGATGTCGAATCAGGAAATGCTCTCGGTGGACGACGTCACCGACATCCTGGCGTTACCTCTTCTGGGGCTTGTTTTTGAAGACGAACAGGTGATCGTGAGCACCAACCGCGGTGAACCCTTGACCCTGAGTGATTCGTCGTCCCCAGCGGCCCAGGCCTACGGCAACATCGCTCAACGGCTTCAGGGTGAAGACATTCCTCTGATGGACCCCTCCCAGGCCCGCCGCGGCCTCCGCGCCAGGATGCGCAAGCTGATGCAAACCCGGATTTTCTGAGGCGATGACACTCAAGGAA
Source organism: Synechococcus sp. N5 (assembly GCF_900473925.1). NCBI lineage: Bacteria > Bacillati > Cyanobacteriota > Cyanophyceae > Synechococcales > Synechococcaceae > Synechococcus > Synechococcus sp. N5. Next base: position 144,815 of record NZ_UCNI01000014.1, on the reverse strand, counting down.
TTCATCGACAAACTCCTGCGCCGTCAGCCCGCCAGTGCAGAAACAGCCAAAGAGCGGCTGCAGTTGGTGCTGGCCCACGACCGCAGTGACCTCAATCCGGAGCTGCTCGAACAAATGCGGCGCGAGATCCTCGAAGTGGTGGCCCGCTACGTGGAGATCGACCTCGCTGAAGGTGATGTGAGCCTCGAGACGGAAGATCGCGTCACCGCCCTGGTGGCGAACCTGCCGATCCGTCGCCCGATCGCCCAACCCGCCAAGGTGGAACCCTCTGAGCAGCAACCTGCTCAAGCTTGAAACCTCGAATCCCGAACCTCCTCACCCCCGCTGAACAGCGGTTGGTGATCAGTCATCGCACCGCTGAATGCCACATCAGCAGGGCACTCCGGAAAAGCGGATGTCGCAATCGACTCGAGCTGGTGCTTTGGCTGATTAGCGATCAAGACCCCGCCTTGAATCACCTGGCAGCCGGTACGATGCAGCCCATGCCGGCTTAGCTCAGCGGTAGAGCAGCGCTTTTGTAAAGCGAAGGCCATCGGTTCAAATCCGTTAGCCGGCTTGATCTGGATCAGGGCGACGTACTGCGGTCTGATTCGCCCGCCAGCAGCCAGATGAAGAAAACCCCCAACAACCAGGGGAGAAGATTCAGTTGAAGCGTCCAGGTGAAGACCGCTTCGAGGGGTTCCAGAACCCAATGAAGCAAGGCCATCACCAGCAGGCAGAACCCAACAAGCGAGATCACTCGAGCACCTCAACCCCTGCTGGAATCACAGCACCCCGGCGCACCAGGAGCCAGCGTCCTTGCTCCACCCAGACCAACACCGTGCTGGCCTGGCCCGAGGGTTGAGGCCAGGGCTGCGGACCCAGCTGCGCGACATCAGGGAAAACCAGAGCCGCCTCTGCTGCGGTCATGCTGGCGGGTTCACCGGAGCGATTGGCACTGGTGGTGGCCAACGGCCCGCTGATCTGAAGCAGCGCGCGGGTCTGCTCACAGGCCGGAATGCGGCAGCCCAGGGTTGTTCCACCTGGGTTGAGATACCGGCCCGCACCACCATCACGGGCAGGCAACACCAGCGTGAGCGCTCCAGGCCAATAGCGCTCAGCCAAAGCTTCAACCTCCCGATGGCAGGGCCCCTCAACCTCGTGGAGCAAGTCATTGACGGATGCACCCATCAAAATGAGGGGCTTATCGGCTGGGCGCCGTTTCAAGCGCCAGAGGGTCTGGGCTTGATCGGGAAGCACCGCCAGGCCAGGCAGCGTGTCGGTGGGAATGATGGCGGCTTCACCGGCACGAAGCAGCAGCGTCAGGTCGGAGGCGGCCAGAACCGGAGCAGGCATGAATCCTTCCTTCATCGCAGGCGTTGCATCAGCTTGATGCGGCAGGTTTGCAAGCAAGCGCAAAGCGGAGGGTCCCCTCAAGATCAGCGGCCGCTCTGACCTCCACCAAGCCGGCATCCCGCAGCAGCTGCGTCACCTGAGCGCTCTGGTCGTGGTGGTGTTCGAGCAAAAGCCAACCTCCGGGCGACAGCCCCATTAGGGCGCCATCCACCACGCTGCGGATCGCATCCAAGCCATCTGCTCCCCCAAGCAACGCCAAGTGAGGTTCGTGGTCACGCACCACAGCCTCAAGACCGTTAACCACAGCACTGGGGATGTATGGAGGATTGCTGACCACCAAATCCAGGCTTCCCCACCAGCTCTTGAGGGGAGACCACCACGACCCGAGGTGCAGCGAACAGTTGTGATGCGGGGCGCAACGCTCAAGATTGCGTTCAGCCAACTGCAAGGCATCGGAACTGAGGTCAACGCCATGCCCTGGTGCTGTGGGCCAGGCACGGGCCAGAGCAACAGCAATGGCTCCTGAACCAGTGCCGAGGTCAGCCCAACGAGCGGGAGGGGTGGCTTTGAACTGGCTCATGGCCAGATCCACCAGCAGTTCCGTTTCCTGACGGGGAATCAAGGCGGCAGGCGACGACTCAAGCAGCACATCCCGCCAGGGACAGAGCCCAACCAGGTGCTGGAGGGGAACATTCCCATGCAGGTGACGCTCCCACAGCTCAGAGAGCACCTCAAGGGACTGCTCCAGGGCGACGGTGCGCGAGGGGTCCAGCGACAGCCGTTGCAAGCTGGCCCAACGAAGACCAGCGGCAAGATCAAGCAACCAATCCAGATCAGCCGCGGTGCCACCCCGGGCGAGTTGTTGGCGCCGCCACTGCAACACATCAGTGCCGGCAACGGTTGTGCAGTCTCTCAAGGCCGAGGCTTGCGCCAATGCAATCCAGATTCACACAGCAGTTCGCGCCGACACTCAAGCGCCAAAAGCTGGGGGGCCAGCTCAGCAGGGGTGCACTGCAAACGAAGCACCAGCTGATCAAAGGTCGCCCCTGAGCCAATGGCCTCCATCAACCGCTGATGCTTGCCGAGTGACTCCTCTGACCTCAACGGGCCCTAGCCAATGGAAGCGAGCAGATCCTCAGGGTGAATCAAGGCAGTTGCACCATCGCGAAGCAGGGCATTGCTGCCCCGACAGGACCAACGGCGGGCATCCCCCGGAACCACCCATACGGGGCACTGCAACCGGCTCGCCCAGCGGGCCGAAATCAGTGCTCCGCTGCGTTGCGGACACTCCACCACCACGAGCGCCTGGGCAAAGGCCACCAACCAACGGTTCCGCGCCGCGAAGTGCCCTGGGCGCACACGGCAGCCGGACCGACTCGGACTGATCAACAGCCCTTGCCTGCCGACCTGCTGTTGCAACGAACGGTGGTGGGCTGGATAGACACGGTCCAAGGGTGTCCCCAACACCGCGATGGCCGTGCGGGCATGGATGTGCCGGAGCAGCGATCGATCCCCTTCGACGTAGAGCCCGGAAGGGGGTGCCTGCACATCATCCAAGCAACGAGGCCAATCAGGGTCACCCGGCAAAAGGGCACAAGCAGGCACGTCAAGCTTCAGGGCAGCCCCGTGCTCGAACCTGTAACGCTCAACGTCGCGCAAACAGTGCGCCGGCCAAGCCAGCGCCTGGCCCAAGCGTTCGATCGGCCACCCCCAGAGCTGATCAGGGCCGATGGCTTGGTCGCGGCAAAGCCTGCGTAGATCAGCCATGCGGGCGTCGCCCAAGCCAGGGCAACAGGTCCAGAGCCACCACCACCCCCGCACCAGCCCCGAGCAAGTACATGCGTACTGGCTCGGCAGCGGTGGCTCAGGGTTCGATTCAGAGCGATTGGCGCACCAGCTGATCCATCACCTCCTGCAGCTGCGCCGGCACGCGCCTGAGCACGCGCCCCTCACGCACCATCACCAGATTCACCGACGCCTCCGCAACCACCGCGTCTCCGCAGATAAAGCGTGAGATCCATGGCCAGCGCACCCCCTGCTGACCAGGGCATCGGCTTTCAACACACACTTCGTCGCCGTGCCGGAGCGGCTGGCGGTAATCCAGGTGAAGGGACACCACCGGCATATCGACACCCATCGCGGTCATGGCGGCATAGCCAAGGCCCGCAGCCTGGAGGGCCTCAACCCTGGCCTCCTCAAGCCACTGCACATAGGCCCCATGCCACATCACACCGGCGTAATCGGTGTGCTGTGGCAGCACACGCTTGGTCAGGGTGTACATGATCCGCGTAACGCTGTGACATCAGCTTCTCTCCACGGAGGCAACCACCCATAGGCTTCCGCAGAGGCTGCTTCATCTCCCTGTGTTCAGGAACCTTCTGATTGCCGACTCGGGCAAGGGTCACGTCGAGGAAATGATCCGGATGCTCCAGGACATTCCCAGCCTGAAGGCCGCCAAAATCAATTTGCTGCATGTGGTGTCGGAGCAAAGCAAGTCGCAATCCGACGGCCATCGCGACGAAGCAGAAAACCTCTTGAACAGCGCAATCACGCGCATGGGCCTGAGCCCGTCAAGCGTGAGCACCTTGATTCGCGAGGGCGACACCAAACAGACCGTGCTCAAAGTTGCCGATGAAGTTCAGGCCGACCTGATCGTGATGGGATCCCGCGGCCTGGGACGGCTTCAATCGATCCTGGCCAACAGCACCAGCCAATACGTCTTTCAGCTGTCCACGCGGCCGATGCTGCTGGTGCGAGATGACCTCTACGTCAAGCATGTCAACCGCGTGATGGTGACGATCGACGGAACAGGCGTTGGGGACGACGCTCTGCGCACGGCCTGCGAACTTGTGCGTGAAATCCCTGGCGGAACGCTCACCGGCGTTCATGTCGTACGCCAGGAGTCAGCACCCTCCCGGGGAGGCCGCACAAAAGCAGACGAAGTTCTTGACGCCGCTGTTCAGCGGGCCAGGGGTTTCGGTGTCGACATGCAAGCCATCCACACCGAAGGGAAGGACATCGGTCGCAGCGTTTGCCTGGCTGCATCGGAATGCAACGCCGACCTGGTGGTCATCGCCTCTCAGGACCGACGTCCTCTTGTCGCCAGAGGACTGGTGGATTTGGACAAGCTTCTGGGCGGATCAGTCAGCGACTACATCCGAGTGCACGCACCAGCCCCTGTGCTGCTGGTGCGTGAGCCTGAACAAGGCTGAATCAGGCCTCGTTGTTCTGCGTGCCGATGTAGAGCACGATCAGGAAGATCGCCGGAACCAGGATGAACAGGAGGCTGGCGACGAATCCGAGATCGTTGGTTTCCATGGCCGTTGGAGGGATCCAGGCGAAGGTATCACCGACAAGAGGCCTGGGGAACGTCTGCCCTAGGCCTCGTCACCGGCGGTAGCAGCCTTGGCATCTCGGCCCTCGCCATCGCCCCCATCCTGGTGCTCCTCATCGAGCTCACTAGACGGAGGCGCTGGCCATGCCGTGGGACCCGCCGGCAGCGGAGCCTGCCTGGCCGCAGCCAATCTCGAATCGGCATTGGCGAGCCTCACCTGAGGCCGGGTGAGAACCATGACGGACTTCTCCACCAGGGCCTGGCATGCCAGACGCCACTCCTGGGGTCGCCGGCGCAACTTGCTGTCTTCGACGGCAGTGCGTGCCGTCAGCGCATCGGCGTTGTCTTCGTCCACCACGGAAACGAAGCAGGTGATGCACTGACCACACCCTCCGCAATTGCCAAGCTGCCCCTTCAGGCCGTAGAGCTCGATCCCCTCGCGACGGGCCACCTCACGCAGGTTCTCACCGGGGTAACACTCCACATCACGCCCTTCGCGAACAAACCGGATAACGGGCATGAGCTCACAAGCAACCAACCCCCATCATGGGCTGAAGCATTGCGTTTTGTGAACAGCAGGGTCCTGACTTTCATGTCACTGACCGTTGCGGGCAGGTCACTTTTCCCCCGCCCTATGAACTGAAGCCCTTACGATCGCCCATGTCTGACTGCATAAGCAGTCTTGTCCCCCGAACCTGACCCATGGGATTGCCCTGGTATCGGGTGCACACCGTTGTCATTAATGACCCGGGCCGCCTTCTGGCTGTGCACCTCATGCATACAGCCCTCGTAGCCGGCTGGGCCGGCTCCATGGCTCTCTATGAGCTGGCCATTTTCGATCCGTCTGATCCTGTCCTGAACCCGATGTGGCGTCAGGGCATGTTCGTGATGCCTTTCATGTCCCGCCTGGGCGTGACCGGCAGCTGGGGTGGATGGAGCATCACCGGTGAAACGGGTGTTGATCCCGGCTTCTGGAGTTTCGAGGGCGTCGCTGCCGCTCACATCGTTTTCTCCGGCCTGATGATGCTGGCCGCCATCTGGCACTGGACCTACTGGGATCTTGAGATCTGGCAGGACCCCCGCACCGGCGAGCCTGCTCTCGACCTGCCGAAGATCTTCGGCATCCACCTGCTTCTCGCTGGACTCGGCTGCTTCGGCTTCGGTGCTTTCCACCTCACTGGCGTCTTCGGTCCAGGAATGTGGATCTCTGATCCTTATGCACTTACCGGTCATCTGGAGGCGGTTCAACCGTCTTGGGGACCCGAAGGTTTCAACCCTTTCAATCCCGGTGGAATCGTTGCCCACCACATTGCTGCTGGCATCGTCGGAATCATTGCCGGCATCTTCCACATCACCACGCGTCCGCCCGAGCGTCTCTACAAAGCGCTCCGGATGGGCAACATCGAAACCGTTCTTGCCAGCGCCATCGCAGCTGTGTTCTTCGCCGCTTTCATCGTGGCTGGAACCATGTGGTACGGCTCTGCTGCGACTCCCGTCGAGCTGTTTGGCCCCACCCGTTACCAATGGGATCAGAGCTACTTCAAGACTGAGATCAACCGTCGCGTACAAACCGCGATGGACGATGGCGCTACCCAGGAAGAAGCCTTCGAGGCTATCCCTGAAAAGCTCGCCTTCTACGACTACGTCGGCAACAGCCCTGCCAAGGGCGGTCTGTTCCGCGTGGGTCCGATGGTGAACGGTGATGGTCTTGCAACCGCTTGGGTTGGTCACATCGCATTCAGCGACAAAGAAGGTCGCAACCTCGAAGTCCGTCGTCTGCCGAACTTCTTCGAGAACTTCCCTGTCGTTCTGGAAGATGAGCAGGGCATCGTCCGTGCCGACATTCCTTACCGTCGTGCGGAAGCCAAGTTCTCCTTCGAACAACAGGGCGTGACCGCCAAGGTGTTCGGTGGTGCACTAGACGGCCAGACCTTCACTGACCCTGCCGACGTGAAGCGCCTTGCCCGTAAGGCTCAGCTGGGTGAAGCCTTCGACTTCGACCGTGAGACCTACAACTCTGACGGCACGTTCCGCAGCTCGCCGCGCGGCTGGTTCACCTTCGGCCACGCCACCTTCGCGCTGCTGTTCTTCTTCGGTCACATCTGGCACGGTGCCCGCACCCTGTACCGCGACGTGTTCGCTGGTATTGACCCCGACCTCGGAGATCAGGTGGAATTTGGCCTCTTCGCCAAGCTCGGTGACAAAACCACCCGTCGCCTGCCCGAGGGCTACGTTCCCCCCGCTGGAACTCCCCTCAACTGATCGCCCTCTAGGAACAACACGATGGAAAGCTTCGCTTACGTCCTCATCCTTACCCTCGCGATTGCCACCCTCTTCTTCGCAATCGCCTTCCGCGATCCGCCGAAAATCGGTAAGTGATTTGATCCCCCAAAACCCCGCCTCGGCGGGGTTTTTTCATGCTTTCCATCGCCCACCGTCGCAAGCCGGTCTCGTCCACGCGAGCGGATCACAGCAGTCTCACGTCAGCAACAGCCGTCAACGCAATCCTCAAATGAGACTGATGTCCACGAGGCCCTTCTCAAGTCTCAAATCAGTGTCTACAGTTGGTGCAATTAATTGATGCCCTCGGGGATGCAGTGCCCCTCCTGCCAAAACACAGATAGTCGCGTTCTCGAATCCAGGGCAGCGGATGGTGGACGCAGCGTGAGACGACGGCGTGAATGCCTCAACTGTGAATTTCGCTTCACCACCTACGAACGGGTGGAGACCGTTCCGATCACGGTGATCAAACGCAACGGCAACCGGGAAATCTTCAGTCGCAGCAAGTTGCTGCACGGCTTGAATCGAGCTTGCGAGAAAACGGGCTTGGACACCTCTCGGCTCGAATCCCTCGTGGAAGAACTCGAACTGAAACTTCAGCAACGCACCGGCAAGGAAGTGAGCAGCACAGAGATCGGTGAATTCGTGCTGAGGGATCTCAAACAGATCAGCGAAGTGGCCTACATCCGGTTCGCATCCGTTTATCGCCAGTTCCGAGGCATCGACGACTTCGTCTCGACCCTGGAAACACTGAACGCCGATCAGGAACAGAACCATCTGGCCACTGTTCGTTGAATCGGTTCGCTGAGCCAGTGCGCTGAATCGGTTCGTTGAACCCGTGCAGTGCATCGCTGCGCAAAAAAGCCGTCGGTCGTGTCTGTAAAGTCAGTAGTTCTCCATGAAACGTCGGCGGGCGTTCCATGCGATTTTTTCGAACTACCCACCTGAGGTAGACCGCCAGCCCCCCATGTCTGCGACTCCGACAGAAGATCAGATCCAGGATCAGGTTCAGGACGCGAACGCCACAGAAGCCTCTGCAGAAACCGCCGCCGCCGAACAGGCGTTTGAGGGTGAGGACCTGAGCATTCCTGAAGACGTCCCCACAGCAGATGATCCAACCAGCCGCGCCGCCAGCCGCAGCCTGGACGACGCCGGATTCACCCTGGATGAGTTCGCGGCTCTCCTCAGCAAGTACGACTACAACTTCAAGCCTGGCGACATCGTCAACGGCACGGTTTTCGCCCTGGAATCGAAGGGCGCCATGATCGACATCGGCGCCAAGACGGCTGCCTTCATGCCTCTGCAAGAGGTGTCGATCAACCGGGTCGAGGGTCTGAGCGACGTGCTCCAGCCCGGTGAGATCCGTGAGTTCTTCATCATGAGTGAGGAGAACGAAGATGGTCAGCTGGCGCTGTCGATCCGTCGGATCGAATACCAGCGGGCATGGGAGCGGGTTCGCCAGCTCCAGAAAGAAGACGCCACCATCTACTCCGAAGTGTTTGCCACCAACCGTGGTGGTGCCTTGGTGCGCGTGGAAGGTCTGCGGGGCTTCATCCCCGGATCCCACATCAGCACCCGCAAGCCGAAGGAAGAACTGGTTGCCGACTTCCTGCCTCTGAAGTTCCTCGAGGTGGATGAAGAGCGCAACCGCCTAGTGCTCAGCCACCGCCGCGCCCTGGTGGAGCGGAAGATGAATCGCCTGGAAGTGGGCGAAGTTGTGGTGGGTACCGTCCGCGGCATCAAGCCCTACGGCGCCTTCATCGACATCGGTGGTGTCAGCGGTCTGCTGCACATTTCCGAGATCAGCCACGAGCACATCGAAACCCCCCACTCGGTGCTGAACGTGAATGATCAGATGAAAGTGATGATCATCGATCTGGATGCCGAGCGCGGCCGGATTTCGTTGTCCACGAAGGCTCTCGAGCCCGAACCCGGCGACATGCTCACCGACCCCCAGAAGGTGTTCGAGAAGGCCGAGGAAATGGCTGCTCGCTACAAGCAGATGCTGATGGAGCAGGCCGAAGAGGGCGAAGATCCGATCAGCTCCATGATGATCTGAGCCTGATGGCCCAACTGCTGCTGAAGGGAGGTCCCATCGGCAATTTCCAAGGGGTGCTGTTCGATAAGGACGGCACCCTTTCCCATAGCGAGCCGCATCTGCTGGCCTTAGCAGACGCACGCATCAACAAAGCCGTCAAGGTTGCTCAGGAACAAGCCCCTGCGCTGAACCCCTCTGAGTTGAGCCACACCCTGCACAGAGCGTTTGGTGTTGATCAAGGCATGCTCGATCCCGGCGGAACCCTGGCGGTTGCCTCAAGGCAAGACAACATCGCCTCGACTGCAACGGTGTTCTGCCTGTTGGGCTGCTCATGGCCCCAGGCTCTCTCCCTGGCCCACACCTGCTTCGACGCGGTTGACCAGGAGGGCCTGATCGACACCACCCCAAGCCCGTTGATCAACGGGGCTGGGCAACTGCTGCAGGACCTGCACCAGCAGGGCGTCTCCGCTGCTGTGATCAGCAACGACACCCATTCCGGCATTGAAGACTTCCTGGCTCACCATCAGCTCGGCGCAGGCATTGCCGGCATCTGGAGTGCTGATGACCATCCGCGCAAACCCGATCCACAGGCCGTTCTGGAGCTGTGCAACAGGCTTGGCCTGCCACCCCAACGGTGTGCCTTGGTTGGCGATGCGGAGACCGACCTCCAAATGGCCCTCGAAGCCGGTATCGGCGGCGTGATCGGCTTCACCGGTGGCTGGAAGAGTGCTCCGAAACTGCCATCAGCCCAGCATCTTCTCCACAGCTGGGATCACCTCTCCTTAAGCACCAACTCGTAAAGTCGCCCGATCTGGAGCGCCGAATGAGCCGTTACGTCTTTACGTCTGAGTCCGTCACCGAAGGGCATCCCGACAAGATCTGCGACCAGGTGAGCGACGCCGTTCTTGACGCTCTGCTGGCCCAGGATCCCACCAGCCGTGTGGCCTGCGAGACCGTTGTGAACACCGGCCTCTGCATGATCACCGGTGAGGTGACCTCCAAGGCGCAGGTGGATTTCATCCACCTGGTGCGCAACGTGATCAAGGAAATCGGTTACAGCGGCGCCCGGGCCGGTGGCTTCGATGCCAACAGCTGTGCGGTGCTGGTGGCCCTCGACCAACAGTCCCCCGACATCGCCCAGGGCGTGAATGAGGCCGACGACCACGCCGGTGATCCCCTTGATCTGGTGGGTGCCGGCGACCAGGGAATCATGTTCGGCTACGCCTGCAACGAGACGCCCGAGCTAATGCCGTTGCCGATCAGCCTGGCCCACAGGCTGTCGCGCCGCCTGGCCGAAGTGCGCCACAACGGAACCCTGGGTTACCTGCTTCCCGATGGCAAAACCCAGGTGAGCGTCGTCTACGAAAACGACAAGCCCGTCTCGATCGACACGATCCTGATCTCCACCCAGCACACCGCTGAAGTGGACGGGATCAGTGATGAGCAGGGCATCCGCGAGCGCATCACCGAAGACCTCTGGACCCATGTGGTGGAGCCGGCGACCGCCGATCTGGCCCTCAAGCCCTCCCGTGAGGCCACCAAGTATCTGGTGAACCCCACCGGCAAGTTTGTGGTGGGCGGCCCTCAGGGCGATGCCGGTCTCACCGGCCGCAAGATCATCGTGGACACCTACGGCGGCTATGCCCGCCACGGCGGTGGTGCTTTCTCCGGCAAGGACCCCACCAAAGTGGACCGTTCGGCCGCCTACGCCGCGCGCTACGTGGCCAAGTGCCTTGTGGCCGCAGGGCTCGCCGAACGGGCCGAAGTGCAGCTGAGCTACGCCATCGGCGTGGCCAAGCCCGTTTCGATCCTGGTGGAATCCTTCGGCACCAGCACACTGGCCAACGATGCCCTCACCGCCTTGGTGCAGGAGCACTTCGATCTGCGCCCCGGCGCCATCATCGAGACCTTCGGTTTGCGCAACCTGCCCCAGCAACGGGGCGGCCGTTTCTATCAGGACACTGCGGCGTACGGCCATTTCGGGCGCAACGACCTCAACGCGCCCTGGGAAGACGTGACAGCGAAAAGCCAGGAGCTGAAGCAGGTCGCCGCGGCCTGAAGCCATGACGGATTCACCGCTGGTGCTCGGAATCGACCTGGGCACCAGCGGAATCCGCACAGCCGTTGTTGCCGCTAACGGCGCGCTGCTCGACAGCCGATCCCAGGCCTACAGCGGAGACTTCGCCTACCCCCTCAGCTGGCGCGAAGGCTGTGGAGACCTGATCAGGGCAATCCCAGGCCAGCTGCGATCACAGCTGAAAGCACTCGCCGTGGATGGCACCTCCGGCACGCTGCTGGCCTGTGATCGCGATGGTTCCCCACTGGGGAAAGCACTGGCCTACTCCCAGAGCTGCCCTGAGCTGCAGTCAGCCCTGCAGCCTCTGGTGGATCCCAGTAGTCCAGCCGCCAGCTGCAGCGGCAGCCTGGCCCGGGCTTTGCGGCTCCTCACCTGCCATGGCGAGGCGATCCTGCTGCGGCATCAGGCCGACTGGATCAGCGGATGGCTGCTGAACGATTGGCGCTGGGGAGAAGAAGGTAACAACCTGCGTCTGGGTTGGGATCTGATCACGAACAGCTGGCCAGCCCGTTTTGCCGAACAGTCCTGGCGGCAGGCACTGCCTGAAATCCGTCCCAGCGGCAGCATTCTCGGGACGATCGCACCGGAGCAGGCGAAGGCCTTGGGCCTGGAGAACGATCTGATCGTCGTTGCCGGCACAACGGATTCCAATGCCGCCGTGCTCGCCGCCGATCCCGGTCCCGGAGATGGGATCACCGTGCTGGGAACCACGCTGGTGATGAAGTGCTTCACCGAGACGCCCCTGCACGCCCCGGGCGTCACCAGCCATCGCGTGGGGGGACGCTGGCTCTGTGGAGGCGCCTCCAATGCAGGGGCCGGTGTGCTGCAGCGTTTTTACAGCGACGAGCAACTCAGCGAACTGAGCCGCCAGATCGACCCAGACACCGACAGCGGACTTCGCCTGCGGCCGCTTCCCGCCCCGGGGGAACGTTTCCCTGTGGATGATCCAGAGATGCTGCCGGTGCTTGAACCACGGCCGGTGAGCGATGCCCTGTATCTGCATGGACTGCTGGAAGGTCTCGCCGAGATCGAAGCGCAGGGTTGGCAGCGCCTGAACGAGCTGGGTGCTGCTGCACCCAGGCGGATCATCAGCATCGGCGGTGGAGCGCGCAATCCCCAATGGCGACGGCTGCGGGAACGCCGCCTCGGCTGCGCCGTAACGAGTTGCCAAACTCCCCCTGCTGCAGGGGTGGCGCGACTGGCCCAACAGGCCCTAGTCGGGTGAGAATTCCGGCATCACGCCCCACCCCCATGCCCACCAAGCTCCGCGATGGTCTGGCCATCGGCCTTTTCGTCGTTCTGGCCGGGTACGTGGGCTTCAGCGGCATTCGCCTCGGCCTTTTGTTGATCGAGCGCTTCGCTTGAGCCGATCACTGCAAAGATTGCACTCACCTGTTTGATCCCAATGCCTGCAGACCCCCTCACTGATGCCGTCAGCACACGGATCTGCAAACACATGAACGACGACCATGCCGAAGCGGTGCTCGCCTATGCCAAGCACTACGGCGGCGTCAGCAATCCCGCTGCAGCGCGCATGGTGTCTGTGAAAGCAGAAACCATGGAACTGGAGGTGGATGGCGCCAGCGTCAGCATTGCCTTTGATCACACCCTCACCGACAGCGAAGACGCTCACCGCACCTTGGTGGCCATGCTGCGGGCGATGCCCAAAGAAGGCGCCTGATCTCGGAGCGATTCAGCCCAACAGGGGAACGCTCGTTGCAGCGACCCACCTGCTGTGCATCGTGCGCTCCTGAGCTTTGCCCAAGCTCTGCTGATCGAACCCCGCTGCCCGATCTGTAATGGACCTTGGGATAGTCGGCTGCCGCCGACGGCTCCCTGCACCACGTGCCTCGATGCCCTTGCTCTCCCTTGTGAGGGGCTCAAGGGCTTGCTGCCCTTGCCGTGGTGCGCTCTCGGGCCTTACGCAGACAATTTGCGCCAGCTGCTGCTGAAGCTGCGTCAACAGCGCCAAGGCAAAGCGCTTGCGGCCTTGGTTCAGCTGCTGTCTGAGCGCTTCGCCCTGCCTGCAACAGCCGTGCTGGTGACGATTCCAAGCTGGAAGCGGCAACGATCCAACCCCCTGCCGCAGCGCATTGCCCTGGTATTGGGCCGGCCGACGGCAGAGCTGCTGCACCGCACCCGTACCGGGTTGAGCCAACACCATCTGAACAAACGCCAACGCCAAACCAACCTGATCGGGGCGTTCCAGGCCGTCCCCATGGACAAACAGGGGGCCCACAGCTCGGTCTGGCTCGTGGACGACATCCTCACGACCGGGTCCACCGCATTGGCTACCCGTCAGGCCCTTGAAGCTGCTGGCCACCACGTGGCTGGATTGATCTGCCTGGGACGAACCCCCCGCAAGGGAGAGCAGGCGGTGATTTAAGATTCCTGTGTCGCTTCGGCGGCGCGCCGGGATAGCTCAGTTGGTAGAGCAGGCGACTGAAAATCGCCGTGTCCCCAGTTCAAATCTGGGTCCTGGCATTTCCCGAAAACGCCTTAAAAGGCACGTGAAAGCACCATATATGGTGTTTTCACGTGCCTTTTAAGTACCTCTAGCACCCAATTGAATTTTGCCAAAGCAGTAGGGGAGCACTTCCTTTCGGTCAGACGGGGAAAGGTCCCCAGATTTCCCCTACCCAAGGGCAAAAAAAGACCTCTGAGGCATTCCCACCCTCAGAGGCCCGAACCCTCGTCTTCTCGACCCATCCACCTTCCTGCTGGTGTTCCGCTGTTAGGAGTAGGAGAACCGTCAGAAGAAGTCGTGAGGACCGCTCCTGGTTCGGTCGTCCGCAAGCAATAAAAAAGGCGGCAGGGAGTGCCGCCAGAAACAAGGGGACGAACGCGTCGAAAACGCTGGGGTTACCAGCGGCACCACCCTCCTCAGGCAGTCAGTGGTGTCGTGGGTGCCGTTTACGAACTGCCAAAAAAAAGGAGCGGTCCCACCCGCTCCCAGTACGACGCATCGTCCCCTCACCGAAGGAACGGGTTCAAGGTGACCGAAGAAATACCTACTGGTCGTCGCCATTACGACCAAACGACTGCTCAGGTGAGCAACCCAAGAAAAAGCAGAGGTCCCACCCTCTGCTCTGTTCGACGCATTCATCTCTTACGGATGATGCTCTTTTATGTTCGCTCCGTAACAAACACTTCCACCATCGGTAGAACCGCTCATTAAGAAGGGGGATGAGCAGACACCCCCCTGAAGGTCGTTGAGACCTGGTTTTCCGACCTGTTCGGTCTCTGACCTCGTCCCTGTTTTAAGGCGGGTCAGAGCAGTGACGCATGAGCGGAACTACCGCTTTCTGTATCGAGAGAGCACAAAAAAGGAGCGGTCCCACCCGCTCCCCTCATGACGCATCCATCCCCCCTTACGAGGGATGAACAGATATTTGCGCCGCAACAGACGCGCCGCCATCCGTAGAAGCGCCCATTAAGAAGGGGGGCGTTGCGCCCCCCTGAAGATCCTTGAGACCTGGTTGTGTAGTTCCTATCGGTCTCTGACCTCATTCCCGTTCTAAGGCGCTTCAGAGCATCAGGGCATGAGCGGAATTACCGCTCAGTTGCCGCCATTACAGAAGCGGACTGCTGCTGAGTTGGTCTTGCCCTCAGCGATGACTTCTTGGACGCAACCGTTGAACGCTTTACTCTCCTGCTTAACGGCACAGAGACCAAGGGCGATTGCTGCCAGAGAGATGGCGGAAACAGCGGTGGCGGAGATTTGAATGACGCCGTAGGCGAGCATCGCTTTGTTCTTCCCACCGCACTTGTTGGAAGTTTCCTTGGTGGCGCTCTCTTCGGTCATGGATGAAAAATGACTGCGGAAACCCTATGGTCCCTGAATGTGCCTTTAGAGCACATATCTGATGGGATAACCGCCCTTCTGAGATCCTCAACAAAAAACCCCTGGGTGCCTATTCCCAGGGGTAGTGAGTCTCACGACTCCGCAAATCCACGCTCCTCCTGGAAGAGGTGAGCGACTAGGGAGCAAATAGGGAGATTCTGCCGGGCACAAAAAAAGGAGCGGTATCCCTATCGCTCCTTCGAAAACTGAAAGTGCCGCTGGGCGGGACGACGCCAAGCGACCACCACCATCACCGATGAGGTGGGACTGCCGTGGGTGCCGTGAGCGTTTTCCAAGAAAAGACCCAGGAGTGCTTGACCTCCTGGGTTCCTCGCTCTCATGCGATAAGAACGTTCTAACACCATCTACTAAGCATTTGTACTTACGGGTTGCCGAACCGCTGGGGCGTCCAGTGCTCGCATCGGAAGAAATGAGAGCGCCAGGCAGGAACTATGTGCTGCCACACACGACAAATCCCATCGAAACCAGGTTCTCCCTGGAAGTTCTTGCAGTTGACGCACCTAGGGGGCATTCAAAGAGGGTGACGATCTTTCAACTGTCTAATCCCAGAGAAAGCAACGCGTCAGACGCTGCTTCAAGGTTCTTCAGCAGAAACGCCCCCGTCAGGCGTCTTCAGAGGTTTCCAACCCTGCCTCTAAAGATGCCTACCCATGAAGAAGGGCGGGAGTTACCCGCCCCTTGGCACCTAACCCCGTCCTAATGAAGTGCGGTTCCGTAGATGTCGTGTTCTCTTTCTAGGGATTCAGGGAAGGCACGCCATCCGCAGAAAGACCTGATCAGGGTTCGACAGTTGCGCCCCAAAGCGGTCTCGTCTTCTTCCACCCCTGCGTCTGAAGAGACTTCCACAACTGCTCTGCGGCGTCTTTCCTCAGATATCGGCGTTCCTTGAGTAGCGGTGGACCTTCAGGCATTGATCGCCCTCTGTCGATGAAGACCTTCGGATCTCTCACCAAGGCGGAGTTGTCCTGGTGAAACCGCCAGACCCAATGGTCATTGGCATCGATCAACCATCCCTCTTGCATCACGCCGCCTCCGGGCACCAACCCATTTCCGCTTCCCTGCGGACCATCCAGTTGCGGCACCTCTTCGTTAGGTGCTCGCCGTGAGGGACCTGACGACGCTGAAGACCGCAGGTCAACAACGTGTGGCAATGCTGGTCACAGACATAGGAGAAGTGCTGGCAGGTCATACAGACGCACGAGGACCTTGTCTGCTTCAGACCATCCACAAAGCCCCATTCCTCTTCCGACATCGAACCCTCCTCGTGAATAGTTCATATGTTCTACTCCTGACTTGCAGGCATTGGTCAAGGGTGAAAGCGGAAGAAATGAGGCGTTTCAACAACCGATCGGAAACTAGAACGCCCTAAGAGGGCTGCTGCGACTGGAATCTTTCTGTTCCAATAACGGTGTTTTGTTGATATGGTTTCCATAACGACCCTTTTTGGAACAGTGACCTCCCGAAGCATTGGTTACGCAAGAACCAGCGGCGGTGGTGACACCAAGCAAGCGGCGGGTCTTGAGGTTCAGGTCAAAGCGCTGAAGGATGCAGGGTGCGCTGTGGTATTCCAAGAGATCGTCAGTAGTCGCACAGCAGAGAAAGACCGCCACCAACTCCAGGCAGCACTCAATGCAGTGCTGGAAGGAGATGAACTCGTCATCACCGCTCTCTCACGCCTAGGCAGGACACAACGTGAGGTGATCAACCGCCTCCATGACCTCCAGGAGAAAAGGATCCACCTCAGAACGCTTGATGGACTGGTGAACACGAAGGCGATGGGGAAGATGGCACCAGTCCTCATCGGTCTCCTGACGGGACTGAATGAGGTGGAACGGGAGATAACCAGAGATCGCGTGATGGAGTCGATCGAGCACCGAAAGGCGACAGGTGGATCCATTGGCGGTCGCCCTAAGACCAATCAAGCAAAGGAACGCTTGGTGCTTCGCCTAAGGGATGAGGGGTGCTCCTATCGCTCCATCAGGGAACAGACAGGGTTGGCGCTCTCAACGATCCGTCGGATCATTGCTGAACAGGAAGCGGAAGCGGTGTCGTGCTGAAAATCCTTTTAGGTGTCGGTCTGGGGTTCCTGCTCTTCACCAACCCAGACGCAAGGCAGATAACAGCAGACCTACTCCGTGCCGCTGGTGATGCCATTGCTCCTGCGGATGAGGACAGGAAGCTCGAAGATCGGGTAAACGAAGTTTTGCTGGGCGACTGATGGGATGGAAGGAGATCAGTTCCGAGTCCAAGAACTCAACCCGTTTTTGGAATGGCATCTCCACACGACAGCACGCTCGTTGGAGGTCGCCTCTGAAGAAGCAAAGAGGATCGCCAGGATGATCGGCAGGAAAACCCGAGTGGTGAGCGAAGACGGAGAAGTCCTGACTGAGGTAAACCCATAAGAATGAGATGTTTTATCAGGGCGGCACTCTTTCTGGGTCTGGCAGCAATACCTGCAAGGGCAGTACCACTGCCCTTGGTCTGCGAAGTAACCAGCGAAGAGGTCCCCACCATTTCCATTCGATTGGAAGATCGAACCCCTACGGCACTGCGAGGAGTTCTGATCCAAGACGACAAACAACTTGGAATATTTATGTCCAGCAAACCCAAGAAAACCCGCCAAACCTCATGGTCCTTCTTCACAAAGGACGCCGCTGATTCTGGAACTGCTCTGCTGTTCGAAAACGACCTTCTATGGAATCCGTACAAGCGAGCGCCCAAACCAAAGGATGTCAATCGAGTGATCTTTGTTGGATTTGACAATGCACTCCTTTTGTGGCGAACAGAGGAGTTCGCTCCTAATCGAGAACTTCTAAGAGCCGCGGCGGGTTTCTGGACCATTTCTCCGCAGTGCCTCGGTGGTCGGATTTTGCGTGGTTGAAACCACTCCCAACCAGTTCGGTATCGCAGTGGCACTCCATTCAGAATTTCTTCCGTGAATCTTCGGGGAGCATTGGCACAACAGGGATCTCAGCATCCCTAGTTTGCAAAATACGCGTCGATCCCTATGTGCTCTCCTGACCTATCCAGTCTGAAGTGGGGCGATGACGGCGAACTGTCTCCTAAGGAATGGCACTTAGAGGAGTTCTAGTCACAGCATCCTGAATTGCCTATAAGCATCTCTCACAAGTGTCTTATGGAGTTGAGATCTGTTGTACCCAAAATGCTCCATGAGTTCATTCTCCATCTTTGTCACCTTCTCTGCTTCTTGTTTTTGGTACGAGATAGTAAAGGTCTTAGTTTTGTAGTTGCTATTAACAGGCAAGGCTTTATCCATGGTTTAGGTATTGCTATTTACGGGAATTAAGTTTATAATCATAGAATGCAGCCTTAGACAGATCGCTCGATCATATTTCTAATAATATTCTTTTTTCTATTTAGTGTTTGCCTTATTCGCTTGACTTCTAGTGGTCCTCTAAGGCCCTTTATCAAAACAATAAATCATACCCACTCTATCTATAAGAGTTTAACTAAATACCACTGAAGAGTGTCATGAAATAAAGACATAGGAGAAAATCAATGAGTTACAAATTTTTTACTAATCCCTTCATCGAAGAGCCTTTCTTCCATGAAATTGCAATGCAACTTGGAGGGACCAAAAAGAAAGGCGCTTTTAACGGAAAAGATGCTTACAAAGATTGTCGATGCCCCAGTTGCGGCAAGAAGAAAGCGGTTATGGGGTATATGAAATCAGGGAATACTTATATGCTTGCCTGTCCGGTCGATTCTCATATTTGTTCCCTCAATGGAATGACTCTCCACGATCTCATCAAGGAGCACGGAGAGAAGGGCGTGTTTGATCGCTGGAGGAGGGCGCGTTGGATCTATGTGCCCGAGTGGTTGCCGATAAAGAACCGCAGGAAGGAAGAGAAGAAGCAACCAAAGAAGAAGACCTTTAAGGAGCAGCAGGACCTCAAGTCCCAGTCCATCCAGATCAGGGTGCGGTAGTGAAGAAGAAGAGGTCAGTTGAGGTCTCCTATGCGTCCTCGAACCATCGACCAAGTGCCTGGTTTGATCTTTGATCGCGCCCTTGCTGCTGTCTTCTGACGCTGGATAAAGCGTAAATAACGCTCTTCCAGCATCTTTGGAGAGGTGTGTCCATTGTCCGCGAAATCCCTGATGTATTGGGTGGTCCCAAGTTCTGGGTAGTCCTCAAGGGTCAAGCGGAACGCGGTGTGCCGGCAGGTGGTCCAATCAATTCCTCTGATTGAGATACCTGCCTTCTCACACGCCTTCTTGAGCAGGAAGTTGATGGTCTCTCCAACGTTGCTCTCGTTCTCGCTGCCTTCGTCTCTCTTGATGTAGGGGAAGTTCAACCACCCCTTTGGTTTCCTCTTGAGAATGCGGCGGACGTTCTCCAACGCATCTGGTCGGTATGCATAGGTGTCGTGCTTGTCCCTGTCGCCCTTCGTCTTCTCAAGGAAGCAGATGACCTGAGGTTCCCCCTGTTCGGTCAGTTGCTCGCTGAACCACTCACTTCTCAACCGAGGAGCGTCCTCACTTCGGAGGTAATAGAACCACTGGAGATGAAGAGCGTCATACAAATCCACCCAGTTGCGTGGGTTCTGCCTATTCGTCGGCGTCCAGGGCAACTCCAGATATTCCGCTGGCGTCAGAGACCGACGAGCAGCACCACCAGACAGTTCGGCGGCAACGCGAACAAGTTGCTCCCACTCCTGATGGGTGAAGTGCTTCTTCTGACGCACGCTCTTCTTAATCGCAGGAAACTCAGGGCAGGACAGAGTGGGGAAATCTGCCTTCGCCTCTTTGAAGAGGTTGCGGATGAGAGTCTTGTACTGCCTTCTGGTCTCTTCTCCTGAGTTGCCCTTCGCTTCACAGTTCTCCCTAACGAGACGGAAAAACTCCAGAAAGTCGTTGCTTGTAATCGCTTCAATGCTTTTGACCGTTGCCCAAGGTTGAACTCCCACGCCTGTAGTTCCGTTCCAAAGGTTCCGCTTGTCGCTCAACCAGCGGTTTCGGTTATTCCGTGGTTCCAGTTCCGCCTCGGCATACCAACGCTCCCAATAGACCGACAGAGCGTGTTGCTTCTCCACTTCCTGCACTTGGGACTGTGAGAGGAGGTCCTGCCACTTCTTTTGAGAGGCGATGACCGCGACCTTGGCTGCTTCCCAGGGGTCAGTGGTCCCGCAAGTCCCTTCTATATAGATGCGTTTGCCCTGCCCCCGATTGGTTTTGCCAGCAAACGGACGAGGGTCATCTGCTTTTTCAGGCAGGAAGCGCCACTGGAGGTTCTTGGTCTTTCTGCTGTTCGCGCTGGGTTTCTGACGGACGACCGATAGAGAGGTATGTGGGATGTTCCCTTTGCCATCTAGGTCGCGCACCACGTTGAGGGTGTGAAGGGTGCCATCTATCCATTCCTGTGGCAGCGACCGTCCCATAGAGTTCCCTTACCGAAACACCTTCCAGGAGTGGTTCGGACCTACCGCAAATCACCCCAATGGTATGGGAGCGGTATGGGAGCAGCAAGCAAAAGCGCCTAAAAACGGCATTTTTGGTATCGCTTCTATACAGATTGAGCGTTTAAAGGGGCGAATTGTCGCAACGCCCCCAGTTCAAATCTGGGTCCTGGCATCACATTAGTGCCAAAACTGCCGTGTCATTCATCTCTCCGGATGCAGGCACAGATCGCGTTTTCGACAACGCCGACAGTTTTGCCATGGTGTTTGACCGCACCTGGAAGCAACTGCGAAGCCGCAACAAGGCTGAACTCAGCCAGGAAGAGCATCTCGAAGCCGTGCTCGAGGCGATGGCTGATCACCCCTTCCTGATCAGTTCCCCAGACATGGCACGCCAGGTGGCTGCCTTCCGGATCAGGTTGCTGGAACTGGCCTGATCAGGCGGAGAGCAGATCGATCTGGGGATCATCCACATATTCCGTGTCATCGCTGAGGGGCTCATCACTGAAGGCCTCATCCTCGACTCGGTCGTCATCCATCCCCCCCATCTCCATTTCAGGAGCTTCTGGAGTGTCGTGATTGTGCTCTGCTGAGGCCTCCTCGGCGTGGGAATCAGCGTGAAGCTCCACCACCTCGCCTGGGCTCAGACGATCCCAAAGCATTCGCACCTTTTCTTCGCTGGCCAGGAGCAGTTCACCGGCGTCATCACTGACCGCGGCGATCTCCGCATCTTCCAGCTGCTGGCCCTCAACGGCGACCAACCGCGTCTCCAGCTCCATCAACCGATCCGCCAGCGTTTCCACCACCTCACTGAGACTGAGCAGATGGGTGCACAGCTGTTGCTCGAACGCGGTGCGCGGGGAGGTGGTGGTCACCGGGCTGGCCTCGTGTTGAGAAATTTCGCTGATGGTATCGATGCTGAGCTTCGTGTCCACGGCCCTGGGAAAAGCCACGACTGGCCTACATTCCCCAGGGCTTTTGAGCGGTTGAAGAGATGTCCAGGCTGAAGACGGGGCTGAAGGTCAGCGCCTGGATCGCCATCTTCATTGTTGCCGTCGTTTATCTGCAGCGATACGGCATCGCACCGCTGCAAAGCGCCGTGAATGACATGGGCATCTGGGCCCCACTCGGCCTGTTCCTGCTGCGGGGGGTGAGCATCATCCTGCCGGCGCTGCCCAGTTCGGTGTATTCCCTTCTGGCCGGCTCGCTGCTTGGCTTCAAAGCGGGCTACCTCACAATCATCCTCTCGGACCTGGTGTTCTGCAGCGCGGCCTTCTTCATTGCCCGCCGCTGGGGCCGCGGACCGGTGAGCCGTCTGGTGGGGGCCAGCGCGATGAAACGCATCGATGGTTTCAGCAAGAACCAGCTTGAGGGCAACTTCTTCTTGATGACAGGCCTGCTGATGACCGGGCTGTTTGATTTCCTCAGCTATGCCATCGGGATCAGCCGCACCCACTGGCGTCTATTCGCTCCGGCACTGCTGATCAGCGTGCTGATCAGCGATTCGATCCTCGTGGCTGTTGGAGCTGGTGCCGCTCAGGGCGCCAGCCTCACCCTGGGCTTGGCTCTGCTGGCCATGTTTGCTCTGGCCACCATCACCGGTGTGCTGAAAAAGAAATCCTCAGAGGCGCCCTCCAACACCCACTCCTGACAGGAGCCCTGGGGGATGACAGACGATCCATGTCGATTCCCACGAACCGCTGACTGGGTCGAGGAAATTCCTGGACACTGGTTACATTCGAGTTGATCGGCGTTTCTCGATGAGCGCACTGGCAGATCCGAGAATTGCCACCCTGCAGAACCAGGCCGGCAGCAGCGGTGAGCTGGATCTACCGGTGGGGGACGGTTGTTTTCGGATCAACCTCCGCGATGAAAACATCGCGCTCTGGCAGGAGACATTTGATCAACACACCACGGCGGCCAACCTTCTGCTGGCTTGCGAAGAAAGCAATGGAGACCTCAGGGACACCCGCCTGACCTGGGTGGTGGGATCTGCCATCCGTACAGCGACGGCATCAAGCCCAGACGCAGTTGGCTGGCTGTTAACGCAGTTGGGGGTACCAACTGAACTCACGGAAGCAGCCATCAGCCGTTGTCCTGGCCTGGGGGACGACCTGGTGTGGGCTTTTTACCTGGAACGCCACGGCTGGCTGATCGCCACACCGGTAGCCAGCGTTAACCCTTGAACCTTCAAAACACCGACTTCAAAACGCTGGTGCAGACCGCCCAGGTTCAAGGGCTGAGCCTCAACCAAGATTTTCCGCAGGCCACACGCAGCATTCTTGAGCGTGCCGATCAAGCCCAACGCCAGCTCACGAGTGAGGAGCTCGCCACGATCTGCCAGGCCTCCGGCATTGATCAGTCGCTCCCCAGCAGCCTGATCCAACGATCCGATCACCTGGTGAACCAGGCCCGGGCACAGCTGCTTGCAACCCAACCACATCTGGTGCAACCGGGCGGAGCTCTTCACCCGCAGGACAGGGCAGAGGCCTGCTGGCGGGACTGCTGGAACTTTCTACGCGTGGTCATCTACGCGGTGGCCTGCAACCAGAGCTGCTTTACAAACCCGAGCGGCATGGCCGCCCTGAGAGAGCTGTACAGACGAATGAACGTGCCCATCGAGGGGATGAACATCGCCCTCGTTCAGCTCAAAAATCACGCACTGGAAGGGGTCTCGCGATCGAACGACCGACAGCTGATCAGCGACTGCTTCCAACACCTGAGAGATCAGCTCAACAAAACTGCAGTTAAGAGCTGATAAGCCGCCGCCCAGAAAACGGATTGTTCAAGGGAAGATTTCCGACAAGTATTTCTACTCACGGCGCACGCCATGGCCATCCCGCTCCTTGGGTACCCGCTCAGCACGCAGAACGGTCGGGTGAGCAATCTCGCCGGAGACAACAGCACCGTTCAGAGCCAGCTCTATCCCTCCTCTGCTGCAGGTGACGACACCAACCGCAGCGACATGGATGCCGTGATCGAACAGGCCTACCGCCAGGTCTTCTTCCATGCGATGCGCAGTGATCGCGAACCATTCCTGGAATCACAACTCCGCAGCGGAAACATCACGGTGCGGGATTTCATCCGAGGCCTGCTGCTCTCGGAACGCTTCCAGCAGGGCTACTACCAGTGCAGCTCCAACTACCGGATGGTGGATCAGGTGGTGGGACGAGTGCTCGGCCGCCCGACCCATGGCGACGCCGAACGCCGGGCCTGGTCGATCGTGATCGGCGAAAAGGGCTTCACAGCCTTTGTCGACGCGGTGCTCGACAGCCCTGAATACATGGAGAGCTTCGGCTACGACCTGGTGCCTCAGCAACGCTCGCGCGTGTTGCCGGGTCGATCCCTGGGCGAGACCCCGATTTACCAGCAATTCCCGCGCTACGGGGCCGACTGGCGCGATGCCTTGCAGGATCGAGCTCCCAGCGACCAGGCCGCTCAGATGCAGCAGCTGGAGATGTCGTCGGCCTGGGTCAATGGCCAACCTCCTGCCTTCGCCCTCAAGCTCTGGCTGGGCCTGGCGGTTGTCGGCGGATTCGAGCTGGGCCGTGTGGTCCTTACCATCGCATTCTCGATGCTTCGCAGCTGACTTCCTTGACGGCGCTTTCCAACCCTTTGAATCTGGACACCTGGCAGCCGCCGGAACAGACCCTGGCCTCAGGGTCACTGGATGGCCCGGTTGATGCCCGGGGCGCCGATTGGAGAGGAGTGACTGTTGAAAAGGGTGACCTGCGGGGCGCCAACCTCTGTCGCGCTGATCTCAGGGGAGCCGACCTTTCCAGCTGCCAGCTGGAGGGAGCCGACCTGCGCCTGGCGCGCTACGACGCCAGCACCCGCGTGCCGGAGGGCTTTGATCTGCTCAGCAGCGGGGCCGTAGGCCCCAAAGCACGGCTGAGTGGTGTGTTCTTGAACAGCACCGACCTGCGGGGCATGGATCTGCGCGGCGCCGTGCTGATGGGGGCCTATCTCAGCGGAGCTGATCTGAGTGGTGCCCTGCTCGACAACGTTCGACTGGTGGGTTCGGATCTTCGCCACGCAATCCTGCGGAGTGCCATGTGCAGGGGAACCCGCTTTGGCACGTGCCAGCTGGACTTCGCCGATTTTCGCGGCGCCGACCTCTCCGAAGCTGGTCTGGAGAGCGCGGAATCGATCAAAGGAGCCGATTTCTCCCTCACCACAGGGCTCAGTGGGCAGCGTGATGCGCTCTTGGCCCGCCCCTTCGAGGAACTCGACTGCTGGAACCCCCTGACGCGGAGCACCACACGCGACAGCCTCGAATCCTTGTCGTGAGAAGGATTACCCCGATCCACCACCCGAATACCGGGGCCGAATCGTCATGTCACGCAACATTCGGACACATTTGATTGAGCTTTATAAAGAACCCGCTCCAGGCCACCACTTCTGAATGACCATGGCGTGACGCACACGTCAGGTTGTCCATGCCCTTCGGTCCTGCCTCTCTTCTCGGGGTCGAGCGTTTCTCGCAAGAGAGCGAAGCTCCTCTTGAACTCATCCCTGGTGATGACGACGCCAAGAAGGAACAAATCATCCGCGCCGTTTACAAGCAGGTGCTGGGCAATGCCTATGTAATGGAAAGCGAGCGCCAGATCGTTGCCGAATCCCAGTTCAAGCTGGGCGAGATCAGCGTGAGAGAGCTGGTGCGCCGCATCGCCAAGAGCGAGCTGTACCGCGATCGCTTCTTCGACGCCTGCTCCCGCTACCGCTACATCGAGCTGGCCTTCCGTCACCTGCTGGGACGCGCCCCCGTGGACTTCGATGAGATGCGTGCTCACGCCGAGCGACTCGACAGCCACGGCTACGAAGCCGATATCGACAGCTTCATCGACAGCCCCGACTACCAAGACACCTACGGCGAGTGGACCGTTCCCTTCCAGCGGGGCTGGAAGACCGAATCCTGCACCACCCTGCAGGAGTTCACCTGGAGCTTCCAGCTGCTGCGGGGCAACAGCAGCAGCAGCTTGAAAGGCGATCTGTCCGGGATCAGCAGCAAGCTCGGCGGCAACGCCTACCAGAACCGCCCCATGGCGGTGGTGCCCCCCTCTTCCACCGAAGCCACGGGCTGGAGCTTTCGTCCCTCCAAGAACCTGCAGGACGCCCCCACCCGCCATGGCGTTGGTGCCGGCGAACAGGGCAAGACCTACCGGGTGGAAGTCACCGGCTACAGCGCCAACAACGTGCGCCGGATCTCCCGCTACACCCGCTCCAACCGGGTGTACTTCGTGCCCTTCGACAAGCTCTCCGAGCAGTTCAAGCGCATCCATGCCGAAGGCGGCAAGATCGCCAGCATCACACCTGTGAATTGAGTTCCCTAGATCGATCAGAAAGGCGGCAGCCCGGGCGTTCGCGCATGACCCCGCATCGCCGCCTCTGATCCGAACTCACTCCACAACACCTTTCCTCCCCTCATCCGCCTCCCACCATGTCTGCCTCACAAGGCTTCGGCGCCGCCTCCCTCAACGATGCTCCCGTCTCCTTCAGCCGGACCCGCAACGCATCCGCAAAAGCAGCCCTGAGCAACGGCGAATTCCTGCGCCAATCCTGCGCTTCGATGAAGATCGCCATCGGGCCCCGCAATCATGAGGATTGCCCCCATGGCGTCACCGCTCAGCGCTACGCACCAGACGACTCCGCCGCCCTGGCCACAGCCATCAGTGCTGCGTACCGCCAGGTGTACGGCAACGCCCACGTGATGGACAACGAGCGTTCTGCTGAGTTGGAAGCCCGTTACGGCAATGGCGAGCTCACCACCCGCGATTTCGTTCGCGGCCTGGCCAAAACCTCCTTTTACAAAGCCCGCTTTTTCGAGGGTGTTGCCCCTCAGCGCGGCATCGAACTGAACCTGAAGCACCTGCTGGGTCGTCCGCCCGTGGATCAGGCCGAAATGTCGGCGCACATCTCACTGCTGGCGAGCGGTGGCCACGAGGCCGTCATCGATTTCATCGTCGATGGCGCTGAATACGCCGAGGTGTTTGGTGACGACGTGGTGCCTTACACCCGCTCCTTCACGTCCGCTGCTGGCATCCCCAACAACAGCTTCGCCCGCATGGCGACGCTCGAACGCGGCTTCGCCATCAGCGACAGTGCCATCGGCAGCCGCAGTCAGCTTGCCAATGGCTTGGCACGCAACACCACGGCCTACATCCAGCTGCCCTCCGGAGCCAGCTTCACCGGCGGTGCTCAGTCCAGCGGCCTAGGCACCACAGCTCAATTCGCGGCCAAGAAGCGCGCCAGCAGCGATGGCGGAGATTCCACTCCGATCCGCAATGACGCCTACGTCGGTTTCGGCCTGGGACAGCGAGAGCAGGAAGTGTTCCAACGCTGCCCGGGTGACTCCGCTGATCAGATCAATGGTCTGATTCGTGCCACCTACCGCCAGGTGATGGGCAACCCCCACCTGATGGAGTCGGAGCGCGCGATGTCGGCTGAAAGCCGTTTCGCCGAAGGTTATCTGAGCACCAGAGAACTGGTGCGGGCCATCGCACTGTCCCCTGAGTACAGCCGCCGTTTCTTCGAAAGCAACGCTCCCTACCGCTTCGTTGAGCTCAACTTCAAGCACTTCCTGGGCCGGGCACCAAAGTCTCAGGCCGAGCTGAGTGAGCACATCCAGATTCTGGCCAACGACGGCTACGAAGCTGAAATCAACAGCTACCTCGACAGCGCTGAGTACCAGAACACCTTCGGTGAAGACACGGTGCCTTACATGCGCATCCTCACCGAAGAAGGCCGAGCTCAGGTGGCCTTCAACCGCCACCTCTCGCTGGCTGAAGGTTTTGCAGCCAGCGATGCCGTGCTCAACAGCGCATCCCTGGTGACCTCAATGGCCACCAACTCTGTCCCCAGTGGCTGGAGAACCACCACGAGCCGTACCAACCGGAACGGTGCTGTGGCCGGGTCTCCTGCTGCAACCACGAAGCGCTTCCGCATCGTGGTTCAAGCTCAGCCGCGCGGCGGACGCCAGCGGACCCCGAATGCGAGTTACCTCGTCTCCGGTAAGGACATGAGCAGCCAGATGAAGTACATCCACGCCCGCGGCGGCCGGATCGTCTCCATCACCGAAGTGATGTGATCGCGCAGGTCATCACGACCCGCTTCACACCACCCCTTCCCTCAAGGGGCCCATCACCCTCACTCCGATGCCGGCCCCTTTCGACGCACCTCCCCTCAACCCATGACCACTGCCACCCTGGCCTCACCCGCCAACCAAGATCGCAGCCACGCTGAAGACATCATTCGTGCCGTGTACCGGCAGGTCTTCGGGAACCGCCACCTGATGGAGCTGGACGTTCAGCCCTCCATCGAAGCTCTCTTCATCAATGGCGACCTCACTGTTCAGGGTCTGGTCACAGCACTGGCTCAGTCGGAGAGCTACCGGCGGCTGTTCCTTGAGACGAACAACCCCTATCGCTTCGTTGAACTGAACTTCAAGCACCTGCTCGGTCGTCCTCCCCGGGATCAGGCTGAAATCAGTGAGCACGTGCGTCGCCTGGCCGACGAAGGTTTCGAAGCCGAAATCGCTAGCTACACCTACAGCGACGAGTATCTGAACAACTTCGGGATCGACTCAGTTCCCTACGCCCGTACGCAGACGAGCGTCTCCGGCGAAAGCACCGTGGCCTACCAGCGCAACCAGGCCATGGATCCTGGCTTCGCAGGCTTCGATGCCGATCAAGGCTCTGTGCTGCAGGTGAGCCTGGCCTCCAACTCGAATCCCACGGCAGCGGGCACCAGAAAAGTGGTGGGCGGCGGCAACCGCTTCACCATCCTCTGGACCTCCCGCGTTCAACTGGGTGCCGTCCGTCGCTCTGCCCAGCGCTCGGTCGTGAGCTATGCCTCCCTGTCCCGCACCATTCAGAGCATCCAGGCTCAGGGTGGAAACATTCTTTCTATTGCGAACGCTTAATCCTTGTGCTGATCCGGCCCTTGCGGCCGGATCAGTCCGTCATGATTGGTGCCTGAAACGTCTGGACCCAATCGGTGAATCCAGGGAGATCTCATCTCCTGAAACCGCCAGCTTTTGAATCATGCCCATCCTTCGTCAACCCACCAACAGCCAGCCGGGATCGAATCAGGGCTTTCAGTCTTCTGTGTCCTCCGTTCCTGTTGCCATGTCGATGATGATCGACTCCATGGTGAACATGGTGCAGAACAGCCGTCCTGATCTGAAGGCTGAGACCGACTCCAGCACCAAATGAACATCGAGCAATTTGTTGCTCAAAGCGAGGGAACGTGGCGATCAATGCGATCCGGCCACTCCCTCGCTTTTCAGCAATTTGAAGAAGTCCTCAGTGAAGTTCAAATATCACGGATTGAAGCTTCCGATAACGAGATCAACGACTTGATTCAATCGTCGAGCCTGAGTGAAGAATCAGAGGTCTCGGCACCGTTTCGAATGACTTGGGCTGCCGAAAGCGACTGGGAACCAGATGATCCCAATGAGGTGTCATCCGGTTCATGCCTGATTGTGCCCATTCCAAGCGATGACCGCAAAGGCGTTCTGCTTCGGAGTGTTGGCTATGCAGAAGCAGCGCCAGCGCAATCCAGCTACAGCTTTCTCAGCGACGGAACATTTCTGCTCACCACGCAATACGAGCAATCCATCGCCGAAGAACGCATCTGGTTTGTCTCGGAGAATGTTCGCTGCCGCTCTTCTGTGCTCCGCACATCGGCTGGATCAGGTGTATTGCAAACGTCCTTTGCTTCAGAAGTGCGGCGCCTGAGCAGCTGATCCCACGCCAATGTCAGACAACAACGAGGCTCTGCTCCTCTTCGCCAAAACGCTTTCAGGGCACTACAGCAATCTCCAACAATCTCAGGAGAATCCCAAGGATTACGCTCACATCAATATCTTTTTTCGCCCGCTTCCCTGGGATGTTCTGAAAGCACCTGGGTTTTATTCGGAGCAAAGTTATGACCATGATCCCTGGCGGCCCTATCGCCAAGGCATTCATCGATTGCTCCCGGCCGAGGCTGAGACGTTCATCGTTGAAAACTACGGATTCGCTGATCCCATCCGGTTGGCTGGTGCAGGCCAACGCCCTGAACTCCTCAACAGCCTCAAGCCTGAGTCTCTGAAGCCACGTTGTGGCTGTGGGATGCACTTTCGCGAGGTTGAAGCCGGTCGATACCTGGGTGAAGTGGAACCTGGCAAGAACTGCATGGTTCCCCGGGATGGCCGGCTCACGTATTTGGTCAGCGAAGTGGATGTGAACGCCACAGACTGGATCAGTCGCGATCGAGGCTTTGACCCCGACACGGATGAGCAGCGCTGGGGCTCCGAACACGGGCCGCTGCGATTCAAACGTGTGGCTCACCTCGGGAACGAGCTGGACCAGAACTGGCTCAAATGGTGAGCAACCTCCTCGTCTGAGCAGCTAGACGATGTCTGCAATTGAGGCCGAGAAACAACTGAAAACCTGGATCCGATCGCAGCATCTGATTTGCGAAGGAACCGATTTCATCTTTGAAACGGTGGATCAAACCCACCTCGAAAAATTCGAGCGTTGCATTGAAGCCATTGGTGGACGCGTACGAAAAATTGCAGCTGCGGGCAACTGGCCGATGGGGCCAAGGCGCACCTTCAAGATCCTTCGCGCCACAGCAGCAGTTCCCAGGCCCGGTGGTGAGTCACTGGTGACGTATTGGGCCAAACGCGGCACCACACGCACCCGCTATGCGGAGATCAGCTGAAGCGATCAATCATCAAACCAACCAAACCAGGTGGGTTTGCTGAAGTCAGACACCTGACTCCAACTCCGCAACAGCGTGAGTGAATCAATCGCAAAACCCTGGGCTTGAGCCAAGCCAATCACTTCATCTTGGTTCCGTGCTGATTTCACCTGGTCCTTGAGATCAGGCCGTGTTTTCACCAGCTGGATGAACGACGCCAAAGCCGCATCTTTCTCTGCATCCGTCAGGCTGGATGCCGGGATACTGGCCGGCTGGGCAACGGACTGATCCGGGGTTACTGCAAAATCTGCAGGGCCAAGCATGCCCTCGGATTCAGCACCATCCATCAACAGCGCACGCCAGCGGGACAATTGACGAAACGCCCAGCTCCAATGGGCTTGATCGGCCCGGTGAACAGAGGCCAGATCGGCATCGGAGGTCTGCAACCAATCCATGGCCAGATATCTCCCCCATTCCGCCAAGGTGATCGCGTAGCCACGGATGTTGGCGTAGGCAACGATGTCGTAGTGGGAGCCAAGCGTCTTGATCCCCGTGGCTAGACCGTGATCATCAGCAATTGCCTGGACGAAACGCTCAAGTTCAGAGTTGGCCATCATCAACACTCCTGAATCCAGAGGGCAAAATTAACCTTTTCACAGATCATCTGCAGCACCAAAGGACCACCAGGGCACTGAAGAATTCGCCACGGCACCTTTGATTCTGTTACCCCCGAATCCACCAGAATCTTGGGGGGACGCGTTGCCTGCTCAAGCGGGATAAGTGAGGCAGACAAAGGGCTTTCGGCCTGCTTCAACAATCCATTGAGATCATCAAGCGAAGCAATTTGATTCAACGCCGATCCGGATTGATGCAATTCAACAAATCGACGGATTTCTTGAGCTGCGCTTTCGGCAACGGCCATTCGGCTTAAGCTTTGGCTGGACGGGATCATAAGCCAAATGAACCATCCTCAGGTTTTTCAAATTCTTGATCGGCAATGAGCGAACGCTTCGACACTCTTTTCGCTGGAATGAGTGAAGAGACGGCGATTGAAACGTTGCTCAAGCCGCCCGCCGAGCTCAAGAATCCCGGCCTTAAATATCTCGCCGCAACTCGTCTTGGCGCCTGCCAATCCCCCGAGTCCCTTCAGAGACTCCTGGCAGCCGGAGCCAACGACTCCGACGACCTCTACGAACGCATCACCCGGCGCAAGGCCCTCGAAGCCCTGGGCCGACGCAAAGACGGCTCAGCACTTCCCGTTCTTCTTGCTGCCCTACAGGCCGATGACGAACCCACGGTCGTCAATGCGGCTGATGCCATCGCCCGGCTGGGTACACCTCTAAATAAGGAGGAGCAAACGGCACTTCTGCAAGCGCTTCAGGGCCCCGACAACCAACGCCGCGCGGTGCTTCAGGCCTTCTGCCGCCTGGGCATGAACGATGCCAGCGGCCAGATTGATCGTTGCCGCAACGACAGCAATCCCCTGGTGGCGGGAGCGGCCCATGCCTATGCCGTTCGGGTGCTGGGCGACCAGCAAGGTCTTCATCCGCTTGTAGAGCAGCTCCGGGATGACAACCCCGGGCGACGACGGGCCGCCGTGATCGATCTGGGAGATGCGGGCCGGATCGAAGCCCTGGCGGCGTTGATCCGTTGCCCGGTCTCGATGCCCCTGCGCGCCAAGAGTGCGTTTCAGATGGCCACCAGCCAAGCGGGCGCCGTTGATCCTGATGCGACAGATCTGTTGAAGGAGCTGCTTCAGGACGATCCAAGGCAGTTGAACCTGGATGGCATCCCCGAAACCGCTGCCGAACCCGAAGCGATCAAAGAGGGACTGCAGCATCGGGACGAAGCCCGCCAGTACGCCGCCGCTAAAGCTCTGATGGCGATGCCCAGAGCCGCGCAACTGGATCAGATCGATGCGTTGCGCTCCAGCCTCGGCAGCGACTACGGCGTTCACTACCTGCTGGCGAGCTGCACCGGACTGCTGGAGCTGCATGAACGCAGCGACCTGGTGCGTGATGCACTGGCGGAAACAGCACCGCAATATGCGAAGTCCCGAATCGCGGGCGCCTGGAGCTGCCTGCGACTACAGCTGCGGGATCAAACATCACTGCTGGAAGAGGTTGGCCGCAGCCATCCCTGGCAGCCGCTGCAGTGGAGCTGCCGCGAAGTGGCACTTCTTCTCTCTTAAATCGAAGCCACTTCGCACTTTCGTTTTTCTTTCTTTTTGCAGTGCAAATTTGTATTGAGAAGCCTGAAGCAATTGCCCCCATGACTTGGCGGGCGGCGTACGGTCCCGGGGTGATGCATCGCATCTACCCCCCTCTCCTAAGCATTTGATTATGCTCGACGCATTCTCTAGGCAGGCTGTTTCCGCTGATTCCAGCGGCAGCTTCATCGGTGGCGCTCAGCTGAACGACCTCAAGGCATTCATCGCCGAGGGCAACAAGCGTCTGGACGCCGTGAACGCCATCACCGCTAACGCTTCCTGCGTGGTGTCCGACTCCGTTGCAGGCATCTGCTGCGAGAACACCGGCCTGACCGCCCCCAACGGTGGTGTGTACACCAACCGCAAAATGGCTGCTTGCCTGCGTGATGCTGAGATCATCATGCGCTACGTCTCCTACGCCCTGCTGGCTGGTGACGCTTCCGTGCTGCAGGACCGCTGCCTGAACGGTCTGCGCGAGACCTATGCCGCTCTGGGCGTTCCTTCCGGCTCCGCTTCCCGCGCTGTGGCCATCATGAAGGCCTCCGCCTGTGCGCACATCACCAACACCAACAACACCACTGGTGAGAAGCGCAAGATGCCTGTGACCGAAGGCGATTGCAACGCACTCTCCGCTGAGGCTGCTTCCTACTTCGACATGGTGATCAGCGCCATCAGCTGAACCGCCTGAGATTTTCAAGCACAACCTTCTTTTAAATCAATGAAGTCCGTTCTCACCACCGTCATCGGCGCCGCAGACAGCGGCTCCCGTTTCCCCACCAGCTCCGACCTGGAGTCTGTGCAGGGTTCCCTGCAGCGTGCAGCCGCCCGTCTCGAGGCTGCTGAGAAAATCGCTCAGAACTACGACGCCATCGCTCAGCGCGCTGTCGACGCCGTCTACACCCAGTACCCCAACGGTGCCACCGGCCGTCAGCCCCGCCAGTGCGCCACCGAAGGCAAGGAGAAGTGCAAGCGCGACTTCGTCCACTACCTGCGTCTGATCAACTACTCCCTGGTTGTTGGCGGCACCGGCCCTCTGGACGAACTGGCCATCAACGGTCAGCGTGAGGTCTACAAGGCCCTCAGCATCGACCCCGGCACCTACGTTGCTGGTTTCACCCAAATGCGTAACGACGGCTGCGCTCCTCGCGACCTGAGCCCCCAGGCTCTGACCGAGTACAACGCTGCTCTGGACTACGTGATCAACTCCCTCGCCTGATTCTCAGCCGAGAGTTTCGATTCGAACTCCATTGCAGGGGGCGGTTCATCCGCCCCCTTTTTTCATGCTCAACCAGCGGTGGCCTTGCAGGCGGCTCGGGCACGCATCGCCACGAAGGGCTCAGGGTCACTCAGGGCCGACGCCAACTGCGCGGGAGACGCCACCATCGCAGCGGCATAACGGGCTTCCCAGAAGGGCGTCGCTTGTGGATCAAGCCATGACGCCACCGTTGTGTCTGGATCCTTCACGAGCTTCAAACCAGCCATGGCCAACACAGCAGCCGGCTTGGATTTCATGAATTGCGGCCGGCGCGTGGTGATGGCCTCCGCAAGGATGGATTCGATCAGGCCGAGAGCCTCATCAGGCCAGGGCCCGATCCTTGAAAACAGGCGGATGAAAAAGTAATGCGCCCCATAGTCGTTGTGGGCCTCGGCATGCCATCGCTGCTCCAGAGCTGGCCAGAGCTGCTCCGCTGAATGGTCCTGCAGGGTCTGGAGTGCGAGGTAACTGCGACTGAAATCCGTGCCGAAGAATTCCTGAATCAGGAAATCGGCTGAGGGCGGCTGGTCGTAGGCGTGCACCAGTTCCAAGGCTTCCGGGCGATCGACGATCAAGCCATCAAGCAGCTCGATCAGATCAAGACCATCGTTCTGCAGCCGGCCCTCAGGCCAGAGCGCACGCAACGCCCGCATCCGAAACACAGGCGAAACAGGTGCGCGCAGGATCTGAGGCAGAAGCTCCGTTGCTCCGGCATTGATCGCATCCTGAATCGCCGACTGGCGATCCATCTGATTGGGCAACAACGTCTGCTCACCAAGAACAGAGACGTGGTCTCGGCTGCCACCCAGACGGATGCTGGCACTGATGGCCGCACCGCGAACCCCCGGCTGATCAGACGTTTGGAAGCTCGCAATCAACGGCTCCGCTTCGGAGACGTTCAACGCGGCAAGGCTCTGAATCAAC
Source organism: Synechococcus sp. N5 (assembly GCF_900473925.1). Taxonomy (NCBI): domain Bacteria; kingdom Bacillati; phylum Cyanobacteriota; class Cyanophyceae; order Synechococcales; family Synechococcaceae; genus Synechococcus; species Synechococcus sp. N5. Next base: position 110,394 of record NZ_UCNI01000014.1, on the reverse strand, counting down.
ACCCGTCGGTTCTGGGCTGGGTCTGACAACAGCTGCTGCAACGCCTCATGAACGGTGACGTCTTGGCAGTTCAGCTGTTGAAGCGCAAAAGCAGAGTTCTCAACCAGATAGGGGTCGTCGCTGTTGAGACAGTTGGCGATGGCAGCCATGGCCTCCTGACAGCCCAGCCGTCCCAGCACTTCCACAGCCTTCCGCCGCGCCAATTTGCGTGGTTGTGCTTGCTCCGGATCCATCACCAAGGCGATCAACGCCGATTCCGTTTCGCGGCCGGGAAAGTTGATCAGATGGGCCGCCGCCATGTAGGGATCACTCTGTGACTCCAGCTCCTCCAGCGGAGTGCTCAGCAGGCGGATCGCATCGCCTTGGGACAGCCCCGGATGGATGTTGTCAAAAGCTCCGGTCAAGGCAGCACGCTCTTGGGGGGTTAATTCTGCAGGACTCCACAGGCCGGAAAGCGTGGATCTGCTCTCGTAAGGAAGATTGCGAAAGGCTCGAAAATTCCGGCAGCTGCGGCATCTTCAACGCAGTCACATCGCCTGCCATGGGACCCACCCTCGCCACATCAATTGCTGTACGAACAGGGATTGAGCCCGGTTCTCGCCCTTGGACGGCACGCTCGGTGCGGGTGCCGTTTGCACAGCTCTGCCGCAGCATGCAGTCGATGCACAACCGTGGCCTTGCGATTGATTCGGTGGCGTTCTCCTACGGCTCCGGTGAAGCCAGCGCACCGGCCCCAGCAGCCGCACCCGTGGCCGCCGTTACAGAAGAGGCTCCCAAAGCTGCGGCCAAGAAGCCAGCCAGACGCGCCGGACGTCGTAAGCGCGGCTGAAGTCAGCCCGGGCGATCAATCAACTGGAAGATGCCATCGGCCGGCCGGCCGGCCGTGAGTCCAATCCAATTGATCGCCTGCAGAAACCCGTCTGGATCACGGGTTTCCACCACATCCACACCCCAGCCGCCCTGCTGGAGCGGGGCGCCGGGCGTTCCCTCGGAATCCTTACGACCGCCAAGCGCCATAACGGCATGGTCGGTGGAATGTCCCTGATCAGCGCGGATCTTTCGCCAGGCCTGACTGATCTCTTGAGCCAACTGTCCTGGAGTCGCCGTGGACTCGAGGCTGATCTTCCAATGCGGGTGGCTGAGCGCTTCCGACGCTGTCACAGAATTGCACTGCTCCGCCAACGCCTTGGCCAGGGCATCAAAGGCGAGAGGAGGCACGGCGGAATCCTGGATCTGCAGGTTGTGGGAAAGGACGAATCGGGTCACAACAAACAGTGCAGTCCGGTGACCTTAGCGATGGGAGAAACGGATAATGAATGGCTGCTTCAGCCTTGCCGTGACCGAATCGATGTCTCCCGTAAGCAGCCCTGAAACGATTCAGCTGAGCGAAGAGGAAGCCGAGCAACTGGCTGAGGAGCTGAAGCAACAACTGCGGCAGGGAGAGCGTCTCGCTGGTGACACCCAGGCCATCGAGCGCATGGTGGCCGGCCTGGGAGACCGGCGTGGACTGCTGCGCCTCACCTTTGCCGAAAGCCTCGGCACCGTTGGTGGTGCTGCCGTTCCAGCCCTATGCACCGCGATGTGCGACCACGAGAACGTGACGGTGCGCCGCGCGGCCGCCAAAACGCTGACGTTGATTTCCGATCAACGCGCCCTTCCATTCCTGCTGAAGGCTCTGCTCAACGATGCCGATCCGGTCGTCCAGGGATCGGCCGTTGGCGCCATGGCCGCCATTGGCCCCGCTGCCGTGGACGGATTGCTCGACATCCTGGTGGACACCGGCAGCACCCCGATGCAGACGGGCCTGGCCAGCTGGGGCCTGGCTTTCGTGGGCGCACGGGCACCGGAGGCCTTGCGCAAGGCTGCCCAATCACCCCATGCCCAGATCCGCACGGCAGCCATCGCCGCCCTCGGGGATCAAATCCAGAACCTTGGTGATGAGGATGCGCGTCAACTGCTCACCAATGCCCTGAGGGATGCCGATGAAGACGTGCGCGCTGAAGCGACAACCCTGATGGGCAAGCTCAACGAAAGCGAATGGGCCATCCCACTGCTGCTTCCGAACCTGCAGGACGAAGCGGCACTGGTTCGCAAAAATGCCGCGTTGTCGCTGATGAAACTGGAAGACCCTTCCGTGATCAGCCAACTCCAGCAGTGCATGGAGACGGAAAGCGACCCATCCGTCGCTGTGGTGCTCAAGCTCGCTGTAAATCAGCTCAGCCGCGACGATTGAACCCAGACACGTGCGTCGTTCACGTAATGTCACATCCGTGGTGTTCGCGTCGAGCACTGCATGCGCAACTACGGGACGAAGGCTGAGGGGCCTTCGTCCCGTATTTTTTGCCTAGCGGCTGCTCTCCAACCGGCCGAGGGAAGCTTCCACCATCTGCCGGCACAGCGGATCGGTGGAGGGATCAGCCAGCACCTCTCTGAGACAGGCTTCTGCACTGGGATCAGGAATCTCAGCCAACGCCATGGCAGCTGACTGCACATGGGCGATGTTGTCTCCCTTGCAGATCTGAATCAGCAACGGAAGCGCTTGAACACCCACCTGGCCAAGGGCCATCACCGCCGACTGCGACACCACGGGGGAGTCGTCCGACAGTGCCTTCTCCAGCACAGCCATCGCGGCAGGAGAGAAGGTCTGATTCGGGTAATTGGATGCAATCTGGGCGTAGGCCTTCACGCAGCTGGCGCGCACCGTGCCATCCGTGCTGGCTTCAAACAGCTCCGCCAGGGGTTGCAGTGCTGTCGCACCAAAAGCTCCAAGCCCGCGCACAGCAGCGCGACGCAAGGACACATCGGGTTGATCCAACAGCGAGATCAGGCGTGGCATCGACTCGTTTGGCCAATGGTCAACCATCGCCAAATAGGCCTGGGTCTGCAGATGGGGATTGGGATGGGCCAGATCCGCGAACAACGCATCCAGATCCGGACGTTCAACCTGCGACTGCGAAGTCATCAGAACTTAAAAACTGCAAAGCCCCCCTGAACAGCAGGGTTCTTTGCAGCCTAAGTGGAGCACTGCTGCCAATGAACATCATTCAAGTTGAACGACATCCGTCGACATGAGCATAAAAAAAGGAGGCCTTTCGGCCTCCTGATTCCTATGAATGAGTGACGCGAAACAGATGCTCAGGAAAGAGCATTGATCACGTAGTCCAGGTAGGACTTGAACTCGTTCAGAGCCTGGGGGCTCATGTCGCGAGGAGCGCAAGCGCGGTCGCGGGTGTAGGTGAGAGCTTCGACGTAAGGACCGGTGGGCAGACCCAGGGTGCGGTACACCTCACGAGCGCCGGCGATGCCCCACTCGTCCAGAGGGCCGGTGCCGCCGACAACCAGGCAGTAGTTGATCAGGCGCAGGTAGTGGCCCAGATCGCGGTAGCACTTGTCCACCTTGGTCTGGTTCTCACCAGCTTCACCGGGCTGCTTGAGATAGGGGTACTTGTTGAAGCAGGCATCGCCTGCTTCCTTGGTGACGGCGTCGAGGCCAGCAGCCAGCTTTTCAGCGGCTTCGAGGCGAGCGGCGGCGCGTTGGATGTTGCCCTGGACGGCCTCGAGGTCGTTCTGGGAGGGGAAGCGACCGGCTGCGTCAGCAGCGGTCACGATGGTGGTGACGACGGATTTCATCGTGGAGATCCTTTAGATGGAGGGTGATGTTGAGGAAATGGGAAAACCCGATTGACTCAGGCGACAGCGCTGATCACGCGATCGAAATAAGAGGCAGCCTCAGCAACAAGAGCGGAGCAATCGCCTTGGGTGGTCTCCATCTTGCGGAACTTGGAACCGCCGTTGGCCGGGGTGTTGGTCTCGCCGATGTGAGCGGTGGCGGAGGCCTTCATGATGGCCACAGCGCGGGCAGCGGACTGGGTGGGAACGCCCAGAGCGATGTAGGTCTCCTTGAGGCCGTTCAGGCAGCGGTCATCCAGCACGGATGCATCGCCAGCCAGCAGGGCGTAGGAGATGTAACGAAGAACGATTTCACCGTCACGCAGGCAAGCAGCCATGCGGCGGTTGGGGTAGCAGTTACCACCTGCCTGGATCAGGCCGGTGTTCTCGCAGATCATGCCGGTGACTGCATCGGACACGATGCAGGAGGCATTGGAGGTGATGGCGTTGACAGCGTCCAGACGCTTATTGCCTTCAGCAACGTACTGACGGAGGGCGGCGATATCGCCAGCACCCACAGCAGCAGTTTTGGCGTCAGCGCTGACGACGGAACGGGAGAATGCGTCGAGCATTGGAAAGCCAGACAAGGGGGAGGGAAAGCTTCTCGACTACCAGGTGAGAAACGACGGCACTTTCCTCAAAAGAGAATCGAGCTGAACGTTTCAGGCTTGGCCTGCGAAGCGCCCTAAAAAAGTAACTGGGTCAACGGGCCACCCCTGCGAAAGGGGGCTGTTCACGCAACGGTTCGTCACTTAGCCGACAAATATTGCGAGTTGATGCAGAACTCCCCAGCGGCGATAGGGCCATCTGGCGACGAATCAGAGGGCTTTTCCGGCTTGCATTCAGGTTTTTCGACCCACATCTATTAATAATTGGGTCGCCGTAGAGGCATCACCGGCAGATCCCTGATGCGGCTTACCCTCGTGCCACCGCAGAGCACCGATGGCCGAACCCACGCTGCAAGAACTGAACGATTCGATTGCCGAACTCGAGGCGTATCGCAACCGCCTGCGAGAGGACGTGATCGCCATGGGGAAAAAGCTGAAGCTGCCGCAGAAGCGAATCGACGCCACTGTTGCTGAGCATGCGGAACTACAACGCCTCGAAGAGGTGCTGGAGCAACTGCTCAAGCAGCAAGAGATCATGACCAACGCCTGAGCGATGACGTCGTTTGTGCCGCCAATGACCATGGCGGACTTCCTCCAGGCCAGCCGCGGCACCTGGTTGAACCGCCGCTCGATTCATCACCTCGACCATCAGGACGATGAAGCAGCTGATTCCAATCTGGTGATCGAGCCATTCGATGCCTCCGACCCCGTTGTGCAGCGAGTCTGCGACGCACTGCAGGTGGCGACAGACCGCGCCGCCGGTGGAGGCCGCTTCTGGTGGGAAAGCAACCTCAAAAAGGCGATTCGAAACGATGACTACGCAGCCGTCATTGTCGATGTGCCTGAACAGGGCAATCCCCGCAAGGGCTTTTTGCTTCGAGACGTCGGTTACGTCGAGAAGAAATCGGTGGTGAGCACTTACACCTTCGCCGAGGACGGCGTTCTCACCATCACAACCCGATACGACACGAACGTGGGAACAGAGCGTTGCTGGTTCGTGACCGATCAGGTGCGCATGCGCGTGAGTTCCGTGCAGTGCCTCGATGGCGTGTCGATGACGACGTACTGCACTGAACTGCGCTGCCCCAGCGACGACGACATCAAGGCCATGGCCGACAAGGCCCGCCAGGTCGCTGACTCACCCGTGCTGGAGACCACACACTGATGTTCGATTCTTTCCTCAACCAACTGCATCAGGGCATTCAGGAACGGGGCGGCCAACCCGCTGCTGTACCCGAGGGATTGCAACACTGCCAATCCAGCAAAAGTGGCGGCAAGATCGAAAGCTGGCTCTGGAGTGTTCCAGGCTTCCGCCGTTGGCGCGTCACCCGGCTCGATGCCGGCGACAGCCTGCAGGTTCTCAATTCAGTGGCCTATCCCGAGCACGGCCTGGACCACCCGCTCATGGGGGTGGACCTGCTCTGGTTCGGCGCTCGTCAGAAATTGGTGGCCGTTCTCGACTTTCAGCCGCTGATTCAGGACAAGGAATACCTGGAGCGCCACTTCACAGGGCTCAGGGCTCTGCACGAGCAGTACCCCGAGCTGAACGGTGAGGAAACCATGCGCTCCTTCGATCCCAACCAATACTTCTCTCCTTGGTTGCTGTTCTGCCGCGGCGGTGCCGACGAAGCGGAGGGATCGCTTCCCCAAGCTTTCGATGCCTTTCTCTCGGCTTATTGGTCGATGCATGACCAAGCCAAGGGGCAGTCAGGATTGGCGGCATCCGAGGTGGAACGTCTCCAGAACGCCTACGACGTTTACAGCGCTGAACGCGATCCAGCCCACGGCTTGTTCACCAGTCACTTCGGCAAGGACTGGTCCGACCGATTCCTGCACGAATTCCTCTTCCCCGCCAGTCAGCCCGCATGAGCCTCCCCCTCCGCACGTCGAGTCTTGAACCCGTCCAGATCCCTGGATGGCGCTGGCAGCCTTTTCTCGACACCGCCGTCGCTGCTCTGGCCCCTCTGCAGCCGAAGCCTTATCCGGTGGCAGAACGATTCCTGCAGAAAGAGGGGAGCACGGGATCCAAGGCGAAACCCGTCCCCGTCAGCACGGCCACCTGGGCCTGCTCAACCGAAAAGCTGCGCCAGGTGCGCTGTGCCTGTGTTGAAGCCGGTGCCGCTGCATCGGTGCTCAATTTCGTGATCAACCCCAGCAGCCGTTTTGATCTTCCGTTCTTCGGAGCCGATCTTGTGACGCTGCCCAACGGGCACTTGCTTGCTCTTGACCTGCAGCCTGTCGACAAGACAGATCCCGATCACACGGGACCGGTCTGGCAGCGACTGATGCCCCTGTTCGAGCGCTGGCGCGCCGAACTGCCCGACGGGGGCCCCATCCCTGACGAGGCACAGCCCTATTTCTCACCTGCCTTTCTCTGGACTCGGATCCCGCTGGGGGAAGAAGGTGATGCGCTGATTGACCGCGTGATCCGTCCGGCCTTTGCGGACTACCTCAAGCTCTACCTGGCTTTGGTGGAGGAGGCACAGGCCGTGGACGATGAGCGTGCGGGACACCTGCTCTCGGGCCAGAAGCGCTACACGGCCTATCGCGCCGAGAAAGATCCAGCCCGCGGCATGTTGACGCGCTTCTACGGCAGCGAATGGACGGAGTCGTACATCCACGGCGTGCTGTTTGACCTCGAAGAAGCCGCCGCCACTTCCTTGTCGCCGCAAGGGAGTTAAGCATTATGAACAGCTTTCGGGAGGCTCCCGAGCAGTTGGTCAGAATCGCGGACGTCGGGATCGAGGCAATAGCCTTCTGCCATCCCTCCAAGTCTGAAATTCCCTTCCAGACGTAGTTCACAGGAACAACAACCATGTTCGACGCCTTCACCAAGGTTGTCGCCCAGGCCGACGCCCGGGGACAATTCATCAGCACCAGCGAGATCGACGCTCTCGCTGCCATGGTTTCCGACAGCAACAAGCGTCTGGATGCCGTTAACCGCATCTCCAGCAACGCTTCCACCATCGTTGCTTCCGCTGCCCGCCAGCTGTTCGCTCAGCAGCCTGCCCTGATCGCCCCCGGCGGCAACGCTTACACCTCCCGCCGCATGGCTGCTTGCCTGCGCGACATGGAGATCATCCTTCGCTACGTCACCTATTCCGCTTTCACCGGCGACGCTTCCGTTATGGAAGACCGCTGCCTGAACGGTCTGCGTGAGACCTACCTGGCCCTCGGCACCCCCGGTGCTTCTGTTGCCGCCGGCGTGAACCTGATGAAGGACGCCGCTCTGGCCATCGTCAACGACAAAGCTGGCATTTCCGCTGGTGACTGCGCCTCCCTGAGCAGCGAAATCGGCACCTACTTCGACCGCGCCGCCGCCTCCGTCGCCTGATCGGCGCCTGGATTCGACGTCTTTCATTCACATAACGATCAATGAAAACCCCCCTCACCGAAGCTGTTGCAGCAGCTGATTCCCAGGGCCGCTTCCTGAGCAACACCGAAGTTCAGGCTGCCTCCGGTCGCTTCAACCGTGCCAAGGCCAGCCTCGAGGCTGCCAAGGCTCTCACCAGCAAGGCTGATTCCCTGGTGAACGGCGCTGCCCAGGCCGTGTACACCAAGTTCCCCTACACCACCCAGATGGAGGGGTCCAACTACTCCGCCACTGCGGAAGGCAAGGCCAAGTGCTCCCGTGACGTGGGCTACTACCTGCGCATGATCACCTACTGCCTCGTGGCAGGTGGCACCGGCCCCATGGACGACTACCTGATCGCTGGTCTCGACGAGATCAACCGCACCTTCGAGCTCTCCCCCTCCTGGTACGTGGAAGCTCTGAAGCACATCAAGGCCAACCACGGCCTCAGCGGCGACGCTGCTACCGAAGCCAACAGCTACATCGATTACGCCATCAACGCCCTGATCTGATCAGCCGACGTTGCATTCCAAGCCCCCCTCGGGGGGCTTTTTTTATTGTTCTTTTTCGGCCCCATCAGAGCGCTGTGATCACCCCAAACGTTCGGCGTTTTCTCAACCTGCTCTGCGGCGAATACAGCAACCAGCAGCAAGCCTTCGACAATCCACCCCTCTATGCCCACATCTTTCTGAGGTATCGCCCGCTCATACAGCTCCATCCAGGGTCGATTCTGCTTGAACAGACCTATGCCGTTGATCCCAAGCATCCCTATCGGTTGCGCATGATCCGCGCTGAAGAGCAGGCCTCCGGCGCCATCAAGCTCTGGAATCACACCTTCCGTGATCCGGAACGCTTCGCCGGAGCCACGTTTGATCCACAACTGCGCCTTGCCATTCAGGACAGCGACCTGATCAGCCTGGATCAGTGCCACTACCAAGTGCTCGAACAGCCAGACGGCTACCACGGCGCCATGGAACCAGGCTGCAAATGCATCGTGCAACGGAATGGCAAAGACACCGTGCTGGTGAGCAGCTTTCATTTGCAGGGAGACTCCCTTGCGACCCTCGATCGCGGTCATGACCCGGAAACCAATGAGCGTTGCTGGGGCTCGGTGGCGGGACCGTTCCGGTTCAAACGAACTGAAAGCTGGACAGCCGATATGGCATCGGCCTGGGTGTGATGGAACCGCTGAGTGAAACGCAGGTGATCAAAAACCTCCGCCAGACGGAGGACCCTTCGGCGCAGTACTACGCCGCCTGGTGGCTCGGAAAAATGCGCAGCCAGCATCCCGATGCCATCCCTCTTCTGCTCAGGGCTCTTGAAGCACTGGATGCCACGCCGATTGATCCAGAGCAGCGCGGTGTCGCTCTCAACGCAATCCGTGCCCTCGGTCTGCTCAGGGACATGAGAGCGGAACAACCTCTTCTGGCGCTGCTGCACTCCAACGATTACACCGTGCGAGAGGAGGTGGTCCGCACGCTTGGTGCCATGGGCAGCTGTGGGGCTGTTGAGGGCATCCGGGCCTTGCTTGCCAGTGGATTGGAGGGAGCAGGAGCTGAGCAACCCTCATCCCCCTTGCTCAATGAACCCTGTGAAGCGTTGCTGGAAGCCCTGGGTGACATCGGTGATGGCAGCAGTAGCAATCTCGCTGTGATTCATCCGTTCACGGAGCACCCTCGGCCCTTGATCCGTTCAGCGGCCTGCCGAGCATTGCTGCAGCTGACCGGACTTAATCAATGGGGGATGGAACTGAAAAAGCTGCTGAACCATCCAGAACCCCTGGTGCGCCGCGGCGCGCTGCTCGACCTCGGCGCCACCGGCTGGCTCGCCGCCGTGCCCTCGATCCGCACGGCTGCAGTGGAACCCAGCCTCAAGTTGGTTGCACTCCGAGAGGTGGCGGAACGCAACGTCGACCCCGATGACGTTCTCGACGCAATGGACAGACTGCTCTGATGACCACAACAGCATTGGACCAGGCGCTTCAGACGCTCGAGCGGGCCACCAGTACTCCTGAGCTGATCAAAGCAACGCAAGCCCTTTGTGCACTGAACGACCTTGAGGCCGCCAAGCCGCTCGTGAAGGTGCTGGGGTTCAACAATCCAGCGGTGGCAGCCGTGGCAACACAGGGGCTGATTCAACTGGGACGGGACACCATTCCCATCCTTCTGGTGAGCCTGGATGCCCGCAATTACGGCGCACGGGCCTGGGTGGTGAAGGTGATTGCCGCATTGCGAGATCCACGGGGTCTTGACCTCCTGGAGCATGCCCTTCAGGCCGACATCGCTCCGAGCGTGCGGCGCTCCGCAACCCGTGGCCTGGCGGACTTGGAGCTCAGTGAAGATGCAGCGCACGATCAGCTTTTGCGCTGTTTCGAGGGACTGCTCAAAGCCGTGCGAGACGACGAGTGGGTGGTGCGTTACGCAGCGGCCTACGGACTCGAGCAACGCTTGAACAGCGCAGCTGTGTCAGCGCACCTCGCCGAACAGGGCCGGGCCGCACTGAACCAGCTCGCATCCGATGCGGAAGGTGTCAGGGTGGTGCAGCTGCGGGCCCTGAAAGCCCTCCAACGCCTCAACGCCGGATGACCCAGAAACTGTTGTTCGTCTGCCTCGGCAACATCTGCCGCTCACCGGCAGCCGAAGGCGTCTTCCTGCATCTGCTTGAAGAGCGTGGCCTCAGTGATCAGTTCGTGGTGGATTCCGCCGGAACGGGCGGATGGCATGTGGGCAACCCGGCAGACCGACGCATGCAGGCTGCCGCCAACCGCCGCGGCATCAACCTCCCCAGCCGCGCACGACAGATCAGCCTCGACGATTTTTCGAGTTTCGATCTGGTGCTGACCATGGACGACGACAATCTCGCGGCCGTCCAGGGACTGGCTCGCGAAGCCGGGCCCCGAGCAACGGCCAGCATCAAGCCCATGCTCAGCTACGCCGGCCGGTTTTCTGAAACGGAAGTGCCCGATCCCTATTACGGGGGCGAGGCGGGCTTCGAGCATGTGCTCGACCTGCTCGAGGATGCCTGCGCCAACCTGCTCGACGAGCTCAGCCCGCCGGCATAGGCCAGGCTTCTTCAGCCACCCGAGACCGGAACTGCCCCACCAGGGCATCGATCACAGCCTCGATGCTCATGCCATCGGTCACGAGCTCAACGGCATCGTCCGCCTGCACCAGAGGAGCCTCCTCACGGGTGCTGTCGAGGTGATCCCGTTCGGCGATCTGTGCTTCAAGCTCAGATCGCTCAGGCACCGGGAAGCCCCGCTGCTCCAAATCCAGAGCCCGGCGCCGGGCCCGTTCGCCCACCGTGGCCGTGAGGAACACCTTCAGATCCGCATCCGGGAAAACAGCGGTGCCGATGTCGCGGCCTTCTGCCACCAAACCACCCTTGGCACCCATCGCTTTCTGTTGAGCGGTCAGCGCTTGCCTGACGCAACGGTGGGCGGCCACGGCCGAAACCGACGCGGTGACCTCCGGCGAGCGAATCGCGTCACTCACGTCCTGCCCATTCACCAACACCTGCTGGCCACCACCGGGCAGCGACCGCAGCTGAAGGTCGAGGTCGTTCAACAGCGGTGCAATCGACGCCGCATCCTGGGGGTCCACACCGTTCTGTTGCACCAACCAGGTCACCGACCGATACATCGCACCGGTGTCGAGGTAAACCAGCCCCATCCGCTCAGCAAAGGCCCGGGTCACGGTGCTTTTGCCAGCACCGGCAGGGCCATCGATGGCAACTAGAGGCTGGCGGGTCATCAGGAAGACGTGATCAATCAAACGGGTCGTCCCGCAACGCACCGCCGCGGCCAACAGTGAGATGGCCGTTTCAGCGCCACAGGGCTGAAGGGTGCGGGGATCGACCCTCTCTACATACTCCACTTCAAGCCCTGCTTCAGCGAGGCTCTGACGCACCGAACTCTCAGGATCAATGGGATCGGCACGACGCAGTGCCTCCGGCAAAGCAGCAGCTCGAGCCCGATCAGCAGAGGAGAGGTATTGGTTTCGGGAACTCAACGCCAGACCATCGGATTCACGAACGGTGGGAACGCCCTGGACCGCGACGTCCAGGTCAAGATCGGCCACGAGCCGGCGCAGGATCACCAGCTGCTGCCAGTCCTTCTCACCCAGCCAAAGGCAGGACGGCTCCACCAGCTGCAGCAGTCGGGCCACGACCGTGACCACCCCATCAAAGTGACCGGGACGGGAGGCTCCACACAGATGGGTCTGCAGGTCTACCGGTGCTGAGCGCGACACCGCTGACTGGGCTCCACCGGGATAGACCGTGTCGACCGCCGGAGCCCAAAGGGCATGGGCGCCGGAGCATTCGGCCAAGACCCGATCCGCTTCGAGGGTTCGCGGGTAGCGATCAAAGTCTTCAGCTGGCCCGAATTGGAGTGGATTAACGAAGACACTCACGAGCACAGGACCCTGTGCCGCAGCGAGGCGGATCAGCTCACCATGACCCTGGTGCAACCCCCCCATGGTGGGCACGAATTGCAGAGGTCCACCGAGGTTGGCCCGGAAGCGTTCCAGCTCGACCTGGGTGGAGAGAACGACGCAGCTCAGCGGAGCACCTCAAGCTTGACCTGGGCAATTCCAGAGGCAGTCAGTCCCAGGTCAGAGGCGGCGCCGTGGCCCAGGTCGATCACCCGGTGATCAATGAAAGGTCCGCGATCGTTGATGCGGATCACGGCCGTGCGCCCGTTCCAGAGGTTGGTGACCCGCACTTTTGTTCCAAAGGGAAGCGTGCGGTGGGCCGCCGTCATCGTGCCGCGCTTGTAAACCTCACCGTTGGCCGTGAGGTTGCCGTAAAAACCGGGGCCGTACCAACTGGCCTCACCAGTGATGACCTTCACCACCTCGGGCACGACCTTCAGCTTCGGCTTGGGGAGCTCAGGGGAAGGAGGTGCAAGAACTGGTTTGACCTCCGCCGGAGAAAGCGTTGCCTGCAGCCCAGAGGCCTGGGGCTCGACCACCAGATCCAGAGGGTCAAGGGGCTCTGCACCGTTGACCGAAAGGAAATCACTGGCCACGACCGGCAGGAGGGCCGCACTGCCTGAGATCGCTCCGGAGAGCGTGGCCAACGTCAGGAGGACTCGCATGCAGAGCGGCGTGGCCAAGGTCTTGGAACTGAGCGCGCAGTTCTCGGCCTTTGGCAGGCCTCACAAAAAAGATTGTTGTGAACTTAAAAAGGGTGCTCTTGGAAAGAAACTGGGAGCCATCAGAGCGATCGGCACAGCCACCCAGACCCGCCTCTTTCGCTAATCCGCGTGCCGACTGGCAGATCAACGCCGGAACGCAAGCCCCCGGGCATAAGCCGAGAGAGAAAAACCGATAAACACAGCTAATCAGCTGCTGTGCCGACAAGCCGATCAGCACAGGTTCCGTGGCATTGCAGGATCAATGCATCGGATTCGTTCCATGGATTACAAGAGCGCTGGAGTTGACGTTGAGGCCGGGCGCGCGTTCGTGCAACGCATCAAGGCGTCTGTGGAAGCCACCCACCGACCGGAGGTCATCGGCGGCCTTGGCGGTTTTGGCGGGCTGATGCGTCTTCCAGCCGGATTGCGCAAGCCCCTTCTGGTCTCAGGCACCGATGGCGTCGGAACCAAACTTGAGCTGGCCCAGGAGCATGGCAGCCATCACGGCGTGGGCATCGACCTGGTGGCGATGTGCGTCAACGACGTGATCACCTCAGGAGCCGCGCCGCTCTTTTTCCTGGATTACATGGCCACCGGGGCCTTAGCGCCATCGGCAATGGCCGAGGTCGTTGAAGGAATCGCCGATGGCTGCAGGCAGAGCGGCTGCGCCCTACTCGGCGGAGAAACGGCAGAGATGCCGGGGTTTTACCCGAAGGGGCGCTACGATCTCGCCGGCTTTTGTGTGGCCGTCGTCGAAGAAGACGAGCTCATTGACGGCCAGCGCATCCAACCTGGCGACAGCGTGATCGGTGTGGCCAGCAGCGGCGTGCACAGCAACGGCTTCAGCCTGGTGCGCAAGGTGCTGGAGAAGGCCAACGCCAATGCGAACACCCTCTATGGCGACGACCAGCGCTCTCTCATCGGCGACCTGTTGGCGCCGACAACCCTGTATGCCGACCTGGTGCAGCACCTGCTGCAGAGCGGATGCGAGCTCCACGGCATGGCCCATATCACCGGCGGAGGACTCCCGGAAAACCTGCCGCGCTGCCTGCCGGATGGCTGCTCTGCGCGCATCGATGCCTCCAGCTGGACAAGACCACCCCTGTTCCGATGGCTGCAGGAGGCCGGAGACATTCCCGAAAGAGACCTTTGGCACACTTTTAACCTCGGCGTCGGCTTCTGCCTGGTGGTGCCAGCGGGGAGCGAGGCCGCTGTGATCGAGCATTGCCGCAGCAAGAACCATCAGGCTTGGGTGATTGGCAACGTGACCTCCAACACCCCTGGCAGCACCGCTGTTCTGGACGGTGTTCCCGCCTGATTACGTCAGTTTCAGACGGGTTTGATGCAGTCGAGCACCGCCTCAGGAGGGATCGAATAGGCTGCCATGAAGCACATCGGAACCTTTTCCGATAGCGGCGTCAATACATCTTTTTTCAATGCCTTTTGATAAGCCCCAGCGCATTACGCGCCGTCGATCGTCTGCAGGTCCTGTTCCTCCGAGGCGTCCTTTGCCTTCAAGCCAGGACAGGCAACAGGGCTACAGGCAGGGTCCACGACCAACTTTTCTCACGCTCCGGGATCACGGCAAGGTGTTCGTGGCCGACATGCCCCACCTTTCGGATGGGCAACTGGCTCACATCGGCAAGGAAGCCCAGGAGGTTTTGGAAAGCCTCGAACGGCGGATTCAAGACATGGAGCAGGAGCTCAGTCATGGTCCTCAGGAGCGCGACACCCTGATCAAGGCGTCCACCAAGCGCGATGTCACACGCAGGTTCATCCGAGCCATTCAGGACGAGCAGGAACATCGCCAGAACAACCCCGCTCTGAGGAGCGCTGCTGGCGAATCGCTTCCGCGCACCTTTCTGGAGGTCGCCCGGCATCGACTGCCTGGGGCAACCTTTGATTCCTTGCTGCAGGAAGCCCTCGCCGCCTGTGCCCAGCAACAGGACACTGCCCCAGCCCCCACACGCCTGGAACCCTCGCAAGACAAAGTCGTTCCGATTCGCAATGACGGCGACAGCCTCCCGGTGGTGGTGAGTCCAGCCCCTGAATCCGCCTCGGAGGCCTGAGCACAACACTCAGCGGCTCTGGAAGGGATTGGCGGGCATCCGCTCGCTGCAATGGAGCCGGGCCGCATCCAACCGCTGAAACTCCTGCGGTGACAATGACCACTGCAGCGCAGCGGCGACATCCCTGGCCTGCTCTGGAGTTCGCAGCCCCGGGATCGGCGTTGTGCCGAGAGCTCTGCACCAGTTCAAAGCGACTTGAACCATCGATACCCCGCGATCGATCGCGATGGCCTGCATCGCACTGCGCAACTCAAGACTTGCCGGAAGCAGGCGCTGGAACAGGCGTTGTCTCAACCAGGTGACAGGACGCCTCTCCTCAGACCCGGGAGCACAACCCAGCACGCCGAAAGCCAGAGGGCTGTAGGCCAACACCTCCACGCCAAGCTCCCTGCTGACGGCAATCAACTCGCGCAGCTGATCATCCGCAGGTGCCAAGAGCGAGCACTGCACCTGAACGCTACGTAGGGAAACGCCCCGCTCCAACAGACGGCGATGGATCAACAGCAGGCGTTGGGGGCCCAGGTTGGACAGGCCCAACTCCTCAACCCGGCCAGACAGAACAAGATCAGCCAAGCCATCAAGAAGGCCTGTCTCCTGCCAGGGCGCGTAGCGCGCTGTGCTCCAGTGCAGCTGCACCCGCCGAAGCTGCCCCTTAAGCCTCGTTCGACTGGCCTCAAAGGCTGCATCAAAGCCCCGACGCCCCCATCGCCAGGGGAATGGGGCCAACTTCGTGGCCACCGTCAACTGGGATCGACGCAGGGCTGGCAACTCGGCCATGAAGTCGCCAAGCAACGCTTCACTGCGTCCACTCAGGCTCCCCGTTCCATAGGAATCCGCCGTGTCGATCAAGTTGAGCCCAGAGCTGAGGGCCTGACTAAACGTGGCACGAAGTCGAGCGTCGTCCCGCTGGGCGTCGTATCCCCAAACCGCCTTGTTGCCCCAAGCCCAGGTGCCGAAACCGATGCCGTTCAACGGGGCGATGCTGCTGCCAGCCATGATCGCCACCAGCCCGTCCCGTTGCGTTATGACCGATTCCCCCGCGCAGGAACCTGCACGATCGACCGATCAAGCCGTGGAGGGATCGACTGCGGACGCGGAACGCATCCTCTGCAACCACTGCCGCAGAACCGCCAGCAATGGCATTCGCTGCCTGGGCATGTGCGTTGCCGACAGCGATTACTGATGATTTATCTCTGGATGGCACCACTGCTGCTTGCCGTGCCAGCAACGGTCAATCCAGCCCAGGCTTTTGGCCGTCTGGAGCACAGGCCTGCGCATTGCCGCGTCGTCGTCGGTGGGCGTTCTTTGGCCTGCGAGCGCCTGCAGATCAGCGCGAACGGAAGTCGTGGCCTGCGGCTTCGATTCATCGGAGATGATCAAGAAACGGGGGGCAGCTATCAGTTGAGCTTCGTCAGCCTGGATGGAGATCAAGGCAGTCCGCTCAGTTGCGATAACTCAGGCTGCCGCGTGAATTCACGCCGCTGGAGCGCAACCCTGCTCAGCACGTCATGGATTCGCTTTGATGCCAGAAGCCTCCCTGCAACCCGTATGGCCCAGGGGCGTTGCTGGATTGATGCGAACACCGTGAGCTGCGAGAGTCACTCACGCAACGTTGCCGGCATAAGCGCGGAGGCTCAACTGTGATGAGGATTGAAAGGCGGCACCCAGATTCGAACTGGGGATAAAGGATTTGCAATCCTCTGCCTTACCACTTGGCCATGCCGCCGCCCGGGAACAGCTGTCCCCATCAGGGGATCGTATCAGCCATGCCCCTGGCTCTCTGCTGTTTCTCTGCAACGGCCACGGCGAAGACCTGATCACCCTGCGGATCATCCAGGCCGTGCATCGGCGCGCTCCGCGACGCCCTCTGACCGTGCTTCCTCTGGTGGGTGCCGGACGGGTGTTTGATGCTGCTGTTCAGCAGGGATGGTTGACGCGCCTGGGGCCAAAAGCGGCCTTGCCCAGTGGTGGCTTCAGCAACCAAAGCCTGAGAGGTCTGCTGGCAGACGTCAGGGCTGGACTCCCCAGCCTGAGCTGGAGTCAATGGCAGCTGGTACGCCGCCTGGGACATGAGCGCCAACCCATAGTTGCCGTGGGTGATTTGCTGCCTCTGCTGATGGCCTGGAGCAGTGGTGCCCCCTTCGGCTTCATCGGCACTCCCAAAAGCGACTACACCTGGCTCAGCGGTCCCGGACGGGCCAAAAGCGACTGCTACCACCGGCTCAAAGGCAGTGAGTGGGATCCCTGGGAATGGCGCCTGATGCGCTCGCGCCGTTGCCAACTGGTGGCCATGCGTGATCGGCTCACAGCACGAGGCTTGCAACGCAAGGGCGTGGGCGCCCTTGCGCCGGGCAATCCGATGATGGATGGCCTTCAGGTCCAACCGCTGCCATCGGCCCTAGACCGCTGCCGCCGCGTGCTCCTGCTATGCGGAAGTCGCATGCCGGAGGCCCAGCGAAACCTGCAGCGGTTGGTTCGCAGTGCCACGGCGCTTCCCGGCCGTGTGCCGATGGCACTGCTCGTGGCCGTGGGCGCCCAACCCGATGCAGAGGCCCTGAGCAACAGTCTTGAACAACTGGGGTTTCGACGCAGCCTTCCGCCTTCGGACCAACTGGGTGCCGAAGCCTGCTGGGTGAAAGGAGCCTGCCTGGTGCTGATCGGGCGAAGTTGCTTTGACCAATGGGCCGGCTGGGCAGAAGCCGGCATCGCCACCGCCGGAACGGCGACGGAACAACTGGTGGGGCTGGGCATTCCGGCCCTGTCCCTGCCGGGACCAGGACCGCAGTTCAAGCCGGGCTTCGCTCGTCGTCAGAGCCGCCTGCTGGGGGGTGCGGTTCGTCCCTGCTCTGATGAATCCGAGCTCACGAGACGGCTCGAATTTCTCCTGGACGACCCGACACTCCGCTCCCACCTGGGACGGATCGGCACGCAGCGGATGGGGCCGGCAGGGGGAAGCGATCAGCTGGCACGCCTGATCCTGGATCGCTTCAACGGATACTGAAGATCTTCGGTTGGTTGCGATGGCCGCGATTCAAGACCCCACCCTCGTCAAACTTTGTGCCCAGTTGGCGAGTCGACTGAGCATCAGCCTCGCCAGTGCCCGGCGCCAGGTGGAACAAGCCGCGGCCCGAGAAGGACATCGCGATGTGGAGGGACGGAGAGCCATGGCTGAATCCATGCTGGCCGCCCTCGATAAGGACAACGGTGACCACGCCCGTCAGCTGGACGCGTTGCTCGAGAACAGCGAAGGCGACGGCAATTTCATGCTGGAAGACTGAGCCCCAACCTCAGTGCTCAAAGATCTGGTGAAAGCGCAGCCGATCCAGCTCGGCCACCACCGGAACGCACTGGAAGCAGCGTTGCGCCAGATCCCAGCGCCCTTCCCGCCGCAACATCTGCTCCAGGCGCTCACGGGCTGTAAGCAGATAGCGCACATCGTTGGCGGCGTAGGCCAGCTGGGCATCCGTGAGTTCGTCCACTCGGCCCCAGTCACTGCTCTGGGCGCCCTTGTCCAGCTCAACGCCGACCAATTCCATCACCAGATCCTTGAGGCCATGGCGAGGGGTGTACGTGCGGCCGAGCCGACTGCCGACCTTGGTGCAGAACACGGGGTTCACGTCGATCCCCAAACCGGCGGCAAGCGCAGCCACATCAAAACGGGCGAAGTGAAACACCTTCTCCACCGTGGGCGCCTCAAACAGGCGCTTGAGATTCGGCGCCTCGGTCTGGCCCAGGCCAATGCGGACGCAGGCCACACGGTCTTCGGCGTCGGCGATCTGAACCAGGCAAAGCCGATCACGCCCATGGATCAGCCCCATCGCTTCGGTATCAACCGCAAGCCGCGGGGAATGCAGATAGCGCTCCGTCCAAGCTGCATCGAGGTCGCGATCAAAGACGGCGAATTCCGCTGGGAATGACGACTTCTCAGCCATGACTTCAGGAAGGGATAGGTCCAGTGTGGCCAATCACCTCCACAGCAAGTCTCAAGACTCTCCTCTTGAATCTCGAAATGAGATCGCTTTTGATTGGTGAAGTCGTCCCGCGCCTGTGTTCTCTCGCAGAAAGCCTTCGCGCACCTGTCTGGCAGACATCGAGCAGTACTTCCATCAGCCGCCGCCGCAGTTCCTCGATCTCGAGCTGGCTGTCTGCTGGATCCTCGAGTGCTTGCTCAAAGACGACAACTACCCCTCCGGACTCCTGCAGAAACTGATCCGGGAGGAGCCGCAACTGCGGCTTTCTGAAACCGTGCTGCAACAGGCCCTGGAGTTCCTTGAGCAACAGGGCTCAATCAGCAGTTACACCCAACGCTGCCCGAGCCGCGGACGGCCACGGCGCATGCTGCACCTTGAATCCGATGCACGCGGCGAAGCCGAGCGACTGATGCAGCCCTGGCGCAGCTGGCTGGACTCCCACCGGTTCGCCTTGAACTAAGCGATTCAGCCGGCGCAAGGCTTAAAAAGGTTGAACATCAACGGGATGCCATGCCTGCAGGATTCCAATCCACCCTCCTGCTGACTGTTCTGCTGGCGATTGGTCTGGTCTTCTTTCTGCGTGCAGCCAGCAAAGACCGAACCACAGTGGTGGACGTGATGTCCCCCCAACCCCCCATCACCGTGCTTGACGGGCTCAGCACTTGGCTGGAAGAGCGCGGCTGGAGCCGGGATGGCGGCGATGCTGAGCGCCAGGTGCTCCGCTTCAAGGGGAAAGTGGCCTCCAGCCAACCCCTTGCGGTGTTGCTGTCAGTGCTGGCGGCCATTGGCTCCGCCTGCTTCGGCCTGGTCCTGCGTCAGCTGGCACCGCAACTGCACTGGTGGCCTCTGCTGCTGATCGGCCTCGGCCCTCTGGCAGGAGCTGTCTACACACGGCGGGCCGCTCGCACAGAAGCCCTTGAACTGCAACTCCTTCCTGCTCCCGAGGGAGACGGCAGCGCCATTCGTCTGCGGGCTCATCGGGACGAATTGATCGCCATCGAACTGGAATTGGCTGCGACCCTGCAACTCGCCAGTGACGGATCCCTGCTCTCCTCCCCCATCTGAACCATGGGTCTGCCGGCCTGGATGCGACGGCGTCGCTTTGCCTCAGGACTTGCCATCGCAGGCCTGTCACTGGCAACCCTGGCGATGACCAAGGCTGCGGAACAGCACAACTGGCTTGGCACAGCCGAGCCCAGCAAAAAAACAGCACCGAAACAGCCAACCCCCTGTCCTGAGCCCGCCACGCCAGATCCCTTGCTCGGCCCACGCACAAAGAAACCCGGGAGCTGGGTTGGCAGAAGCCCTGTGCAGAGCAACCTGCCAATCGTCGTCATGGCAGGACACGCCGACTCCCAGGGCACTGCCAGTCCAGGGACCCCTGGATATGCCGTGGATCAGCAGAAGCGAGCACCGATGCAATCGGGCATTCGCGATGAGCTGTTCTGGAACCGCGAAGTTCAGGCCGCTGTGGTGACCCAAGGCCAGGCCCGTGGCTTGAACATCCGCGCCTACACCCCGCCGTCCATCAGGATCGCGAACGATGACGACCCCAGCACCAACTGGTCGAAGGCCAAGGTCTTTTCAGAGCGTGGTGAATATGTCCTGGAGATCCATTTCGATGCCTACCGGCCCCATGGCTTCGGTTCCGGCCTGATTCCGGTGCTCCCAAATGTGCGCGAACTGAATGTCGTCGATGAAAGCCTGGCCCAGGCATTTGGGCGCTACCCACGCCTATTCCGCGGAGGCCTTGGCGGTCCGCGGCGCGGGATCGGAATTCTGGAAATCGCCATGCTGGAGCCCCCTCTCGAGACGAAACTGAGGGATCCACGCTCCAGAGGTCACACGGTGAATTGCCTGGCCGAGCGCGTGGTGAACGCGCTCGTTCAAGGCGTCAGTTAGTTGATCGCTCCATGGGGGCGGCAGCGCTCATCCAGCGAGGCATCACCGAGCCAGTCCTGCGGCTTGGTGAACAGTTCGGTCAGCAGGGCTTCCCTTGATCCGGCCTCGGCGGTGTAGCCGTACTCCCAACGCACCAGCGGGGGCAGAGACATCAGGATCGACTCCGTGCGTCCATTGGTCTGCAGGCCGAAGATCGTGCCGCGGTCCCACACCAGGTTGAACTCCACATAACGTCCCCGGCGATAGAGCTGAAAGTCCCTTTCGCGATCGCCGTAGGCCATCGGGTGGCGCTTCTCCACAATGGGGGCATAGGCGGGCAGGAAGGCTCTGCCATTGGCCTGCCCCAAGGAGAACAGCTGCTCCCAGCTCAAAGGCCGAGCCCCCAAACGAGCCGACACCTGAGCCGCAGGCCCGGAGGGATCCTGACCCTTGTAAAGGGTGCCGTTGGCGTCTTGGTAGTCGTAAAAGATGCCCCCAACGCCGCGGGTTTCACCACGGTGCTTCAAATAGAAGTATTCATCGCACCAGGGCTTGAACACCTTGTGCAGATCCGGGTGAACTGAATCACAGGCCGCCTGGTGGGTGCGATGGAAATGACGGGCGTCGTCGAGGAACGGGTAGTAGGGCGTCAGGTCGGCACCGCCGCCGAACCACCACACCGGGCCAGCCTCGAAGTAGCGGTAATTGAGGTGAACGGTCGGGATGTAGGGGTTGCGCGGATGCAGAACCATCGAGGTTCCCGTGGCGAACCAGGGATGCCCCTTGGCCTCAGGACGCTGCTTGAGGATCGACGGGGGCAGTTCTTCGCCTTGAACCTCGGAGAAATTCACGCCGCCCTGTTCAAAGACGCGCCCCTCACGCATCACCCGGGAGCGCCCACCACCCCCTTCAGGCCTGACCCAACTCTCTTCAACGAAGCGACCTTCACCGTCGAGGGCTTCCAGGCCCGCACAGATTTCGTCCTGCAGGCCCATCACCATCGCCCGGGCCCGCTCTCTGGAATCGCTGGGGGGCAGCTCAAGGGGAGCGTTGCTGACACCCACGTCCTGGCGTCCGAGGACGCGGCGAATCAGGGAGCGGACCATGTGTCAGAGACTGAAGACATCGAAACCTAACCAGGTCACCCCAGGCCTGGACAAGCATCCGTCAGGGACTGTCACGGGCGGCGCCCCTAGGATCCGGCTTGCCTTGATGAAACGGATGACCCCGGTCGAGCAGGCCAACCAAGCCCTCCAGCAAGTCAAAGATGCCGGCAGTGGCAAAACGGCCCTGGAGCTTGGCTGGATCGAACAAATCCGCATCACCCCGCCGAGGGCTGTGTTTCGCCTCAGCCTTCCAGGCTTCGCCCAAAGCCAGCGAGACCGCATCGTGGCCGAAGCACGGGGAGCTCTGATGGCGCTCGATGGCATTGACGACGTGCAGATCGAGGTCGGCCAACCGCCAAGCCAAGGGGGCATTGGACAGGCTGGCCATGGTCAGCCGGCGGAACGCCAGTCGATCCCCGGCGTGCGCCAGGTGATTGCCGTGAGCAGCGGCAAGGGCGGCGTCGGCAAGAGCACCGTCGCGGTCAATCTGGCCTGCGCCCTCGCCCAGACCGGCCTGCGGGTCGGACTTCTGGACGCCGATATTTACGGGCCTAACGCACCCACCATGCTGGGCGTCGCTGACCAAACACCTGAGGTGCAGGGCAGCGGCGATCAGCAGCGGATTGTCCCGATCGAGACCTGCGGCATCGCCATGGTGTCGATGGGTCTGCTGATCGATGATCACCAGCCTGTGATCTGGCGCGGCCCGATGCTCAACGGCATCATTCGGCAGTTCCTGTATCAGGCCGAATGGGGTGAGCGGGACGTTCTCATCGTTGATCTGCCGCCGGGCACCGGTGATGCACAGCTCTCCCTGGCCCAGGCAGTGCCGATGGCGGGCGTTGTGATCGTGACCACCCCACAACAGGTGTCGCTGCAGGATGCGCGACGGGGGTTGGCCATGTTCCGGCAGATGGGCATTCCCGTTCTGGGCGTGGTGGAGAACATGAGCGCCTTCATTCCTCCGGACCGTCCCGACTGCCGCTACGCCCTCTTCGGCAGTGGCGGCGGCGCCCAACTCGCTGCGGATTACGACGTACCCCTGCTGGCTCAGATCCCCATGGAAATGCCCGTGCAGGAGGGCGGTGACACGGGGCGACCGATCGTGATCAACCGAAGCGACTCCGCCAGCGCCGCTGAGTTCAAGGGCCTTGCTGAAGCGGTGCTCAAGGCCGTCACCCAGCCCGTCTGACGATGTTCAGCCGACGTGACCGCCGCAGATCGCACCGGGAGTGGGTGCTCTGGGGTGTTCCGCTCGGAATGATCACCATCGCCGGGGTGCTGATCGCCAGCACCCAACGCCAGGCGGACTATGCCGACTGGTATCACCACTGGATCACCGCGGCCTTCGGAGTGCTGCTGGCGCTTGGACTGGAACGGCTGCCGTTGCAGCGTCTCCGGCCTCTTTTGGTTCCCGTCTACGCCCTCACCGTGATCAGCCTGGTGGCGGTGCGCGTGATTGGGACCACAGCGCTGGGCGCCCAACGCTGGATCAGCATTGGTGGGGTTCATGTTCAGCCATCGGAGTTCGCCAAGATCGCGGCGATCCTGCTCGTGGCAGCAGTCTTGTCGCGACACCCGGTGGAACGACCGGTTGATCTGATGCGCCCGCTCGGGGTGATTGCAGTGCCTTGGCTGTTGGTGTTCATCCAGCCTGATCTCGGCACATCGCTTGTGTTCGGCGCCCTGATGCTCACGATGCTCTATTGGTCGGGGATGCCGATCGAATGGGTGATTCTGTTGTTGTCACCGCTGGTGACAGCCCTGCTCTCAGGCCTTCTCCCCTGGGCCATGGCCCTCTGGATCCCGCTGATGGGAGTTCTCGCGTACCGCTCCCTGCCCTGGAAACGTCTGGCAGCCACAGCAACCCTGGCCATCCACGGCGCCATGGCTGCTGTGACGCCATGGCTCTGGATGCATGGTTTAAAGGACTATCAACGGGACCGTTTGGTGCTGTTCCTCGACCCAAGTCAGGATCCATTGGGCGGGGGCTATCACCTGCTCCAGAGCACCGTTGGCATCGGTTCAGGCGGCGTCTTGGGCACAGGTCTTCTTCAAGGACAACTGACCAAGCTTCGTTTCATCCCTGAACAACACACCGATTTCATCTTCAGCGCCCTGGGGGAGGAAACCGGCTTTATTGGCTGCCTTCTGGTGGTTCTTGGCTTTGCCGCGTTGATGGCACGGTTGCTCCAGATCGCACGCAATGCCCGCACCGACTTCGAATCACTCGTGGTGATCGGGATCGGCACGATGCTGATGTTCCAGGTGGTGGTCAACATCTTCATGACCATCGGCTTGGGCCCCGTCACAGGAATCCCCCTGCCCTTCCTCAGTTATGGGCGCTCAGCCATGGTGGTGAACTTCATCGCGCTTGGCCTCTGCCTGTCGGTGGTCCGGCAAAGCCGTCGCTCCTTGGCGCACCTCCGTTGACCGGGCCCTCCTTCACCGACCTGCGGCAACGGCTGGCACAGGACGTGCCCCAGGGCCGCTGCGATGAGATTGGTGTGCGGCGGCTTTGGTGGGCTGCCCTGGAAACCCTGCAACAGGACCTGCTTGAGCGAGGCCTGGAACGCGGCATCTGGCTGGCCGCCCCCCTACCAGCCCTCTACGAACCGGAATTACTGCAACATCTGCAGGGATGGGTGTGGGCTCCAGATCAACTGGATCAACTGAGTCCGCATCCAACGGCACTGCCTGGACGGTCCAGCAGCGATGAGTCCGGTTCCCTGCGGGGATTCCAACGCTTGTCCCTGGGCCCCGACGACGGAGATGACCCACTGCTGCTGGTGATCACACCCGAGGTCCAGGTGGCCCTTGCCCTGCATGGGCCGCCCCAGAAGCGGCAGCTGCTGATGCGATGCGACCCGGCCACGCTCAGTGATGTGCTGGTGCAGCTGGGGGGACGGCTGGAGCACCAGTCACCAGCGCAGGCCGAGCAGCTGCGCAAAGCGCTCGAATCGATCGGCTCCCTGCAGAGCAATGCAGCCTGGTCAGAACAGTTCTGGCCCCGCCTCACGGAGCGGCTCACCGGCACAGCCCCCGGGCTGATGCTGCAACCCATCCAGGCTGAGCGCCCACCGGAAGCGCCCAGCCATGGAGATCTGAATTTGCTGGAAGCGATCACCCATGAGGTGCGTACCCCGCTGGCCACGATCCGAACACTGATCCGCTCTCTGCTGCGGCGCAAGGATCTGGCTGATGTCGTTGTGAATCGCTTGCGGCAGATCGATGTGGAATGCAGCGAGCAGATCGATCGATTTGGCCTGATCTTCCATGCCGCTGAACTGCAACGGGAGCCCAACGAGGCCAATCTGGCCCGCACGGATTTGCAGGCCATGCTGAGCGCCCTTGCACCCAGCTGGACGGAGCAGCTGAACCGTCGCGGGATCGCCCTGGAGCTGGATCTCAGCGCTGACCTGCCGGCGATCCTCAGTGACTCCCGTCGACTGGAACCGATGCTGGGGGGTCTGATCGACCGCAGCACCAGGGGGCTCCCCTCCGGCAGTCAGCTCACGCTTCACCTCCAGGCAGCCGGTCCACGGGTGAAGCTTCAGCTGCATGTGGAGCATCCCGACAGGAGCCAGGCCGCGGAGGCCGGCCCGTCTCCCCAACGCGAGGACGTGGGCACCGTCCTGAGCTGGGATCCCAGCACCGGGAGCCTGCAGTTAAGCCAGGATGCGACCCGCCAGATGATGGCCAGCCTGGGAGGCCGCTATCAGCCCAGGCGCGACCGCGACATCACCGTTTTTTTCCCGGTGCATAGGCCCGAAGCGTGATGGGTTTGTTGACGGGTGTGAAGCTTGCTGTCGGAGCTCAAAACAGGCCCCAATGACGGTGCTACTTTCCAGCCATAACGGCTCTTGTGGATTCTTTCAGCCATGGCAGCAACGGCGTTGAACGGTCAACTTCCCCAGCACATCGCCAGCACTGGCGGCCTTCTGAATTCAGCGGAGACTGAAGAGAAATACGCAATCACCTGGACAAGCAAGACAGAGCAGGCTTTTGAGCTGCCCACCGGTGGCGCCGCTCTGATGAACTCAGGTGAAAACCTGATGTATTTCGCTCGCAAGGAACAGTGCCTCGCCCTCGGCACCCAGCTGCGCACGAAATTCAAGCCCCGGATCGAGGACTACAAGATCTACCGGATCTACCCCGGTGGTGACACTGAGTTCCTGCATCCCAAGGATGGTGTGTTCTCCGAAAAGGTGAACGAGGGTCGTCCCATGGTGGGCCACAACCCCCGTCGCATTGGCCAGAACGTCAACCCGGCCAACATCAAGTTCAGCGGCCGCAACACCTTCGACGCCTGATCTCTTAAAACCGACGCCCGGAGGTCATGATCTCCGGGTCCCGGCTGCGATGATCAGGTCATGTTCAGTCCCGATCGCGACGCCTTTCATCAGGCTGTTTGCAGTGGTGCCAACCTGATTCCTCTGGCTCAGAGTTGGCCCGCAGATCTTGAAACACCCCTCACCACCTGGATCAAGGTGGGTGACGGAAGGCCTCCAGGCGTGCTGCTGGAGTCTGTTGAGGGTGGTGAAACCTTGGGGCGTTGGAGTGTGATCGCCTGCGATCCGCTTTGGACGGCGTCAGCGCGCAACGATCTTCTGACGCGCACCTGGCGAGATGGTCGCGAAGAAACCCTCAACGGCAATCCATTCGAATCCCTGCGCGACTGTCTGGCGCCTTACTCCTGCGTCAACCTGCCGGGCCTCCCTCCGCTTGGGCAGCTCTATGGCGTTTGGGGTTACGAACTGATCCAGTGGATCGAACCCACCGTCGCCGTTCATCCCCGCGCCGCTGCCGATCCCCCGGATGGGATCTGGATGTTGATGGACGCGATCCTGATCTTTGATCAGGTGAAACGACAGATCACCGCTGTCGCCTTTGGCGACCTCTCCAACGGAGCGGATGAGGAGCAGGCCTGGCAAACTGCAATCGGACGGATTGAGGCCCTGCGCCAGCGGATGGACGCACCTCTGCCGGCCGTCAAACCACTCACCTGGGACGCGAGAAGCAAAGAGCTTCCCGCGGTGCGCTCCAACCGCAGCCGCGATGAATTCGAAGCCGCCGTCGACACCGCCAAGGAACACATCGCAGCCGGCGATGTGTTCCAACTGGTGATCAGTCAGCGCCTGGAAACCGAGGTGCCTCAATCGCCCCTGGAGCTGTACCGCAGTTTGCGGATGGTGAATCCTTCCCCATATATGGCGTTCTTCGACTTTGGGGACTGGCAACTGATTGGCTCCAGTCCGGAGGTGATGGTGCAAGCCGAACCCGCTGCTGATGGCATCCACGCCAGCCTTCGCCCCATTGCCGGAACACGGCCCCGCGGCGCCACGCCCCTGGAAGACCGCGAACTGGGAGCTGACCTGCTGGCCGACCCCAAGGAAAGGGCTGAGCACGTGATGCTGGTGGATCTGGGCCGCAATGACCTCGGCAGGGTCTGTCAGCCCGGAAGCGTGGCCGTGCAAGACCTGATGGTGATCGAGCGCTACTCCCACGTGATGCACATCGTCAGCCAAGTCGAAGGACGCCTGGGCCCAACTCACGACGTGTGGGATCTGCTGATGGCGGCGTTCCCCGCCGGCACCGTCAGCGGCGCACCGAAAATCCGGGCGATGCAACTCATCCACGAACTGGAGCCCGATGCCCGTGGCCCCTATTCGGGGGTGTACGGATCCGTTGATTTAGCAGGGGCCCTCAACACGGCGATCACGATCCGCACCATGGTGGTGCAACCCCGTAATGGCGGGGGATGCCGGGTGAAAGTGCAGGCCGGGGCCGGCGTTGTGGCCGATTCACAACCGACGGCGGAGTTTGAGGAGACCCTCAACAAAGCCCGGGGAATGCTGACCGCACTGGCGTGCCTGAATCCGCCGGGATGACAGCGCACCCCCTTCTGCTGAAAGGCTTCGAGGTTGAACTGTTCACCGGTCGAAGCAACGGAGCCAACGTGGGCGTCGCCCCCGACGTGGCCAGGGACCTGCCTGGCTTCGTGACGGAACCAGACCGTCGCAACCTCGAATACGTCACCGACCCGATCCGGGATTACGCCGAACTGCCCGAGGCGCTGCTCGCTCCCCGGCGGACGCTGCGGCAGTGGCTGCAGAAGCGGGAGCTGACGCTTCTCCCCGGCAGCACCATGAGCCTGGGTGACAGCAGCCGCTTCGAACGCTCCGACCCCGAGAACGCCTATCACGCGCTGATTGAACAGCTGTACGGCACCAGGGTCGTGACAGCCAGCATCCATATCAACCTTGGGATCACCGATCTCAACTGGTTGTTTGCAGCAGTGCGGCTCGTGCGCTGCGAAGCGGCTCTGCTGCTTGCCCTGAGTGCAAGTTCTCCCTTCCTGGATGGGCAGAGCACCAGCAACCACTCCCAGCGATGGCATCAATTCCCGCTCACCCCCGCTGCAGTTCCTCTCTTTAGGGATCACCAGCACTACATCGAGTGGGTGGAGGAGCAGCTGTCCACGAGTGCCATGCGCAACGAGCGTCACCTGTGGACGTCGGTTCGGCCCAATGGTCCGCGGCGTCCCTACGACCTCAACCGGTTGGAATTAAGGATCTGTGATCTGGTCACCAATCCCGATCAGCTGCTGGCGATCACCTGTCTGCTGGAGCTGCGGCTGCTGGCCCTCAAAAACAACATCGAAAGCCTCGATCCACTCAGCAGCAGTTCGCTAAGCGCCGCTGAACTGGTCCAGCTTGCCGACAGCAACGACGCCGCCGTGGCCCGATCCAGCCTGAATGCTGAACTCAGGCATTGGCAGGACGGCCGTGCCATCAACTGCAAAGACTGGCTGCTGGAGCTGATTGATCAGCTCACTCCCCTGGCCGAATCGCTTCAGCTCAGCGCCTGCTTGAAGCCCTTGGATTCCCTGCTGGTTCATGGCAATCAGGCCATGCGCTGGGAAGCGGCCCATGGCCAGGGGCAATCCATCGAAAACCTGCTTCAGGAAGGTATCCAGCGGATGGAGGAGGAGGAACGGATCTCCACCGGGGAAGCCTGTTTGGGATGATCATGTCGAGTTCGTCGCAGCGTGGAGACTTCATGCCCGAGTCCACCACCCCTGTCTCCGAGCAAGAGACTGCACGCTTGAGCGGTGGCGGATCCGGCGCAGGACAGCTTCTTCAGCACCGGCTGGACCTGATTGAAGACCTCTGGAAGTCGGTGCTGCGCAGCGAGTGCCCACCGGAGCAGAGCGAACGCCTGCTGAGGCTCAAACAACTCAGCGACCCCGTTTCGATGGGAGGGCGAGATGGCGACAGCACGAGCGAGGCGATCGTCGAGCTGATTAAGGCCATGGACCTTTCGGAGGCCATCTCGGCCGCCCGTGCCTTTTCGCTGTATTTCCAGCTCATCAACATCCTTGAGCAACGGATCGAGGAAGATAGTTATCTCGACAGCCTGAGACCCAATTCCAGTGCTGATGCGGCCCAACGGGACGCCTTTGATCCCTTCGCCCCGCCCCTCGCCAACCAGACCGATCCAGCCACCTTTGGAGAGGTGTTCGAGCGGCTGCGGCGGATGAACGTTCCCCCCGCGCAGGTGGAACAATTGCTGCGGGAACTGGACATCCGGCTGGTCTTCACCGCGCACCCCACGGAGATCGTGCGGCACACGGTGCGGCACAAACAGAGGCGGGTGGCCAACCTGCTCCAGCAACTTCAATCCGACGCCCCTCTGGCGCATCAGCTGCGGGAGGACTGCCGCGACCAACTGGAGGAGGAAATCCGCCTGTGGTGGCGCACCGATGAACTCCACCAGTTCAAGCCCACCGTCATCGACGAGGTGGATTCAACCCTGCACTACTTCCAGCAGGTGTTGTTTGACGCGATGCCGCAACTGCGCCGAAGGCTGATCTCCGCCCTGCATCGCCACTACCCCGATGTCCAGGTCCCCCAGGCGTCGTTCTGCACCTTCGGCTCCTGGGTGGGTTCCGATCGGGACGGCAATCCTTCGGTCACACCCGAGATCACATGGCGAACCGCCTGTTACCAGCGACAGCTGATGCTGGAGCTCTACATCAGTTCTGTGCAGTCGCTCCGGCAGCAGCTGAGCATCTCCATGCAGTGGAGTCAGGTGGCTCCATCACTGCTGGAGTCGCTCGAAATGGATCGGCTCCGCTTCCCTGAGATCTACGAGCGCAGAGCAGCGCGATACCGACTGGAGCCCTACCGGCTGAAGCTCTGCTACGTGCTCGAAAAACTGGAGCGCACCCTCGCCCGCAACAACCAACTGTCGGAGGCGGGCTGGCAGATGCCCTGTGAAGCTCTGGCTGATCCCCAGGCCGGGCTGAGCGACGCTGAGGTTCTCCACTACACCTCGGTGGACCAGTTCCGCAGTGATCTGGAGTTGGTGCGCAACAGCCTCGTGAGCACCGAACTGAGCTGCGAACAGCTCGACACCCTGCTGCACCAGGTGCACATCTTCGGGTTCTCACTGGCCAGCCTCGACATCCGTCAGGAGAGCACCCGCCACAGCGATGCCATCGACGAGCTCACCCGCAGCCTTGAACTTCCCCAGGCCTATGGGGACATGGACGAGACGGAACGGATGGCATGGCTCCTCCAGGAACTGCAGACCCGTCGGCCCCTGATCCCGCCTGCCGCCAGCTGGTCGGCCGCGACGGCCGAGACGCTGGCGGTGTTCCGAATGCTGCAGCGCCTCCAGGAGGAGTTCGGTCCGCGGATCTGCAACTCCTACGTGATCTCCATGAGCCACACGGCATCGGATCTATTGGAGGTCCTGTTGCTGGCCAAAGAGGCGGGTCTTGTAGACCCGCCCAACAAACGGGCCTCCCTGTTGGTGGTGCCGCTGTTCGAAACCGTGGAGGATCTCCAACGGGCCCCTGAGGTGATGGAGGGTCTTTTCAAGACGCCGCTTTACCGCGAACTCCTCCCCGTTGTGGGGCAGCAAAAGCAGCCGCTGCAGGAGCTGATGCTGGGCTACTCCGACAGCAACAAGGATTCCGGCTTCCTCTCCAGCAACTGGGAGATTCATCAGGCCCAGATCGCCCTTCAGGAACTCGCCAGCCGCCAAGACGTGGCACTTCGCCTCTTCCACGGCCGCGGTGGATCCGTTAGTCGTGGTGGTGGGCCGGCCTATCAGGCGATCCTGGCCCAACCCAGCGGCACACTGCAGGGGCGAATCAAAATCACCGAACAGGGCGAGGTGCTGGCCTCGAAGTACAGCCTGCCCGAGTTGGCGCTCTACAACCTGGAGACTGTCACCACGGCCGTGGTGCAGAACAGCCTGGTGACCAACCAGCTTGATGCGACACCCAGCTGGAACCAGCTGATGAGTCGCCTAGCCACCCGCTCACGGGACCATTACCGGGCTCTGGTTCACGACAATCCTGATCTGGTGGCGTTTTTCCAGCAGGTCACACCTATCGAGGAAATCAGCAAGCTGCAGATCTCCAGTCGACCAGCCCGACGCAAAACCGGTGCCAAGGACCTCTCCAGCCTGCGGGCCATTCCCTGGGTCTTCGGCTGGACCCAGAGTCGGTTCCTTTTGCCGAGCTGGTTTGGCTTCGGCACGGCGCTGTCGGAAGAAGTGGGCGGCGACTCTGAACAGCTCGACCTGCTGCGGCGCCTCCATCAACGTTGGCCGTTCTTCCGGATGCTCATTTCCAAAGTGGAAATGACCCTCTCCAAGGTGGATCTCGACCTGGCCCATCACTACATGAACAGCCTGGGGCACCCGGAACAGCGGGAGGCCTTTGAAGCAATTTTCGAGGTGATCGCCAAGGAATACGAACTCACCCGAAAACTGGTTCTTGAAATCACGGGCCAAAACAGACTGCTGGGCGCTGATCAAGGGCTGCAGCTGTCGGTTGATCTGCGGAACCGCACCATCGTTCCCCTGGGCTTCCTGCAGGTTGCGCTGCTGAAGCGGCTGCGGGATCAGAACAGGCAACCGCCCATGAGTGAAACGCCAGGCGCCCCCGAAGACACCCGCACCTATAGCCGCAGTGAACTGCTGCGGGGAGCCTTGCTCACCCTCAACGGCATTGCAGCCGGCATGCGCAACACCGGCTGATCCACAGTGCTGTCGTTCCTTCAACAACCATCGATTCCACCCTTGCCCGAGGGAACGCGACTCGAAACATCAACACCTCCCACCTCCCAGCAGCTCAACACGTTGCTGATGTCCTGCGGGGAATCAACCCACCCCGAGGAACGCTGGGAGCTCGCCCTTCAGCGCAGCCTGTGGCAGATCAGCATCCTGGAGGAATCAACCGGGGAACTGGTCGGATTTGTGCGGGCCACCAGTGATCTGGCCCTCAACGCCAATCTTTGGAACCTCGCCGCCAAGCCAGGGCCGAACCAAGGAGCCCTTTTCGCCGTTCTGGTGCACCGTGCCCTGCAGATTCTGCGCCGGGATCTGCAGGGCTGCAGCCTTTCAATCTCGGCCCCTGCGGATGCGCTGGAAGCTCTCAAACAGCAGGGTTTCCTGATTGATCCCAATGGCATTCGCGCCATGGGCCTCAGCCTGAGCTGAGACATTGAATTCAAACACGAGCATGGAGGGACTCGAACCCCCGACCCTCAGAACCGGAATCTGATGCTCTATCCAACTGAGCTACATGCCCACTGATCGGCGTTAAGCCGCAGTGATAT
The DNA here is from genome assembly GCF_900473925.1 of Synechococcus sp. N5. Taxonomy (NCBI): domain Bacteria; kingdom Bacillati; phylum Cyanobacteriota; class Cyanophyceae; order Synechococcales; family Synechococcaceae; genus Synechococcus; species Synechococcus sp. N5. The sequence continues at coordinate 77,964 of NZ_UCNI01000014.1, read as the reverse complement.
CGAGCGGCAACCGTCCCGATACAGGTACCTTACTCACTGGTCGCTCCAGCACCCATCCGGCTCCACAGGCTCCAACTGCAGGGCTTCCGGAACCACACCGTTCTGCAGCTGGAACTGACGCAGCCACGCCTTTTGGTGATCGGGCCCAATGGCATCGGCAAGTCCAACCTGCTCGAAGCGGTTGAGCTGCTGGGCAGCCTGCGCTCCCATCGCTGCAGCAATGATCGCGATCTGATCCAGTGGGACGCTCCACAGGCCCTGATCCGGGCCGACGTGGGGGATGGGGATCGTCTGGAACTGGAACTGCGCCGCCAGGGAGGCCGTCAGGCCAAACGGAACGGCAAGCTGCTGGATCGGCAGCTGGACCTGATTGGTCCGTTGCGCTGCATCGGCTTCAGCGCCCTGGATCTTGATCTGGTGCGGGGCGAACCCGCCCTACGCCGCCAGTGGCTGGACCGCGTCGTGCTGCAGCTCGAACCGGTGTATGCCGATCTGATGGCACGGCTGAACCGGTTGTTGCGGCAGCGCAGTCAGCTGTGGCGCCAGAGACAGGTCTCCAGTGGCGAACGCCATGCACTGCTCGATGCCTTTGACGTTCAGATGGCACTGGTGAGCACCCGAATTCACCGGCGACGGCAACGGGCCCTGCATCGGCTGGAACCGATCGCCCAACGCTGGCAGGCCCACCTCAGCGGGGGCACGGAAGCCCTGGAACTGCACTACAAGCCCGGCAGCAAGCTTGACGGGGAGGATGCCGAAGAACCCTGGCGACTCGCCATCGAGGAGCAACTGCGCCAGCAGCGGGGAGAGGAGGAACGGCTCGGTAGCTGCCGCGTGGGCCCGCACCGCGATGAGATCGCCCTGCTGCTGGGGGGCAGCCCAGCACGACGGTTTGGCTCGGCAGGCCAGCAGCGGTCGCTGGTGCTGGGCCTGAAGCTCGCCGAACTGGAGCTGGTGACCCAGCTCTGTGGGGAGCCACCCCTGCTGCTTCTTGATGATGTACTGGCCGAACTTGATCCAACCCGCCAGCAGCTTCTCCTGGAGGCCGTGGGCGAATCGCATCAATGCCTGGTGAGCGCCACCCACCTCGAGGGCTTTGGCGGCGGATGGCAGCAGCAGGCCCAAATTCTCGGCGCAAGAGACCTGAGACCCGATCTGAAGATCGGATAGGGTGGCGGACCTGTTTTTCTCTCATCGCCTGATGGAGCAGACCCTCTCTGAACTGCATCCCAACCCGGGATGGGGGGCACCTGAGATTCATGCCACCGACATGGTCGGCAAACACTGCATTCTCGAGCTCTACGACTGCGATCCGAGCCGGCTCGACGACGAAGCATTCATCCGCACAACGATCACCTCAGCAGCCAAAGGCGCTGGTGCGACGCTGCTGAACCTGATCACCCATCAATTTCAACCCCAGGGCGTCACAGGCCTTGCCCTGCTGGCGGAATCCCACATTTCCATCCACACCTGGCCGGAATCCGGCTACGCCGCGGTTGATGTGTTCACCTGTGGTGACCACACCATGCCGGAACAGGCCTGCGCGATTCTCTGCAGTGAGCTTCAAGCGAAACGCCATGCGCTAAAGAGCTTTCTGCGTGAAACACCGGCGGCCATTGCCACTGGGGTAAGAGAGCCTGTGGAAACGCCGAGCCAGCTCCCCAGCTGATCCGGCCCAGGCGACATCAGCGGCGGTTCAACTTGCCGCTGACCAGACCTTCAAGATCCAGGTTCACGGAGGTGAAGCCTAGGGAGCGAAAAGCCTCCACCAGAGGCTCGCTTTCCGCCAGCGCGAGCACAGCGCGGATCTGCTCGCTGGGCACCTCAATCCGTGCCGCCAATCCGTGGGAGCGCACACGAACGGAGCTGAATCCCCTGGCAATCAACCAGGCTTCCGCCTGACCCACCCGCTTCAACCGCTCAGCGCTGATGCTTTCGCCGTAGGGGAAACGGGAGGCCAGGCAGGGCTGCGCCGGCTTATCCCACCAGGGAAAACCAAGAGCCCGTGACAGCGAACGAATCGTGGATTTGTCGATCGACAATTCCGCAAGGGGGGAGCGAACCCCCGCCTGTCGGGCCGCTTCAATGCCGGGCCGATGATCACCGAGGTCATCGAGATTGACCCCATCAATCACCAACGCGTCTCCAGCCGCCGCGGCAATGGGCTGAAGGTGCTGGTGCAGTTCACGCTTGCAGGCAAAGCAGCGATCCACGGGGTTGCTGCTGTAGTCCGGGTCGTTCAATTCGGCCGTCGCACACTCCCGATGCGGGATGCCGATCCAGGAGGCTTGATCCCGGGCTTCCCGCAACAGATGCGGCGCCAGAGCCGGGGAGACACCCGTTACCGCCAGAGCGGCATCGCCCTGGGCTTCGTAGGCCATCGCCGCCACCAGGGTGCTGTCGACTCCACCGGAATAGGCCACACAAAGGGCAGATTGATCTGCCATCCACTGCCGCAGGTTCGCCAGCTGCTGCTGCTCTCGATCCGCCAAAGGCTCCTGCAACCGAAACATCAGCGGGGAAAACCAGTTGAGCTAGGTAGGCTCCAACGGTAAGAGCTGTCCCCATGCCTCGAAGCATCGGCATTGTCACCGCAGCGGACAGCCGCGAGCGCAGCCATGGACAGCTGCACATCTATGACGGCGAAGGCAAGGGCAAAAGCCAAGCAGCCCTAGGGGTTGTGCTGCGCACCATCGGCCTCGGCATCTGCGAGCAGCGCCAGACCCGGGTGCTGCTGTTGCGCTTTCTCAAGGGCCCAGGACGGGCCTACGACGAGGATGCGGCCATCGAAGCTTTGCAGCAGGGCTTCCCCCATTTGATCGACCATCTGCGCACCGGAAGGGCCGATCACTTCACCGCTGATGAAGCCACCCGGTTCGACCGCGACGAAGCCCAGCGGGGCTGGGTGATCGCCAAGGGCGCGATCGCCAGTGCCCTCTACTCGGTGGTGGTTCTGGACGAGCTCAATCCCGTGCTGGATCTCGGCCTGCTGGATCTGGAGGACGTGGTGCGCACCCTCAGCAACCGGCCGGAGGGGATGGAGATCATCGTCACCGGTCGCGCCGCACCGGCCCCCTTGGTGCGTGAGGCCGACCTCCACTCAGAGATGCGGGCCCATCGCCGTCCTGGCATGAACGACAACCGGGTGGTGCCTATCAATGTGAGCAGCGGCATCGAGATCTACACCGGAGAAGGAAAAGGCAAATCAACCAGTGCACTTGGGAAAGCCCTGCAGGCCATCGGGCGGGGCATCAGCCAAGACAAGAGCCATCGGGTCTTGATCCTGCAGTGGCTCAAGGGCGGCAGCGGTTACACCGAAGATGCGGCCATCGCTGCCCTGCGCGAGAGCTATCCCCATCTGGTGGACCACCTCCGCTCCGGCCGCGATGCCATCGTCTGGCGGGGCCAGCAGGAACCGATCGATTACGTGGAGGCCGAGCGGGCCTGGGAGATCGCACGGGCCGCTATCTCCAGCGGCCTCTACAAGACCGTGATCCTCGATGAGTTGAACCCCACGGTGGATTTGGAGTTGCTGCCGGTTGAGCCGATCCTGCAAACCTTGCTGCGCAAACCAGCAGAAACTGAAGTGATCATCACAGGGCGGTGCAAAAACCCTCCCGCCTACTTCGATCTGGCCAGCATCCATTCCGAAATGGTGTGCCACAAGCACTACGCCGAACAGGGCGTCGACCTGAAGCGAGGAGTGGATTACTGAACCCTGGGTTCAGTAACGAGGGATTGCAGGATCCACCTGCTGAGACCAGGCATCAATTCCACCGGTCACATTCGTGGCCACGATGCCCTGCTGAGCCAACAGCTCAACGGCCCTGGCAGAGCGCCCCCCCAGCTTGCAGTGCACCAAAAGGCGCCGTCCCTCTGCCAATACACGAACGCGATCGATCGCCTCTCCACTCTCCAGCGAGGCCAAAGGAACCAAGTGGCTTCCTTCAATCGAAGCCACCTCTGCTTCAGCAGGATTGCGCACATCAACCAGCGCAATCTCGTCTGGAGCGGAGTCGAGCAGGGCCTTCAGCTCCATGACAGTGATGGCTTCCATCTCCGATGACGCCGGACGGCAGAACTGGCGGTAGTCAATCAGGCTCTCGACCTTCGGTCGGTCGGGATCAACGCGGAGGGTGAGTTCGCGAAATCGCATCGCCAGGGCATCAACCACCAACAGTCGACCGTCCAGGCACTCGCCAATGCCGGTGATCAGTTTGATCGCCTCGGTGGCCTGAAGCAGACCGATCAACCCCGGCATCACACCCATCACCCCAGCCTCCGAGCAAGACGGAACAGCGTCCGGGGGAGGGGGTTCCGGCAGCAGATCGCGGTAATTAGGGCTCGTCGGCGTGCGGTTGAACACGCTGACCTGGCCGTCAAAGCGCTGCACGGAGCCGTAGACGAGGGGCTTGCCGAGCAACACACAGGCGTCGTTGATCAGATACCGGCTGGGGAAGTTGTCGGTGCCGTCACAGACCAGGTCATAGGCACCGATGAGATCCAAAGCATTGCCCACATCCAGCATGTGTTCATGCAACTCCACCTTGCAGTGGGGATTGAGGTCGTGGATCCGCGCTGCGGCTGAGCGGGCCTTGGAGCCGCCAACCCCGCTGGAGCTGTGGATCACCTGCCGCTGGAGATTGGACAGCTCCACCACATCTCCATCCACGATTCCAATACGACCAACCCCTGCCGCGGCCAGATACAGCAACAGGGGGGATCCCAGCCCACCGCTGCCAACACAAAGCACAGAAGCAGACTTCAACCGGAGCTGACCGGCAGCACCAACCTCGGGAAGGATCAGATGGCGGGCGTAGCGCCCCCGCTCATCAGCACTCAGCATCGCGTGGTCATGCATGGTTTTGAGTGTCCCAGAGCTGAATCGGGATTTCATCCACACTGCGGTCCCCATGCAGCCACCAGGCCCGCAGGCCAAGCGAGGCAGAGAGGATCAACATCAGACTCTCCGCTTGTCCCAAGCGCCGATCCTGGGGCGAGGGAACGGGCGCGGACGCCGGATGGGAATGTGCCACGCCAAGACAACGTTGATGGCGATCCCGCGCCCATCGCTGGGCTGCCAACTGCTCCCTCGGGTCCACCAGAAACCTGCTGCGACGGTCGTGGACAGGCTGCTGAACGGACGCCCCCCGTCCCCAGACATTGCAACAGGGCCAGGTGGTGGTCAGCCTCAAACAGCCTGAATTCGTCCGTTGTCCCAGCAGCAAGGCGCAGCCTTCTTCGGGGTGGGGCGCCAACAAAATCCGGCCCAGATCCGTGTGGCATCGGTGATCAATTTGCAGCACGGATGGCGTAGACCCCGTCGCACCGATACGCTCAGCTGAAATTGTGAAGGATTTAGTCGTTCTCATGAGTGACGCCACCACTGAAGTTAAGGATGCCGCCACAACCGTGACGACACCCCTCGAAACCCCTGAGCAGGAGGACACCACCTCCTTTGCTGAGCGCTACAGCGACGTGCTGGGCAAGGTGAACGACACGCTCGATCAGGTCGACTGGAGCCAGATGGGACGCATCGGCAAGATCGTCGGCATCTTTGCCGCCGTGATCATTGCCCAGATCCTGATCAAGGGAATCCTCGACACGATCAATCTGCTGCCGATCGTTCCTGGTCTGCTGGAACTGCTCGGCGTGGTCGTTGTAGGCCAATGGAGCTGGAAGAACCTCACCACCAGCGACAAGCGCAATGCCCTGGTTCAGCGTGTTCAAACCCTCCGGAAGGAGTACCTGGGCTGAGCCTCAAAGCCGCCGAGCCAGGTCCTTAAGACTGGCTCGGCATTGGCTCAAATAACTCCCCCCAAACAAATTGGCGTGGTTGAGCAGGTGGTACAGGTTGTAGATCTCCACCCGACCGTTAGCGCCTGAAGCATCAGGGATGACCTCCCGATAACCCGAGCGGAAGGCTTCACCGAAGCCGCCGAACAGCCGGGTCATGGCCAGATCAACTTCCCGATCAGCCCACCAGCTGGCGGGATCAAAAATGCTCCCCCGTCCATCGCTGAGGCTGGCAGCATTCCCACCCCAGAGATCGCCGTGCACCAACGCAGGACACGGTTGATGCTCGTTCAAGTGCTCGGCGAGGCGCAGCAACAACGGATTGAGGTCCGTTGAATCCAGCTGCAACCCATCAAGGATCTCGAGTTGCGGGCGCAGCCTGAGCTCCACGAAGGCCGATCCCCAGTCATCACGCCACCCACCGGGTTGAGACCCAGCGCCGATGAAGCCATCCCGGTGCCAGCCGAAACGAGCTGGGCTGGAGGCCATCGACGACTGGTGCAGCAAGGCCAAACCCCTGCCAAGGGCTGTTTGGTCGCTGCCACCAAAATCCAGCCAAGGCAACAGAAGCACCGCACCGTGGGGCAGTGCTGCCAGAGCGATGGGCTGCGGCACAACCAGGAACGAGGCATCAGCTTGGGCATGCAGGGCCTCGAGGGCCTCCGCCTCCACCTCAAACAGGTGTAGGGCGCTGGCGCCACCACTTTTGGCAAACAACACCTGGCCATCACGGAGGCGAAGTTTCCAGGCCTGATGGATGCAGCCCCCACCAACGGGGGAGACGTCTGTGATCACAGCCCCAACCAATGGCCCATCCTTCGCGGTGAGATCCCGGCGCAGTTCGCTGTTCATTCTCAGCAGGCCCCCTGTCTTGCCAGCATGGACCCGATTCTTCAGGGCGTCGTGAGCGAGTCCAGCGTGATCGTGGTGGGCGGTGGGATCGCTGGCTTAACCGCAGCAGCACTCCTGGCCCGCGATGGCGTCAAGGTCACGCTGCTGGAAGCGCATCAACAACCGGGGGGATGTGCGGGAACATTCCGGCGTGGTCCATGGGTGTTCGATGTTGGGGCGACCCAGGTGGCTGGATTGGAGCCCGGAGGAAGTCATGCCCGACTGCTGAAGCATCTGGACATGCCTCTGCCCAGCGCAGAGCTTCTGGACCCAGGTTGTGTGGTCGACCTGGGCGATGGTTCCCCTCCCATTTCGCTCTGGCATGACCCGGACGCCTGGGCCGCCGAGCGTGAACGTCAATTCCCAGGCAGCCAGCGCTTCTGGAGCATTTGCCATCAGTTGCATTCCAGCAACTGGCAGTTCGCCAGCCAGGACCCTGTGGTGACGCCGCGCTCCCTCTGGGATCTCGGCACATTGCTGCGGGCCCTTCGGCCCGCAACGCTGGCATCGGGACTGTTCACAGGTCTGACCATTGCCGATCTGTTGCAGCTGTGCGGTTGCGGTGACGATCAACGGCTGCGGCGCTTTCTCGACCTCCAGCTGAAGCTGTACTCCCAGGAACCGGCCGATCGCACGGCGGCGCTGTACGGCGCAACCGTCCTGCATATGGCCCAAGCACCACTCGGGCTCTGGCATCTGGAGGGATCGATGCAGGTGTTGAGCAATCAGCTGGTGGCGGCCATTGAGCGCGACGGCGGAACGGTGCTGATGAAGCATCGGGTCACCAAGCTGCAGCCCAGCTCCTCCGGTTGGCAGGTGACGATCAGCACCGGCAAGGGCACGGAACACCAACGCAGCAGCCGTGATGTGGTCTGCAGCCTGCCTCCCCAATGCCTGCAGGAGTTGATCGAACCGGATCACCTGCCCCAGGGGTACCGCAAGCGACTGGACAACCTGCATGAACCGAGTGGTGCGCTGGTGCTTTACGGAGCGGTGCGGCGTGATGCACTGCCACATTCCTGCCCAGGCCATCTCCAGCGGGGCTGCGCATCCCCAGGGCCTCTGTTTGTCTCCATCAGCCGCGAGGGCGATGGGCGTGCGCCCCAGGGGCAGGCCACCTTGATTGCCAGCGTGTTCACCCCAACAGGTGACTGGTGCCGCTTGCCGGAGCCGGAGTACCAGCAGCGCAAAACAGAGATGCTGAACCTGATCCAAGTCGAATTGAACCGCTGGCTCTCGCTCGAAGACGACGCCTGGTTGCACGCTGAACTGGCAACACCACGGGGCTTCGCCGGCTGGACGGGTCGTCCCAACGGCATGGTCGGGGGCCTTGGACAGCATCCAAGCCGGTTCGGCCCCTTCGGCCTGGCAGGACGAACGCCCATGCCGGGGCTTTGGCTCTGCGGCGACAGCCTCCATCCGGGCGAGGGCACGGCGGGGGTGAGCCTGTCAGCTCTCAATGCCTGCCGGCAGCTCAGGGCCGAACGGGGTCAACCGCTCAGTTTTCGGAGCTGACCTCCCCAGGTGCCCTCAAAAAATCCGGGCGCAGGGTCTGCGTTCGGCGCAGTTCCAACGCGAGCTGAGACCAGTTTTGCTGGAGCACGGCATCTTCGAGCTGCTCCAGGCTCCAGCGGTAGGCCGCCAAGCCGCGCAACACCGCATCCCTGTTGGTGGATGCCATCGCCACGCCTAGATCGGGATTCCCACCACCCACACGACTGGTGTCGGCAAAGCCACTGGACGCCAGCACCATGGCCAACTGACGGATCTCCGGATCCCGTTCATCGCCGACTGCCCGCAGCAGTGCAGCACTCACCAGCACCGGCATGTGGGAAATCAGAGCCACAGCCTGGTCATGCTGAGACGCGGTAGCCGTCAGCCAATGGCCGCCCACGCTGACGGCCAGATCACGAACCTGAGCCAGGGCAGCGGGGTCTGTCGCCGCATCAGGAGTCGCGATCCAAGGGCGGCCGCGGAACAGATCCAGCACACCGGCCTCAACGCCCGCCTGAGCTGTGCCTGCCATGGGATGACTGGCCACAAAGCGGGGATGCCGCTGGCGCCAAGCCTCCAACACAGGTTGTTTGACCGAACCAACATCGGTGATCACCGCTGCTTCAGGCAGGGCCGCAATGAGCTCATCCGGTGGGTTCAGCAGCAAGGGAATAGGCAACGCCAGGATCACCAGGTCGCAACCCGAGAGGCAGCTGGGGTCGGTCGACACCGCGCCCACAAGCCCTCGGGCTATGGCGCGATCCGCCGTGGCCTGACGATGCACAAGGCCCTGCACCGTCCAGCCCCGCGCCTGCAGATCCAGACCAAGGGATCCCCCGATCAAGCCAAGGCCAACGATCCCCACACGTCCCGGTTGCACCGCCATCTCTCCCGCAGGGTCGTGAAGCCATGTTGATGGATGGATTGCCATGAACCAATCGCCAGGGGAACCCTGCTTAGGGTTTGACGATGTTGGAAGCCCAGGCCCACCACCAGATCAAAACCCTTCTTCGTCAGGAGGAGTCGGACTGGCCCCACCACCTGACCCTGAGCCGGCTGGTGGCACGAAGCCTGAGGCGTCGCGACACAACACTCGTTCAGCTCCCCCCCAGCAGCAGCGAACGCTGGTGGCTCGGTCTGCTGGTGCCGCTGTGCCTGGCACCCGAAGCGGGGGCACTGGTACTGACGGCCCCCCAGCGCCGGCGTCTGCTCCAGCTGGAATTGCCCCGTCTCCGCCACCAGGGCCTGAGGCTCCCCTGCTGGCAGGGACCGACCCCTCCGGAGGGTCCACAGCTCTGGCTGATGGATGTTGGCGAGCTGATTCAGGCCCATCGCGACGGGCACTTGGGCCAACGGCAACTGCTGATCCCGGAGATGGATCAGTTGAGCCGGCGCATGCGCAACGCTCTCACCTTGGAGATCGAGCATCAGCACTGGGATGAGCTGCGCCAGGCCTGTCCCCAGGCGGAATCCGGATTGCTGGAACTGCATGACCGGATGAGCCAGCAGCTGTTTGCTGATGCCACGAGGCCCGATGGCGCCGTGCGACTCGAAGGCTCAGCGGGGCAGGCCCTGCGTGACCTGCTCCAGCTGATGCCAGCCAGCCCTGAACCGTGGAACAGCCTCCGCAGCATCAACCCGGCTGAGTGGAGTCAATGGGCTGAACTGGATCACCGGCTGCTCCAGTGGCACTGGAAGCTGGCCCCCCTCGAACCACTCCAACTGCTGCGGGGGGTTCTGCTGGATCACCCCTGCCTGATGTTCAGCAGCAATGGAGACAACGCCAGGCTTGATCTGGAATTTGAACAGGCCGGCGTTGTCCCCGACGTGCGGGCAACACTGCGGGAACGGGAGCTGAATGAACCGCTCCCCGTCTATGCCCCGCGTCGCCAGCCCCTGCCGAACACCCGGATCTACGCCCAACATCTCCTGGAGGAGAGCAGAAGGCTCATCCTTGGCCAAGCAGGGCTCACCCTTGTTCTGATCAATGACGACCAGCTGCGTCGGCAGCTAACCAGCTCCCTGGCTGCGGAATTCGGACGCCGTGTGGTGCATGAGTCGACAGCACCCGAAAGCAATGGCGTGGTGACCTGCAACTGGGACTGGTGGCTGGAGCATCAGGAGCAGCTGCCGGCCCCAGTACAGCTGATTGTCGGCATGCTCCCCATCGCCAGTCTGGACAATCCGCTCACCTCGGCTCGAGTGGAGCGACTGAAACAGCAGGGAGAGGACTGGTTCCGCAGCCTGCTGCTGCCGGAAGCTCTGAGCCTGATCCCTGCCGCCATTGCGCCGCTGCGCCGCAGCGGTGGTCGCCTGGCCATTCTCGATGGCCGCCTGCGAGGGCGCAGCTGGGGTGATCAGGTGCTGCACCGACTGGAACCTTGGATTCCATTGCAGCGACTGCTGCCGGAGTGAACAACGCTTAGCCTCCCTGCAACGCTTAGAAGTGCATGGGAGAAGCACGCCGCCGGGCTGCCCAAGGCTTACCCCCTCGTCAACCCAAAGCCAGCACCAAAGCTGTGGACACCTCCCCACGGGTGGTGTCCTGGCTTCCGCTCACCCGCAACCAGACGCAGCAATTCATGGCGGTGACCACCCGTGGCGCCTGGATTGGAATCGGGGGGATGGTGGTGCTCTGGGTCACGGTGCGCTTCATCGGCCCAGCGGCCGGTTGGTGGACGCTTGCGGATACCCCCTGAGCAACCGGCTCAACCAACAAACGAAAACAAAAGAAAACCTTTAGACTGGGTCTCAATGGAGACTCAGTTATGTTTCCGCGCCTCGCCGAACACTATCGATCCGTTGTTGAAGACCTGGTGATGAGCCTGCAGGCCCTTGCCAGCAGCCTTCAAAGCGCGGGCTTCACAGCCACTTGTTATTCCTGTGGCGACGGCCGCGATGGCCATGGCGCTTCCTTTGTGGCTGACATCGGCGATGGCCACATGGTGCGCTTTCTTGTCTCCGACTTCGGCATCAGCTGGGTGGAATCCCGCAACGGCCGAGAACTGGTGAAGCTGGAGGGTGCAGAAGCCATCCAGGAATTGCAGCGGATGGCCGATTTGGCCCAGGAAGGCCAGGTCCGCGCCATGCAGTCCCTAGCCCAGGCCGCCTGAAATCAGGCCGCCGCCTCTGAGGCCTTGGCCGGAGCCGACTTATCGGCAGCAGCCGTCTTCGCAGCGGCGGCGAGGGGGCGCATCGAATTCGCCTTCACCTCAGAACCTTCTGTCAGCTTCTGACGCACCAACGTTTCGATGGTGGCTGTTGCGTCCGGGTTCTCCTCCATCCAGAAGATGGTGTTGTCGCGACCCTGACCGATGTTGTCTCCCTCGTAGCTGTACCAGGCGCCCTTGCGGACAACAACGCCCGTTTCTTCAGCCAGATCCAGCAGACAGCCCAGGGTGCTGATGCCGCGGCCGAAGAGGATGTCGAATTCGGCAATGCGGAAGGGTGGCGCCACCTTGTTCTTCGCCACTTTCACCTTGGCCCTGATGCCGAATTCTTCGGTTCCCTTCTTGAGGGTCTGAATCCGACGGATGTCGAGGCGAACCGAGGCATAGAACTTGAGCGCGTTGCCTCCAGTGGTGGTCTCCGGGTTGCCGTAGGTCACACCAATCTTGAGGCGCAGCTGGTTGAGGAAGATGACGGTGCAACCCGACTTGCCGATGTTGCCGGTGATCTTCCGCATCGCCTGGCTCATCAGACGCGCCTGACTGCCAACCGCCAGGTCTCCCATCTCACCTTCGATCTCAGCGCGAGGGGTGAGGGCCGCCACCGAGTCGACAACGACCAGATCCACCGCTGCTGATCGCACCAGTTGATCAACGATCTCCAGCGCCATCTCGCCGGTGTCGGGCTGAGAGACCAGCAGGTTCTCGACGTCAACGCCCAGAGAAGCGGCATAAACGGGATCCAGGGCATGCTCCGCATCCACGAAGGCCGCCACACCACCACGCTTCTGCACTTCTGCAATCGCGTGCAGCGTGAGCGTGGTTTTACCGGAACTTTCCGGGCCGTAGATCTCCACCACACGACCCTTCGGGTAACCACCACCCAAGGCGAGGTCAAGGGTCAGCGCACCGGTGGAAATCGTCTCCACCCGCATGCGGGAGGCATCGCCCAGCCGCATGATCGATCCCTTGCCGAAGTTGCGCTCGATCTGACCCAGCACCAGATTCAGCGCCTTGTCCCTCTCGCCGGAGGAACGGGGATCGGAAGCGCCGGATTTCATATCTGCAGGCATGAGAAGGACCTGAAACTAAGGAACGAGAGATCCAATGCCACAGAAGCGCCGAATCGTCTCAGGTAGTACAAGCGTACCGTAACGAATCAGGGCCACTGCGCCAGGGGGGCCCGAAAACGATCTGGATGGAGCAGGGCAATCCTTGAGGGAAGACCGCTCTGATCCTGCGGGCGAAGATAGCCCCAACTCACCAGAAAACAGGGCAACTTTTCTAACCCTGGTGTTGAGCGCACCGCCTCCAGCGTCGCCCGGCGGTCTTCCACAAAGCCACACAGCCTTCGCTGCTGCTGAAGCTGAAGCAGAACCTGAGGCTTGGCGCCAGCCTCACGGCCATCCAGGCGCCAAGGGTGCAGGCCAAGGCTGTTCAGCAGTTCAGCTGTGAAGGCCTGAGTTTTGGTGGTGAGAACAGACCAGTCCACCCCCTCAGCCTCCAACTGCTGCAGCCGCTCCACCAGACCGGGGAAAGGTCGATGCAGCGCCAACCAAACCGAACGGCTCTGCCGAACGGCTTGATCTCTGGCGTCATCGAGGGCCGCCTGCAGCTGCTCCGGCCGCCATCCACGCCGTTGCAGTGCCGAGGCCTGCGCGTCCCCATAGGACTCCAGCCAAACCTGAAGGTTCAGCACCGGGAGCTCTGCGGCCAGCAGAACCATCTCCCAACCGTGATGCACCCACGGCCGCAGCTGTCGGAAGGCGTCAGGCACCTGATCAGGCGTCAAGCCCTCTGGAGCAGCCTCAAGACGACGACAGGCATGCCAGGCACTCCACCAGTACTCCGCCATGCCATCAACGATGACCCCGTCGAAGTCGAAGACCAGGAGGGGGCGATCATTCATGGACGAAAACTGGGCCGCTAGGATTCGAACCTAGGAATGGCGGGACCAAAACCCGCTGCCTTACCACTTGGCGACGGCCCATTGATCCGTTTGAACCGCTACCTGCGGATCACCGGAGTACACATAGTTACCCACAGCAGCCAACCCTTCGTCAATCCACCGGGCGAACCAACCGACGGTCGATCAGCGGGGGAAAACCCTCAGGCGTGACATTTCAGCCTCACCGAAGACATCACTGCGCAATCGGTAACGGCGCACAAGGTCGGCCTGCATCCGGAGAACACGCTCACTGCGAGGCAGCAACTCCACCGGCCTGCCTTGCGGCATCACCACCTGTTCCACCGCAAGCCGGCATTCCTCGAGAGCAGCCAATTCATCGTCCTGAGACGCCCGATCCGGCGGAGTGACCTCTGCGGCTGTTTCGGTGGCCTGACGGCGCAAAAGACGGGCCATGGCACGGGTCACCTGGGGCAGGGTGTCGGACTTGATCACCAGGATCGGGATCCCCAGATCCCTGACCTGACGGCGAAGTGATGGTTGACGACTGAGGCCCAGCCGAACGCTCAACACCACATCGGCCTCACTCAAGTCCTCCACAACCCGCGCCTTCCAACCGTGGGAACGGATGGCCTCTTCCACAACACGAGATGGAACCCCGCAACAGAGAACCTGCAGATGCTCGGCGCTGGTCTCCTGCGGTGGTGGTTCCTCTGCCGCACTGGCCCCTCGGGCACTGGCTGCAGGCATGGGCACGGGAGCAGAGACCGGCTGATCCGCAAACGACCGCTGGGACGGAGGCCGCAGCAAACCGGAAGCCTGAGGCGGGTCCACCAGCTGAACGCCCCCCTCAGGCGACAGCTCGCGCTCCTGAACCCTTGGCTTCATGCCCCGGAGCAGTTGATCCACGGTGGCGGCAACGTCGGTGTGCACAGCCCAGCGCTGCCGGCTGTGCATTTCAACCGCCACCGGAAACGTTGGTTCGGCGGCGCGCTCCAACACAGTTTTCTGACTACGCCGCCGCCGGGCCTCCTCATCCCCGAGGGTGACCGCCTGAATGCCCCCCACCAGATCGCTGAGGGTGGGGTTCTTGATCAGGTTGGCCAAAGCATTGCCGTGGGCTGTGGCGACGAGAACCACACCACGTTCAGCGATGGTGCGCGCGGCCTGCGCCTCCAGCTCCGTGCCGATCTCATCGATCACGATGACTTCGGGCATGTGGTTTTCCACCGCCTCGATCATGGTTTGGTGCTGCAGCTCAGGCCTGGCCACCTGCATGCGGCGGGCCCGACCAATCGCGGGGTGGGGGATGTCGCCATCACCGGCGATCTCATTGCTCGTGTCGATCACAACAACGCGCCGCTCCAGCTCATCGGCAAGCACCCTGGCGATCTCGCGCAACGCCGTTGTCTTGCCAACACCCGGGCGCCCCATCAACAACAGGGACTGACCTCCATCCAGGAGGTCCCGCACCATGGCAACGGTGCCGAACACGGCTCGGCCCACCCGGCAGGTCAAACCGACCACCTCACCCTGACGGTTGCGAATCGCACTAATCCGGTGAAGCGTTCGTTCAATTCCCGCCCGGTTGTCGCCACCGAACTGACCGAGCCTGGCCACCACAGCCGTTAGATCCTCGCGGGACAAAGGCGTGGAACCCAACGCCAGGGCACGGCCCGGATAACGAGCTTCTGGAACCCGACCCAGATCGAGCACCACCTCAAGCAACTGCTCTCGCGCTTCTTCCGGCCGCAACTGCTCCTGCACCGCATCCGGCAGGAGCTCGAGAAGGCGATCCAGATCGTCGGTGACCCGTTGCGTGCCCATGGGATCTGCGCGTTTCAGCCTTCTAGCAAGAGCGCTGCAGCCATGGCGCAACCAATGGACGCGCGAGGGAGAGGGCACGCTTCCAACCCTCGGGCCATTGCCACAGGGCAAGGCCACGGGTTTGCGCCTCATCCAGCACAGGCATCAGCAAGCGACGGGCCACACCACCAAAGGCGATGCCAGCCGGCCGCTCCGTCGGACGCAGGAACTCCAGCGTTGCGGCGTTGGTACCACCGGCCAGCTGCAGCGGGCCCGGCGGGGCCAGACTTCGCATGGCACGCCAGAGCTGAACTGCAGCCCGCGCGGTGCCAGCCCCCACATCGCCGCTCATCGGACGCCCATCCAGCTGCCAGAGGGGTCTGTAACCGGCTTGGCGCAGGCGGGAGTAGCGACGCCAAAGCAAATCAGCCAACTGATCGGCCTTCACGCCGTGGCCCTCCAAGCCGGAGCTCACAGCCAAGCGCCGCAAGGGAACCTTGTGCTGCTGAAGGCTTTGGATCAGCGTTGCGAAGCCCTCGTCATGCCCAGATGCGGTGTGAATCTCCACAGCATCGGGCTGAATCGATTGGAGCAGGGAGATCACCTGTTCGGGCGCCAAGCGGTGGTCGCGCTCCTCAATCAGCCCATGGGGGCAAGCCGGCAGGCAGCGGCCGCAGCCATAACAACGCTGCTGGTCGATGCCAGCAGCGGGCGGAATCGCTGACGCCGGACAAATCCTTTCGCAGGGCCGCGGACAGTCCACAGGGCAGCGGCCAGGATCGAACCAGGCCTTGCGGAAGTGAGCATCGGTGCCATCGCTGAGGCTCACCATCAGCCAGGGGCGACGCCCTGTTTGCGCCTCAGCCCAGTCCAGGCCGCGACGCGCTGCCAGGGCAACCGCTGGATCGGCCGCCACATCAACGCAATGAACACCAACAGCCGAAAAGACTGCGGTCAGGTCGGCAATGGCCGGAAGATCCTGGTTGCTTGCTCCACAGATCAGCTTGACCCAGCGGCCCTGAACGAGGGCGTCGTCAGGCGTCAGACCTTCAGATATGTGGTCATCGGTTCCCACTGCAGGCTGCGCGCACCACCCATCTCCACGATGATGCGCAAACGCGGTTCGCGCTTGCAGAGATCGCAGAGCGAAAGAAGTTCGGAGCGCGAGAGCACCTGGCCTTCCAGCAGCCAGAGAGCCACGGGAGCATCACCTTCAAACAGGTCGCCGAGCTGGGGAGCCACCTCCTGCACTTCTCCCACAGCAGCACCACGACCAACACTTTGATGGCCGAGATGGGGCGGACGAATGCCGTGCTTCTGGGTGAGAAACACCTCCGGATCACCAAGACCACGGGCCGAAGTCATGCGGGTGCTGTAACCGGCACCGCGCAGACGTCTTAATAGACGGGTTTCTGCACCGCCTTCGAGCGGAGCCTGCACCGCCAGACAGCCATTGGCTTCGAGATCACGGCGAAATGCCTGACCGGTGAGAAGCAGAGGCATGGCAGCTACAGGGATTGAAGGAGATTCTGGCAGCAGGCAGAGGGATCAGGGGAGAGGGAAGGTCGGTGTTGTAGGTTCGTTGTTTGTTCTGTGTTTCTGTGCCCGTCCGCTAGCCGGGCCTCCAGTCGGCAGAACAGATTCGACGATTGCGTCGAATCCCCAGGCCAGTACGGAAGCTTTCTTCGGAGATCTCCGTCGGGAAACTGCAACAGCACATCGTGCAGATGCAAGTCCCAGCCTCGCTGAATCGTTCGCTAGCCCATTCGAATCCACTCCTTCGGGAGTTCCGCTTCGAACCACGTCTGCGTCCAATCGATCAGCACCTGACCCCATGCGGTTCTCCGCCTGGTGGTTGTCCACGCTGGCGCTTCCTCCCCATCCATGTCCATCGGCATCCTCGGGAAGAAGCTGGGTATGTCCCAGTTCTTCGACGAGCAGGGCAGAGCTGTTCCGGTCACCTTGATCGAAGCAGGCCCCTGCCGCATCACCCAACTCAAAAACGACGACACTGACGGTTATTCCGCAGTGCAGATCGGCTTTGGCGAAACCCGCGAGAAGCTGATCAACAAGCCCGCCCAGGGTCACCTCAACAAATCCGGTGAGGGCCTTCTGCGTCATCTGCGCGAATACCGCGTCGACAGCGTTGAAGGTCTCGAACTCGGTGGCGCCATCACCGTCGGCGATTTCGAAGCCGGCCAGAAGGTGGACGTCAGCGGTGACACCGTCGGCCGCGGCTTCGCTGGCTACCAGAAGCGCCACGGCTTCAGCCGGGGTCCGATGACCCACGGTTCGAAGAACCACCGCGAGCCCGGTTCGACCGGTGCCGGTACGACCCCGGGCCGCATCTATCCCGGAAAGCGGATGGCCGGTCGCTACGGCGGCAAGAAAATCACCACCCGCGGCCTGACCATCCTCAAGGTGGACAGCGAGCACAACCTGCTGGTGGTGAAGGGATCCGTGCCCGGCAAGCCTGGTGCGCTGCTCAACATCCGCCCGGCCTTGCGCGTGGGCGCCAAGCCCGCCAAAGGAGGTAAGTGATGGCCAGTTGTGTCGTTCGTGATTGGCAGGGCAAGGAAGCCGGCAAGGCAACCCTGGACCTGAAGGTGGCCAAAGAGACCACCGCCGTTGACCTGATGCATCGGGCCGTTCTGCGTCAGCAGGCCCATGCACGCCAAGGAACCGCCAGCACCCTCACCCGCTCAGAAGTGCGCGGTGGTGGTCGCAAGCCCTACAAGCAGAAAGGAACTGGTCGGGCCCGTCAGGGATCGATCCGCACTCCTCTGAAACCCGGCGGCGGCATCATCTTTGGACCCAAGCCCCGCACGTACAACCTTGCGATGAACCGCAAGGAGCGTCGTCTGGCCCTGCGCACCGCGCTGATGGCCCGCATTGACGATGTGACCGTCGTGAAGGACTTCGGTGCTTCGCTGGAGGCCCCCAAGACCCGTGAGATCACAGATGCTCTGGGTCGCCTCGGTGTTGCTGCCGGCTCCAAGGTGCTCATCGTTCTGACAAACCCCTCCGATGTTGTGCGCCGTTCCGTGCGCAACCTGGAGAAAGTCAAGTTGATCTCCGCAGATCAGCTGAACGTCTTCGACCTGCTCCACGCCAATGCTCTGGTGCTGGGCGAGGAAGCTCTCGCAACCATCCAGGAGGTCTACGGCGATGACTGAACGTTTCCAAGGACGCCTGGCGGATGTGATCCGCCGTCCCCTGATCACCGAGAAGGCCACCCGCGCCCTCGAAATCAACCAGTACACCTTCGAGGTGGACCACCGCGCCGCAAAGCCCGACATCAAGGCCGCCATTGAGCAGCTCTTCGATGTGAAGGTCACCGGCATCAGCACCATGAATCCCCCGCGACGCTCCCGTCGCATGGGTCGCTTCGCCGGGAAACGTGCCCAGGTGAAGAAAGCCGTGGTGCGACTGGCGGAGGGCAACTCGATCCAACTCTTCCCTGAGTCCTGAGGGGTCTGAATCGTCATGGCAATCCGTAATTTCCGCCCCTACACCCCCGGTACCCGCACCCGGGTGGTCACTGATTTCAGTGAGATCACCAGCCGCAAGCCGGAGCGGACCCTGGTGGTGGCCAAACACCGCCGCAAGGGCCGCAACAACCGCGGTGTGATCACCTGCCGCCACCGCGGTGGTGGCCACAAGCGCCTCTATCGCGTAGTGGATTTCCGTCGCAACAAGCACGGTGTCCCCGCCAAGGTGGCCGCGATTCACTACGACCCGCACCGCAACGCGCGTCTGGCACTGCTCTTCTACGCCGATGGCGAGAAGCGCTACATCCTTGCTCCTGCAGGAGTTCAGGTGGGCCAGACCGTGGTCTCCGGCCCTGATGCCCCGATCGAAAACGGCAACGCCATGCCGTTGTCCTCGGTGCCCCTCGGTTCGGCGGTTCACTGCGTTGAGCTCTACGCCGGTCGTGGTGGCCAGATGGTCCGTACCGCCGGTGCCAGTGCCCAGGTGATGGCAAAAGAAGGCGACTACGTCGCTCTGAAGCTGCCCTCCACCGAGGTTCGCCTGGTTCGCCGCGAGTGCTACGCCACCCTCGGCGAGGTCGGTAACTCCGAGATGCGCAACACCAGCCTGGGTAAGGCCGGTCGTCGCCGCTGGCTCGGTCGCCGTCCTCAGGTTCGAGGCAGTGTGATGAACCCCTGCGATCACCCCCACGGTGGTGGTGAGGGTCGTGCACCGATCGGCCGTTCCGGCCCGGTGACCCCCTGGGGCAAACCCGCCCTCGGTCTCAAGACCCGCAAGCGGAACAAACCCAGCAACCAATACGTGCTCCGGAAGCGTCGCAAGACCTCCAAGCGGAGCCGTGGCGGACGCGATTCCTGATGCAAACCATCACTTATCCGCTTGCTTAAACCGTTATGGGACGTTCACTCAAAAAAGGTCCGTTTATTGCCGACAGCCTGCTTCGCAAGGTTGAAAAGCAGAACGACAACGACGACAAGTCTGTGATCAAGACCTGGTCACGGGCCTCCACGATCCTGCCGATGATGATCGGCCACACGATCGCGGTTCACAACGGCCGCACGCATGTGCCGGTGTTCATCACCGAGCAGATGGTGGGCCACAAGCTGGGAGAGTTCGCTCCCACCCGCACCTTCAAGGGCCACATCAGAGACAAGAAAGGAGGCCGCTAAACCATGACATCGTCAACCCAAACGGCACCCACCGCCCAGGCTCACGGTCGCTTCATCCGAGGCTCCGTGTCGAAGGTGCGCCGTGTGCTCGACCAAATCCGTGGCCGCACCTATCGCGACGCGCTGATCATGCTCGAGTTCATGCCCTACCGCTCCACCGGCCCGATCACCAAGGTGCTCCGGTCTGCGGTGGCCAACGCTGAGCACAACCTCGGTCTCGACCCCTCATCTCTGGTGATCTCGAGCGCGACCGCTGACATGGGCCCCTCCATGAAGCGCTATCGCCCCCGCGCCCAGGGCCGGGCTTACCAGATCAAGAAACAGACCTGCCACATCAGCATTGCTGTGGCGGCTCAGACCGATTCCTGACCCCCGAGGACTCTGACCCAATGGGACACAAAATCAACCCAACCGGTCTGCGCCTGGGGATCACCCAGGAACACCGGTCACGCTGGTACGCCTCCAGCAAGAACTATCCGGCCCTCCTCCAGGAGGACGACCGGATTCGCAAGTTCATCCACAAGAAGTACGGCTCCGCCGGCATCAGCGATGTGCTGATCGCCCGTAAGGCCGATCAACTGGAAGTTGAACTCAAGACCGCACGCCCCGGCGTGCTGGTCGGCCGTCAAGGCAGCGGCATCGAAGAGCTTCGCTCCGGCATTCAGAAGACCATCGGCGACTCCAGTCGTCAGGTGCGGATCAATGTTGTCGAGGTCGAACGCGTCGACGGTGATGCCTTCCTCCTTGCCGAGTACATCGCCCAGCAGCTGGAGAAGCGTGTGGCCTTCCGCCGCACCATTCGCATGGCTGTGCAGCGCGCTCAGCGTGCCGGCGTTCTGGGTCTGAAGATCCAGGTGTCCGGTCGCCTTAACGGTGCTGAGATCGCCCGGACGGAATGGACCCGCGAGGGTCGGGTGCCCCTGCACACCCTGCGTGCCGACATCGACTACGCCACCAAGGTGGCCAGCACGACCTACGGCGTGCTCGGCATCAAGGTTTGGGTGTTCAAGGGCGAAGTGCTGAGCGAACAGGCTCAGCCCATGCCGGTGGGTGCCGCCCCCCGGCGCCGGGCCAGCCGTCGGCCCCAACAGTTCGAAGACCGCTCAAACGAGGGTTGAACAGGAGGCCTGAACCATGCTGAGTCCAAAACGCGTCAAATTCCGTAAGCAGCAGCGAGGCCGCATGCGCGGCGTCGCCACCCGGGGCAACACCATTGCCTTCGGACAATTCGCGCTGCAGGCACAGGAATGTGGCTGGATCACCTCGCGCCAGATCGAGGCCAGCCGTCGTGCCATGACCCGCTACGTCAAGCGTGGCGGAAAAATCTGGATCCGGATCTTCCCCGACAAGCCGGTCACCATGCGCGCTGCCGAAACCCGGATGGGTTCCGGTAAGGGCAACCCAGAATTCTGGGTGGCGGTGATCAAGCCCGGCAGGATCCTGTTCGAGATGGGCGGTGATGAAATCACCCCCGAAATCGCCAAGGAAGCCATGCGCCTCGCGCAGTACAAGCTTCCCGTGAAGACCAAGTTCATCCAACTGGATGAGCAGGAGAAGTCAGCTGGTGCCAAGGCTCCGGCAGCTTCTGAAGCCGTCACCGTGGAGTCCTGACCATGGCCCGTCCCAACGCCGCCGATGTGCGCAGCCTGTCCGATTCGGACATCAACGAACAGATCGACGGCCTGCGCCGCGAGCTGTTCCAACTCCGTTTCCAGCAGGCCACGCGCCAGCTCGCTAACACGCACCGTTTCAAAGAGGTCCGCATCAAGCTGGCCCAGCTGCTGACGGTGCAGTCGGAGCGCCAGCGCTCCACCGCCTCCTGATCCCCCACTCCGTAACCATGGCAGTCAAGGAAAGGATCGGCACCGTCGTCAGCGACAAGATGGAAAAAACGGTGGTGGTCGCGGTGGAAAGCCGCTTCCCACACCCCATCTATCAAAAGACGGTCAGCCGTACCACCCGTTACAAGGCTCACGACGAAGACAACACCTGTCGCGTCGGTGACCGCGTTCGCATCACTGAAACCCGTCCGATGAGCCGCCAAAAGCGGTGGGCCATCGCCGAGGTCCTCAGCCACAGCCCGAAAGCTGCGGCTGAGGAAGCCAACAAGGCTGAAGCTCAGGAGGTGAAGCAGTGATCCAGCAGGAGTCCTATCTCACCGTTGCCGACAACAGCGGCGCCAAGCGCATTCAGTGCATTCGCGTCCTCGGCACCAACCGTCGCTATGCCCACGTGGGCGACGTGATCGTTGCCGCCGTGAAGGATGCCGCCCCCAACATGGGCGTCAAAAAGTCCGACGTGGTGAAGGCCGTTGTGGTGCGCACCAAAGCCACCATGCGTCGTGAAACCGGAAACTCGATCCGTTTCGACGACAACGCCGCCGTCATCATCAACGACGACAAAAACCCGAAAGGCACCCGCGTCTTCGGACCGGTGGCCCGTGAGCTGCGTGAGCGCAGCTTCACCAAAATCGTGTCCCTCGCTCCGGAGGTGATCTGACCATGGCGACTGCAACCACCAAGGCCAAGGCCACCGAGCGCATCAAGATGCGCATCCGCAAGGGCGACACCGTTCAGGTGATCGCCGGCAAGGACAAGGGCAAGACCGGTGCCGTTCTGCGCACCCTGCCCAACGAAAACCGTGTCGTCGTGGAGGGCGTGAACATGCGCACCCGCCACGAAAAGCCCACCCAGGAGGGCGAGACCGGCCGCATCGTGACGGAGGAAGCTTCCCTGCATGCCTCCAACGTGATGCTGTATTCCACCGACAAAAAGGTGGCCAGCCGCGTTGAAATCGTCGTCGAGAAGGACGGCACCAAGAAGCGCCGGCTGAAGAAAACCGGTGAAGTCCTCGACTGATCCCGACTTCTGACCACGCCCAGAAGCACCCCAACCCGTTATGTCACTCAAGAAGCGCTACCGGGAGACCATCCAGCCCAAGCTGCAGAAGGATCTCTCCCTCACCAACATCCATGAAGTCCCCAAGGTGGTGAAAGTCACCGTCAACCGGGGTCTCGGCGAAGCCGCCGCCAATGCCAAGTCCCTCGAGGCTTCGGTGAATGAGCTGGCGCAGATCACCGGCCAGAAGGTCGTTGTGACCCGTGCCAAAAAAGCCATCGCCGGCTTCAAGATTCGGCAGGGCATGCCGATCGGCTGTGCCGTCACCCTCCGTGGTGATCGGATGTATGCCTTCCTCGAGCGCCTGATCAACCTGGCGCTGCCCCGCATCCGCGACTTCCGCGGGGTCAGCCCCAAGAGTTTCGATGGCCGCGGCAACTACACCCTTGGGGTGCGCGAACAGATCATTTTCCCTGAGATCTCCTTCGACAAGATCGATGCGATCCGGGGCATGGACATCACCATCGTGACCACTGCCCGTTCGGACGAAGAGGGCCGGGCCCTCCTCCGCGAGATGGGAATGCCGTTCCAGAGCAACTGAGCCCTCCCCGTCGACACCTATGGCCAACCACGACCCCATTTCCGACATGCTCACCCGCATTCGCAATGCGAGTGAGAAACGTCACGAAACCACCAAGATCCCCGCTTCGCGGATGACCCGCAGCATCGCCAAGGTGCTGCAGCAGGAGGGCTTCATCTCCGAGATCAGCGAGCAGGGTGAAGGCGTTCGCACCGAACTGGTGCTCGCCCTCAAGTACAGCGGCAAGCACAGGCTGCCCACCATCCGCTCCATGCAGCGGGTCAGCAAGCCCGGTCTCCGCATCTACAAGAACACTCGCGGCCTGCCCAAAGTCCTCGGCGGACTGGGTGTGGCGATCATCTCCACCTCCAAAGGTGTGATGAGCGACCGCGACGCCCGTCGTGAGGGCGTCGGTGGCGAAGTGCTCTGTTACGTCTACTGATCCGGAGCTGAACCATGTCACGAATCGGCAAAAACCCTGTTCCCGTCCCTGAAAAGGTCACAGTTTCCCTCGACGGTCTCACCGTCAAGGTGAAAGGACCCAAAGGCGAACTGGAGCGCACCCTTCCTGAAGGCGTCAGCGTCAGCCAGGACAACAACACCATCGTGGTCTCCCCCACGAGCACCAAGCGCATCTCCCGTGAGCGCCACGGCCTGAGCCGCACCCTCGTCGCCAACATGATCGAGGGTGTCAGCAACGGCTACAGCAAAGCCCTCGAGATCGTTGGTGTGGGCTCCCGTGCCCAGGTCAAAGGCAAAACTCTCGTGGTGAGTGCTGGCTACAGCCACCCCGTCGAGATGGAAGCCCCTGAAGGCATCACCTTCAAGGTGGAGAACAACACCAAGGTGATCGTCTCCGGCATCGACAAGGAGCTGGTGGGCAACGAAGCCGCCAAGGTCCGCGCCATCCGTCCGCCCGAGCCCTACAAGGGCAAAGGCATCAAGTACGAGGGCGAGCGCATCCTGCGCAAGGCAGGCAAGTCCGGCAAGAAATAAGCCTTGTCCTGACGTTCCTTCCCTTCACCCACCATGTCCCAACTGTCCCGCAAACAGCAGACGCAAAAACGCCACCGGCGTCTGCGTCGTCACATCACCGGAACCTCAGACCGTCCGCGTCTGGCCGTGTTCCGCTCCAACAACCACATCTACGCCCAGGTCATCGACGACGCGGCCCAGAGCACACTCTGCTCCGCCTCCACCGTTGACAAGGAGCTGCGCGCCGGCCTCAAGGCTCCGGCTGGCAGCTGCGACGCCTCTGTCGCCGTCGGCGAACTGGTCGCCAAGCGCGCCATCGCCAAAGGCATCCAGCAGGTGGTGTTCGACCGCGGCGGAAATCTGTACCACGGCCGGATTAAAGCCCTCGCCGATGCCGCCCGGGAAGCGGGCCTTCAGTTCTGATTCCTGCTCAACCCATGACAGATTCCTCCCCCCAATCCAATCCCAACGCCGTGCCGGGTGCGGCCGACGTTCCAGCGGCAGCCGAAGGGCAGCAGCAACAGGAACAGCGCCGCGGCCGTGGCGACCGTGATGGTCGTCGTGGCGACCGGCGTGGTGGCCGTCGCGGCCAGGAACGCGATTCCGAATGGCAAGAGCGCGTGGTTCAGATCCGCCGCGTCTCCAAGACCGTGAAAGGCGGTAAGAAGATGAGCTTCCGGGCCATCGTGGTTGTCGGCAACGAGAAAGGCCAGGTCGGCGTTGGCGTCGGCAAGGCCAGTGATGTGATCGGTGCCGTCCGCAAGGGTGTTGCCGATGGCAAGAAGCACCTCGTCAAAGTGCCGTTGACCCGCCACAACTCCATCCCGACCCTCTCCAATGGTCGTGATGGTGCTGCCAGCGTGCTCATCCGCCCTGCAGCCCCAGGTACCGGTGTGATCGCTGGCGGTTCCATCCGCACAGTGCTCGAACTCGCCGGCATCAAGAATGTCCTGGCCAAGCGCCTGGGCAGCAAGACCCCCCTGAACAATGCACGGGCTGCCATGGTGGCCCTGTCGCTTCTCCGCACCCACAAGGAGACGGCGAAGGAACGGGGAATCTCCCTCGAACAGATCTATTCCTGATTCGCGATGACTCTCCGACTCGATTCCCTCAAATCCAACAAGGGCGCTCGTCGCCGCAAATTGCGCAAGGGCCGCGGCATCGCCGCTGGTCAGGGTGCCAGCTGCGGCTTCGGTATGCGCGGCCAGAAATCCCGTTCGGGTCGCCCCACGCGCCCCGGCTTCGAGGGTGGCCAAATGCCTCTGTACCGCCGGGTACCGAAGCTGAAGCACTTCCCCCTGGTGAATCCCAAGTTCTTCACCGTGCTCAACGTTTCTGCGTTGAACGACCTGAAGGACGGCAGCACCGTCAACTTGGATTCCCTGGTCAAGGACGGCATCGTGACCAGCCCCAAGCATCCTCTGAAGATGCTCGGCAACGGTGAACTGAAAGCCAAAAAGCTGACAGTGCAAGCCGCGGCGTTCACCGCCTCGGCCCGCACCAAGATCGAAGCCGCAGGCGGAACCTGCGAAATCCTCGACTAATCAAGGGCTCGTCCCCAAGTCAGCCCTAGGGTCTGAGCCGTCCGCTGGATTTCGATCCACGGGCGGCTTCTTGGCTTTTCGCCCAACTTCACTTTCTTCCGGACATGCTCGTCAGTCGGGGTCGCAACCCCAACGCCTCCGAAGTGATCGGCCAGCTGATCACCAACCCTGGGCTCCGCAGTCGCGTGCTCACCACACTCGGCCTGCTGTTGTTGGTGCGTCTTGGGATTTACATCCCAATGCCCGGAATCGATCGAGAAGCGTTCAAGCAATTCATCGATCAAGGCGGACAGCTGATCGGTTTTCTCGACATCTTCACCGGCGGAGGGATCTCCACCCTGGGCATCTTTGCCCTGGGGATCCTGCCTTTCATCAACGCCTCGATCATCCTCCAGTTGCTGACCGCAGCACTGCCGCAGCTGGAAGACCTCCAGAAGAATGAGGGCGAGGCTGGCCGACGCAAAATCGCCCAGATCACCCGTTATGTGGCGCTCGGTTGGGGTCTCGTCCAGAGCGTCGTCTTCGCCATGATCCTGCGCCAATACGCCGTGGAAGGTCTGAGCGAAGTGACCTTTGTGGTGCAGACGGCACTGGCCCTGGTCACCGGCTCGATGGTGGTGATGTGGCTGAGTGAAGTAATCACGGAGCGGGGCATCGGCCAGGGGGCTTCCCTGGTGATTTTTCTGAACATCGTCGCCACCCTGCCGCGCACCCTCGGCGCCACGATCGAAGCCGCTCAAACCGGTGACCGCGACACCGTGCTGGGCATCATTGTTCTGGTGCTGGTGTTCCTGGCCACGATCGTTGGAATCATCTTCGTGCAGGAGGGAGCGCGCCGTATCCCCATCGTCAGCGCCAAGCGCCAGGTGGGTGGAGCAGGTGTGCTCCCCACGCGTCAGAGCTATCTGCCGCTCAAGCTGAATGCCGGCGGTGTGATGCCGATCATTTTCGCTTCAGCCCTGATTTTCCTGCCGGTCACCATCGCCAACCTCACCAAGAGTGAGTGGTTGATCCGTGCGGCCAGTGCCCTGAATCCTGGGGCAGCGAACCCCTGGCCCTACGCACTCACATTTTTTGCATTGATCCTGGGCTTCTCTTATTTCTATGCCTCTCTCACGGTGAATCCCGCTGACATCGCCACCAACCTGAAACGGGGTGGTGTGGCGATTCCAGGCGTTCGCCCCGGCAGCGCCACGGCCACTTATCTCTCAGGAGTCCAGAACCGCCTCACCTTGCTGGGTGGTCTGTTCCTCGGCGCCGTCGCCATCATTCCCGCGGCCGTCGAACGCGCCACGAATGTGCAGACCTTCCAGGGGCTTGGCGCCACATCACTGCTGATCCTTGTCGGTGTGGCCATCGACACGGCCAAGCAGGTGCAGACCTATGTGATCTCACAACGCTACGAAGGCCTCGTTCGCCAGTGAGCGCTGCTGGGCAGCGCACCCTCCATTCACGTCACCTCACGCTTACGCAACCATGAAAAATCGCTTGCTCTTTCTTGGCCCTCCCGGAGCCGGCAAAGGCACCCAAGCCGCTCGGCTGTGCGATTCCAACGGCATGAAGCATCTGTCCACGGGCGATCTGCTGCGCTCTGAAGTGGCAGCCGGCAGCGATCTGGGCAAAGAAGCTGAAGCGGTGATGAACCGCGGCGAACTGGTGAGCGACGCCCTCGTGCTGGCGATTGTGGAAAGCCAGATGAAGGCTCTCACCACCGATGGCTGGCTGCTGGATGGGTTCCCGCGCACGGTGCCCCAGGCTGAAGCCCTCGAACCCCTGCTGGCCGAATTGCAGCAACCCATCCAGGCCGTGGTTCTGCTGGAGCTGGATGACGCCGTTTTGATTGAACGGCTGTTGGCCCGCGGTCGCGCCGACGACAACGAAACGGTGATCCGCAATCGCCTGGAGGTTTACCGCGAGAAAACCGCACCCCTGATTCGCTTCTACAGCGACAAGGGTCTCCTGGTTTCCGTCCCCGCCCAGGGCAGAGTCGAGGAGATCACCAAGCGGATCGAGACCATTCTCGGTTGACCGGCATGGTAACGTTGCCGTTTGGAAATTTGGAGAGCCACGCCTCATGAAGGTGCGCAGCTCAGTGAAGAAAATGTGTGACAAGTGCCGGGTGATCCGTCGCCACGGCAAGGTCATGGTCATTTGCGCCAACCCCAAGCACAAACAGCGCCAGGGCTGATCCCCCGCTGTTCTGAAACATTCCTCGCCTCCAGGACTTCGGAGGCATCTGTCCTTTTCAACTAAACGAACGTGGCACGGATCGCCGGCGTTGACATTCCCCGCGACAAGCGGATCGAAGTGTCCCTCACTTACATCTACGGAGTTGGTCTCACCCGCTCACAGGCCATCCTGGCCAAAACCGGCGTGAACCCCGACATCCGGGTGAAAGATCTGGAGGACGGAGATCTTCAGAAGCTCCGCAACGCCATGGAGGAGTACACCCTCGAAGGCGATCTGCGCCGTCAGGAGGGCATGGCCCTCAAGCGCCTGCAGGACATCGGCTGCGTCCGTGGCCGTCGCCACCGCATGAGCCTTCCCGTTCGTGGCCAACGCACCCGCACCAACGCCCGCACTCGCCGCGGCGCGCGGAAAACTGTGGCCGGCAAGAAGAAGTAAGTCCTCTACATCCTTATCCCTGACTGCATACGGCCATGGCTAAAACCGTCAAAAAATCCGGCCCCAAGAAGGCCAAGCGCAACGTCCCGAACGGCGTCGCTCACATCCAGAGCACCTTCAACAACACCATCGTGTCCATCACCGACACCGCCGGTGAGGTGATTTCCTGGTCGTCTGCAGGTGCCAGTGGCTTCAAAGGTGCTCGCAAAGGCACCCCCTTCGCGGCTCAAACAGCTGCAGAAGCAGCAGCACGTCGCGCCCTTGACCAAGGCATGCGTCAGATCGAAGTGCTGGTGAGGGGTCCTGGCTCAGGCCGTGAGACCGCCATCCGTGCTCTCCAGGTTGCTGGCCTCGAAATCACCCTGATTCGCGACGTCACCCCCCTGCCCCATAACGGTTGCCGCCGGCCCAAGCGCCGCCGCGTCTGAACCGAGCTGATTTCCGTCCGGTTTCTCCCCTTACCCCGATTCAGACCGTGTTGCAGTACCAGATTGATCGCATTGAGCATCAGGTGGCCGAGGATCGCGCCCAGTCCGGCGTTTTCCTGATCGGTCCCCTCGAGCGTGGCCAGGCCACGACCCTGGGCAACGCGCTGCGTCGCGTGCTGATGGGTGGACTGGAAGGCAGTGCTGTCACCGCCATCCGGATTGCCGGTGTCAATCACGAATATGCCACGGTTCCTGGGGTCCGTGAAGACGTTCTCGACATCCTGCTGAACTGCAAGGAGCTCACG
Source organism: Synechococcus sp. N5 (assembly GCF_900473925.1). Classification (NCBI taxonomy): domain Bacteria; kingdom Bacillati; phylum Cyanobacteriota; class Cyanophyceae; order Synechococcales; family Synechococcaceae; genus Synechococcus; species Synechococcus sp. N5. The sequence continues at coordinate 48,949 of NZ_UCNI01000014.1, read as the reverse complement.
GTCAACAGCCGTTCGGCCGAACTCGAGATCGGTCGTCTCGTGGTGGCTGGTCCCGCTGAAGTGAAGGCTGGAGATCTTCAGTTCTCCTCTCAGGTGCAGGTGGTGGACGTCGATCGTCCGATCGCCACCGTGGCCGACGGCCACAGCCTCGAGCTGGAAGTGCACGTCGAGCGCGGCGTTGGCTATCGCCCGGTGGATCGTCACAACGAAGAAACCAGTGCCATCGATCTGCTCCAGATCGATGCCGTGTTCATGCCCGTGACCCGGGTCAACTTCACCATCGACGAAACCGCCGTTGCCGAAGGCGGTTCGGCCCGCGAGCGCCTGCGGATGGAGATCGTCACCGACGGCTCCATTACCCCCGACGACGCCCTGGCTCAATCAGCCAATCAATTGATTGAGCTGTTCCAGCCGCTGGCCACGGTCACTCTCGTGGAGGAAGTTCCTGCTGAACCCGAGCCCTCGGCGGAAGCACAGATTCCTCTTGAGGAACTGAACCTTTCGGTTCGCGCCTACAACTGCCTCAAGCGGGCCCAGGTCAACTCCGTGTCTGACCTGATGGGCTTCAGCTACGAGGATCTTCTGGAGATCAAGAACTTCGGTTCCAAATCCGCTGATGAAGTGATCGAAGCCCTCGAGCGCATCGGCATCTCCATCCCCCAGAGCCGCACTTCTGCATAACTGCAGAACGGCCTGAACGTCCTTTTTCGTCTTCGTCACCGACAGAACCATGCGTCATCAATGCCGAGTTCCTCAGCTGGGACGTCCAGCTGACCAGCGCAAGGCAATGCTGCGCGCCCTGACCACCCAGCTGATTCGCGAAGGTCGGGTCACCACCACCAAGGCACGGGCCAAAGCGCTTCGCGACGAAGCCGAGCGCATGATCACCCTGGCCAAGGACGGCAGCCTCGCCTCCCGTCGCCGGGCCATGGGTTACATCTACGACAAGCAGCTGGTGCATGCCCTGTTCGACAAGGCTCCCAACCGCTACAGCGATCGCAAGGGTGGCTACACCCGCATCACCCGCACCGTTCCCCGTCGTGGCGACAACGCCGAGATGGCCATCATTGAACTGGTCTGATCAGACCTCACGTCAGTTCTGACGTTTGAACACCCAACCCTCGTCTGCAGGTCCTGAGCCAGCGTCCCTTCAGCGGATCGCGCTCAGCCTTCAGTACGAGGGTTCTTCGTTTTGTGGGTGGCAGCGCCAACGCAACGGTCGCAGTGTTCAGGCCGTGCTGGAGGACGCCATCGCCCAGCTTGATCCGCACCGACCGGTGCAGACCTTTGCAGCCGGTCGCACCGATGCAGGCGTTCATGCCGCCGGTCAGGTGGTGCACTTCGACTGCAGTGGCCCGATCCCAGCTCGCAAATGGGCCCCGGCTTTGAACGGACGCCTGCCGCGCACCATTCGTGTGCGCGAATCCGTCGCCCGTCCCCTGGATTGGCATGCCTGTTACTCCGCCACCTACAGGCGATACCGGTACACGATTCACAACGGGCGCCGCCCCAATTTGTTTTTAAGCCCCTGGAGCTGGCACCGATACCAACACAGACTGGATGAGTCCCGCATGCGGGACGCTTTGAGCAGCATGCTTGGTCTGCACGACTTCAGCGCCTTCATGAAGGCAGGCAGCCGTCGCGCCCATGCCCGAACCACCGTGCAGGAGGTGCTCGTGGAGCGCCAAGGCGATCTTCTGCGGGTTGAGATTCAGGCCAGTGGTTTTCTGTACGGCATGGTTCGCCTGCTGATGGCCCAGTTGGTGGCCGTTGGCGAGCACCGTCTCAGTGTTGCCGCCTTTGAACAGCGCTGGAGGGAACGACGACGCCATGAGGTGAAAGAGGCGGCGCCGGCCACGGGCCTCTGCCTGCTTCGGGCTGGCTATGCCGAGCCCATCTTCACCAAAGCCGGCTGGTACGATTGTCAGCCGTGGTTTTTTCTGGCCGAGAGCGATCCGCCTCCGGATCCACCCTCAACGCCGGGATAAACGGGCCTCTACTTCGAAAGCTGCCCAACTCACTGGAGCTGGAGAGCCGAAGAGTAAGCTCGATCTTTAGCCCCGTCAGGTCCAGTTCTGGACCGACCCCTTTGCCCAGTTCCGCTTCTTCAGGCGGGACATAACCGAACCGGCATGCCGGCGCGATGAACAAGACCTCTCTCCCCCCGATTGATTCGATCGACCGCCAGTGGTACGTGGTGGACGCTGAGAATCAAACCCTCGGCCGTCTGGCCACTGAAGTGGCCGCCGTGCTGCGTGGCAAGAACAACCCCAGCTTCACCCCCCATCTGGACACCGGTGATTTTGTCGTCGTCGTGAACGCCGAGAAGATCAAAGTCTCCGGCCGTAAGCCCCAGCAGAAGCTGTACCGCCGTCACTCCGGTCGTCCCGGCGGCATGAAGGTGGAAACCTTCGAAGCTCTGCAGGAACGGATCCCCGAGCGGATCGTGGAGAAGGCCATCAAAGGCATGCTCCCCCACAACGCCCTGGGCCGCCAGATGTTCCGCAAGCTCAAGGTCTACAAAGGCACCGAGCATCCCCACGCCGCTCAAAAGCCCCAGCCTCTTCAGCTCAACCCCTCCGCATCCGCCCAATGAGCAACAACTCCGTCGTCTACTGGGGCACCGGTCGTCGCAAGACCTCTGTCGCCCGTGTTCGTCTCGTCCCCGGCAATGGAGCGATCACCATCAATGGTCGTCCCGGTGACAACTATCTGAACTACAACCCCTCGTACATCGCAGCGGTGAAGGCTCCCTTGGAGACCCTCGGCCTCAGCAGCGAGTACGACATCCTCGTCAACGTTCACGGTGGTGGACTCACCGGTCAGTCCGGCGCCATCAAGCAAGGTGCAGCCCGCGCCCTGTGTGAATTGTCTGCCGACAACCGCAAGCCGCTGAAGACGGAAGGTCATCTCAGCCGCGACCCCCGTGCCAAGGAACGCCGCAAGTACGGCCTCAAGAAAGCCCGTAAGGCTCCTCAGTTCTCCAAGCGCTGATTTTTTTACCGATGCCAAAGCCCGACATTCATCCCACCTGGTATCCCGACGCCAAGGTGATCTGCAACGGCGAAGTGGTCATGACCACAGGCGCCACCCAGCCGGAGATCCACGTCGACGTCTGGAGTGGCAACCACCCCTTCTTCACCGGCACCCAGAAGATCCTCGACACCGAGGGGCGTGTGGACCGCTTCATGAAGAAGTACGGCATGGGCACCAAGAAAAAAGGTGCCGACCCTGCCAAGGCCGAGTCCAAGGCCTGAGGGTGAGAACGGGGCATGGACGCCTCGACCTTGTTCACACGGCTGGAAACAGCCACAGCCAGCTTCCGCAACCTCGAGCGGCAGCTGGCTGATCCTGATGTGGCCGCTAATCCGAAGCGGCTTGAATCGATCGCACGGGAGCGATCAAGACTTGAGCCACTCGTGCTCGACTTCGAGGAACTCCAGAAGCTCGAATCCGAGCGTGATTCCGCACGTCAGCTGCTGAAAGACAGTCGCGGTGACGCTGCAATGGAGGAACTGGCGCAGGATGAGTTGGCCAGCCTCCAGGAACAGCACGCAACGCTGACGGAGCGGCTCACCCTGGCTCTGCTGCCGCGGGATCCCCGCGATGAGCGCAGTGTGATGCTGGAAATTCGTGCCGGCGCAGGCGGCGACGAGGCCTGTCTCTGGGCCGGTGATCTGGCACGGATGTATGAGCGGTACAGCCAAAAAGTGGGCTGGGCCGTGCAATCCATCAGCTGCACAGAGGCCGACCTGGGCGGGTTTCGCGAACTGATCCTGTCGGTGCGTGGCGACAGCGTCTACAGCCAACTGAAATTTGAAGCGGGAGTGCATCGGGTGCAACGGGTCCCGGCCACGGAATCCCAGGGTCGGGTCCACACCTCAACAGCCACAGTGGCCGTGATGCCCGAAGCCGATGCCGTGGAAGTTCAGCTCGACCCGAAGGATCTCGATATCAGCACAGCGCGTTCAGGCGGTGCTGGGGGGCAGAACGTCAACAAGGTGGAAACAGCTGTGGACCTTCTCCACAAACCCACGGGCATCCGCGTGTTCTGCACCCAGGAACGCTCCCAGCTGCAGAACCGGGAACGGGCCCTGGAGATCCTGCGCGCCAAATTGTTGGAGCGGGAGCAGGCGGCTGCCGCAGAACGCGAAAGCAGCGACCGACGCGCCCAAGTGGGCAGTGGTGACCGCTCCGAAAAAATCCGCACCTACAACTACAAGGACAACCGAACCACAGATCACCGGCTGGGCCGAAACTTCACCCTTGAACCTGTGCTGGAGGGCCAGCTGGAGGACCTGATCGGTGCCTGCATCGCCGAAGAGCAACGTCAGAAACTCGAAGCGCTGAGCGATCAGGCCGAGGCCTGACGGTCAAGCACCGATCACGTACTTCGCCCATTCCTGGTGATGACCGGAATGGATCTGGCGCCGGGCCTCAAAACTGAGGCTGCTGGCCGGTCGCCGCGGCACATGGCGCAGAGGCATGGCGGCTTCCTTCGGAGTTCGATTGCCTTTGCGCACATTGCAGCTGAGGCAAGCCGTGGTCACGTTCTCCCAGGTGTCGCTACCTCCCCGACTGCGGGGCATCACATGGTCGATGGACAACTGATTGTCACGACTGCCGCAGTACTGGCAGGTGTGGTTGTCCCGCTGGAAGAGGTTGCGACGCGTCAGGGGCAACTGACGAAAGGGAACGCGAACGTACTGGCGCAGGCGGATCACCGTTGGCAGGTGGGTGCCATGACGCAGTTGCCGACAGGGGTCGTGTTCCAGACTCTCGGCCTTGCCCTTCAGCATCATCACCACAGCCCGTCTCCAGGTGGTGATATTGAGCGGCTCGTAGGACGCATTGAGAACGAGAACCTGGCCCATGCCAGCTCACTCAATAATGGTCATGCTATCTGCGATGTGAAGCTGTCTCGGTAGCGCCGAGCACCGCCTGTGATTCCGGAGCTGAATCCACGTCAGCGCGCCTGGGTGGAGGTTTCACCTGCAGCGATTCGGGCCAACGCCAGGGCGCTCTGCCAACACCTCGGTGCTCGTACCCAACTGATGGCGGTGGTGAAGGCCGATGGCTACGGCCACGGCGCCGAGACGGTGGCACGGGCTGCCCTTCAGGGGGGAGCCACCAGCCTTGGCGTGGCCACGCTGCAGGAAGGCCTTGAGCTGCGGCGGGCCGGCCTGGAAGCACCAGTGCTGTTACTCAGCAACCTCAATGAACCGGAGGACCTGCGCACCTGCCTGCACTGGCGGTTGATGCCCACCCTGAGCAGCCTTAGGGATGCCCAGCTCTGCAACGCTCTGGCTGCCGAGAGCGGTCGATGTTTCGACGTGCAATTGAAGATCGACACCGGCATGGCACGGCTGGGCTGCTCCCTCAGCGAGGGACATCAGACCGCGGCGGAGCTGAACAGCCTGGAACACCTCAATCTGGAGGGCATCTACAGCCATCTGGCCTGTGCCGATGAGCCGAACGATGCCTTGACCAGCCTCCAGCAGGAGCGCTTCGTGAGCATGCTCTCGGCCCTGCCCCAAGCGGGTGCCGGCATCACCCGCCATCTGGCCAACTCGGCAGGGACCCTGCTCAACCGGGAGCTGCACCACGACCTCGTGCGCGTTGGATTGGCCCTGTACGGCCATGCCCCCGCCAGTCATCTGAGCAACGTCATTCCCCTGCAACCCGCCCTGGCGGTTCGTGCCCGGGTCAGCCTGATCCGCGACGTGCCCGCCGGCACTGGAGTCAGCTACGGCCATCGCTTCATCACCCAGCGCCCCACGCGGCTTGCGGTGGTCGGGATCGGCTATGCCGATGGTGTTCTGCGGTCCCTCAGCGGGCACATCCAAGCCTTGCATCGCAATCGCCAGCTGCCTCAGGTGGGAGCCATCACCATGGACCAGCTCCTGCTGGATGCCACCGATGCAGCTGAGCTGGAGGAAGGCGACATCGTCACTCTGCTGGGCCAGGACGGCGAACTGGAATTAAGCCCTCAAAGCTGGAGCAACCACTGCGGCTCGATTCCCTGGGAGATCCTCTGTGGTTTCAAACGACGTCTGCCCCGCGTTGAAGTCTGACTACCTGCCCAGCACTTGGTACTCTGGGTGCGCCGCTGGAGAGGTGGCTGAGTGGTTGAAAGCGGCTCCCTGCTAAGGAGTTACAGGAGGCAACTTCTGTCGAGGGTTCGAATCCCTCCCTCTCCGTTCCAAGTCCATCAACTCAATCCGCCGGTTCCTCTGAGCTGGTGAACAGGTTGAGTTGCCGTGCCAGCTCCGGCAAAAGCGATGCGTCCCTGGCGCGATCAGGCCCCGTGGTGAACACCACCAGCAAGCTGGGCGGCTGCTGTTCAGACGCCTGGAACCAGGCGGCGTCATGACGGGCCTGACTCATCCAGCCGGCCTTGCTCCACAGCAGAGCGTCCTCAGGTAGGCCTTCGCCGAGGAAGCCATCCACCTGGTTTTCAGGATCAGCGCGACGCTGCTTTTGATCGAGCGAGCGCCGCAACAGACCCTGCAGCCGACGACAGGCCGGTGGCGAAACCACCGCACCGGTCATCACCGCCTCCAGCATCCGGGCTGTCGCAACCGTGGACAAGCCATTGCGGTTGCCGTTGTCGGCCCCATAGAACATTTTCTCCCGGCCATAGGGACCATCACCCCAGGTCTTCTGGCAGCAATTCACCGCCTCAAGTTCCGGCCAGGCCAGGCTCTGCAACCAGCCATTGATCAAGCGACGCTGCTGCGTCCAAAGCTCCCAGCGTTCGCCATGGATGGCAGGGCCGCTTGTGGTGCCTGTGAGCAGATCCACCACAAGCCCCGTGGCATCGTTGCTGGAATCGGCGATCATGTCGCGCATCGCGCGCCGCAATTCGTCGCTCTCAGGGATCAGGTCCCGTTGCAGCCACTGCTCAACAGCGACGGCATAGAACAGCTTCACCACGCTGGCCGGATAGAGGATCCGGTCTTGGTTCCAGGAAGCACCACGGCCCTGACCCGCCTCCGGTGCAGCTTCGTCGTACCGCACCCAGGTGATCGCCAGGCTGTTGCGCAGCCCCGGGCGACCGTCGGCATCGAGCCCATCGAGGGCCGCCTCAAGCCGAGCCGCCATTGCGGGATCGGGACGGTAGAACGCCATAGCGATTCGATTGGGCCATGGCGACGTTAGGCACCCTGCTGGCCCCGGACCTGATTCAGACAGGCTCCAGTTGGCAGCTGTGCGCTGACGTGAATGGTTATTCGCGATCTGACGGCGCGAGTCTGACCACTCAGGCCTGTCGTGGACGCCGTTTTCGCATTCTGGAGAGGCAGCCCAAGAGGATCGCTGTTCAGCTGCTGGAGGATGGCTACCGCTGCTGGTTCGAACTCGAGGCGGTTCTGGGGCGAGCTGAGCGATGCGCAGCCTGGCGACCGTCGCCGCTGAGCGCGACGGAGATTGAACGACGCCTGCCTGGCGTCCTCGCCTGGAGCGAAACCGCCCAGCAGCGTCGCAATGTCTACCTCTGGGGAGGCACCACAGAACCGGACATGGATTGTTCCGGTCTGATGCAGATGGCCTTCGCCAGCCAGGACATTTGGATTCCGCGAGATGCCTATCAACAGGAGCGGTTCTGCCAACCTGTTGCAGCTCTGCCCGACGATCACAGCCTGCTGCGCCCTGGAGATCTGCTGTTTTTTGGCACACGGCAGCGTTGCACCCATGTGGGGATCCATCTCGGCGAGGGCCGCTACCGCCACAGCTCAGGCCAGGACCATGGGCGCAATGGGATCGGCATCGACAGCTTGCACAGCAGCGATCAACACCCTGTGGCTTGCCACTACAGGGCTGAATTCCGCGGCGCAGGCCGTGTGGTGCGTTGCCATGACGGATCGCATCTCTCCTGACGCTGGCAGGCGGATGAATCGAGCCCCTGCTTAAGTTGAGCGACTCGCAGCGCGACCGGCATGAGTGCACCCCTGAATCTCTCGGTGGTGGTGCCGCTGTACAACGAAGAGGAAAGCCTGCCTCATCTGGTTGAGCAGCTCCTTTCAGCACTGCGTCCAAGCGACGAGGCGTTTGAACTGGTCCTGGTCGACGACGGATCCAGCGACCGCACCGCGAACGTGCTGGCCCAGCTCAGCGCCGAAGTGCCCGAAGTGGTGGCTGTGCTGCTGCGCAAGAACTATGGCCAGACCGCAGCCATGGCGGCTGGGTTTGATGTGGCTGGCGGAGAGGTGATCGTCAGCCTCGATGGAGATCTGCAGAACGATCCAGCCGACATTCCCATGCTGCTGGCCAAACTGCGAGAGGGGTACGACCTCATCAGTGGCTGGCGCCATCAGCGCCAGGACGCCGCCCTCCAGCGCAAACTTCCCTCCCGGATCGCCAACCTCTTGATCGGCCGGGTAACCGGTGTGCGGCTGCATGACTACGGCTGCTCCCTCAAGGCCTACCGCCGCGAGGTGCTCTCAGACATGCGGCTCTATGGGGAGCTGCATCGCTTTCTTCCCGCCCTGGCCTTCATCGAGGGTGCACGGATCACCGAAGTGAAGGTGAACCACCGGGCGCGTCAGTTCGGCAGCAGCAAGTACGGGATCGATCGCACCTTCCGTGTGCTGATGGATCTGCTCACGGTCTGGTTCATGAAGCGTTTTCTGACCCGGCCGATGTACGTGTTCGGCTTCGGGGGGCTGCTGGCCATCGCCGCCAGCCTGATCACCAGCACCTATCTCCTTGTGATCAAGGTGATGGGAGGCGACATTGCCAATCGCCCACTGCTCACCCTGGCGGTGGTGCTTGGCTTGGCTGGCATTCAATTGTTCTGCTTCGGACTGCTGGGCGAACTGCTGATCCGCACCTACCACGAAAGCCAGGATCGCCCGATTTATCGCATCCGCGAAACATTGCGCGGCGGCCGAGCCGGCTGACGGATCGGGGCAGCGGCCGGCGCGCCACGGAACGGTGCGATCGCCGCAGCAGCTGCTTCCACCACACGCGCATCGCTGTCACGCAGCGCCTGTCGCAGCAGGGGCAGCGCCGAACGGTGTCGCCATCGGGCGGCCAGACGAACGGCGCGCAAACGCTCCTCGGGTCCAGCCTCCATATCAGCCTTGAGACGACGCTCCAGGGCAAGACGCTCCAAGGGACTGCTCGGCGCCGTCCAGGACTCCAGGGAAGCATCGGCGGATTCCCCATCAGCAGCGGGCTCAATCACCAGTTCCAACTGGGCACGATTGATCTGTGCGACACGGCTGGCATCCGTGCTGGAAAGCATCGGCTTCACCGGCTTCCTGCGCAACCAGAGCACCACCGTGAGCAGCACGACGGCACCGGGGAGGAGAACGTTCTGCATGCGGATTGAACTTTTATGTCGCCGTCGGGGCCTAAAGCAGGCCGTCAGAACGGTCCTACTTACAGTAGCTGCGAAGCTTTTGGCCTCGACATGACTGGAGATTTCGCTGCTGCCTGGCTGCCTGCGATTTTCGTGCCCATCACCGGAATCGTGTTCCCCGCAGTGTTCATCGTCCTTGTTGGTCGAGTGATCACCGCTGCCGAGTGACCGCGACCTGCGGACCGTTTCAACCCCTCAGCACTCGTACCTCATGACCGTCACTCCTGCTGCTGATCCCTGCGTCGGCAACCTTGCGACACCCGTCAACAGCGGCTATTTCATCAAGGGTCTAATCAACAACCTGCCTCTGTACCGCCCCGGAATTTCCCCGAACTTCCGGGGCCTGGAAACCGGTGCAGCCTTCGGTTATCTGCTCTACGGCCCCTTCACCATCTGTGGTCCCCTGCGTGCCACGGAATACCAGCAAACCGCTGGCCTGCTGGCTGCCATCGGCGCCGTGCATATCCTCAGCCTGCTGTTCCTGCTCTACAACCAGCCCGGCAAGCAACCCAACATCCCCCCTGCAGATGTGACGGTTGAGAATCCCCCCGCCGACCTGTTCACCCGCACCGGCTGGGCTGACTTCACCAGTGGGTTCTGGCTGGGTGGTTGCGGCGGTGCCGTTTTCGCCTGGTTCCTCTGCAACACCGTTCACGTGCAGGAACTGTTCAAGATCGCTGCTGGTGTCTGGAGCGTCGGCTGAAGCAGTTCACTGAACCCTCTGAAAAAAACCATTCATCCCCCGGTTGCCTGATTCCAGGCGATCGGGGGATTTTTCCTGGCAGGATTCATTCACATTTGAGACGCCCCGGTGCGGTCGATCTCCCAGCCGTTTCTTCGGCGGCCGGTTCTGACGGTCGTCTGCAGCCTGCTGATCCTTTTGGCGGGCTGCACGGCGTTGTTCGGCATGGGACTGGAGGATCTTCCGCCCCTCGCTCCCACCCGCGTGAGTGTGAGCGCCAGCTTCCCGGCGGCTTCACCGGAGGTGGTGGAGCAGAGCGTGACCCGGGTATTGGAACAACAGCTGAATGGCCTGGAAGGGGTCGAAAGCATCAGCTCAACCAGCAGGCAGGGCGGCGCCAGCATCTCGTTGCGCTTCAACGCGGGTGATCCCGAGCTGAATGCGATCAAGGTTCAGAACGAGGTGAACCTGGCCAGCCGCCGGCTGCCCCAGGCCGTGACGCGCCAGGGGCTCCAGGTGCGGCGCTCCTCGGAAGACCTGTTGATGATCCTGGGGTTCAGCCACCCGCCGGATCAATACGTCCCCACCTTTCTCACGGGCTGGCTGGACCAGACCCTTCGGGACGCGCTGCTCAGCACACCAGGCATCGGAGATGTGCGGATCTTCGGCAGCAGTGAACTCTCCTATCGCCTTTGGTTGGATCCGCAACGCCTCGAACAGACCAACCTCACCCTTGGCGATATCAGCCGAGCCCTGGCTGAACAAAACGTTTTGGCTGCCGTTGGCAGCATCGGGGCTGCCCCAGTTCCAGAGGGCCAAGTGCTGAGCCTTCCGGTGGAAGCGGAAGGACGTCTTCGCAGCCAATCGGATTTCGAGAATCTCGTCCTGCGCCGGCTCGACAACGGCGGGCTACTGCGCCTCAAGGATGTGGGACGGGTTGCCCTCGGACAGCGCAACTACGGACGCAAGGCCATGAATCTGGCTGGCGAGCGTTCGGTGGCCGTGGGCATCTACCAGCGCGATGGGGCCAATGCCCTGGAGGTGAGCAGGGCGATTAAGCGCAAGCTGAAGCAGTTGGAAGCGAGCTTTCCCCCGGGCATCGAGGTCTCAATGATCGTGGATGTGGCCGACACGGTTCAGGCCAACCTCGATCGCACCTTCATCACCTTGCGCGATGCCGTGCTGCTGGTGCTGGTGGTGCTGGTGCTGTTTCTGGGCCGTTGGCGTCTCGCCCTGATCCCTGGCCTTGCCGTGCCGGTGGCGTTGGTGGGAAGCCTCAGTCTGGTGAAACTGAGCGGTTCCAATCTCAACAGCCTGATCCTGTTTGGCCTGGTGCTGGCCACCGGGATCGTTGTGGATGACGCCATCGTCGTGAGTGAAGACATCGCCGGACGCATCGAACGGGGCACACCCCCCGAACAGGCGGCCGAAGACGCCATGGCTGAGTTGGCGACGGCCGTTGTGGCCACCTCATTGGTGCTGGCAGCCGTGTTCCTCCCCGTGCTGCTCATTCCTGGATCGATCGGACGCCTCTATCAACCGATCGCCCTGGCCATCAGCGGAGCGATCCTGTTCTCCACCCTGAATGCGCTCAGCTTCACCCCAATGGCTTACGCCAGGGTGTTGGGCCCAGGGGGCGGCCGTCTTCCGGGGGCCATCGGCAAGCTCAGCCGTTGGCTTCGGCAGGGCATGCAAACCCTGCAATCCCAATACGCGAAACAACTCGAGCACTGGCTGCAGCACAAGCAACGCATCGCCCTTGTGCTGCTGAGCGGCCTTTTCATCACGGCCTCAGGCTTGGCGGTGATGCCAACGGCGTTCATCCCAGATGACGACCAAGGCCAGATCCGCGGCTACTTCACCCTCCCCGATGGCGCCAGCCTTGAGCGCAGCGTGGCCGTGATGGACGACATCCGACGGGTCGTCAGCGAAGAGCCCCTGGTGCGCACCGGCAACTTTTATGCCGGCAGCTCCTTCGGACAAAGCGGAGAAGACCGTGGCTCGTTTTACCTGCGCCTCCAGCCACGCAAGGATCGACCTGGCAAAGAGCAGAGCAGCAACGCCATCAAACGACGTCTGAACCGAAAGATTCAGCAACGGGTTGGTGAGGCCAGGGTCGTGCTGATTACCCCACCAACCGTGCAGGGATTCAGCGGTGAATCAGGACTTTCGCTGGAACTGCTGGACCGCAGCGGAGGGCAACTCAGCCTGGAGCAATTCGGCCAAGTCGCCGACGATTTCATCCAGACGGCCAAGGCGACAGACCGGTTTGAACGGGTGAGCACCCGCTTTGATGCCAGCTTCCCCCGCTGGCGGCTGGAGCTCGACCGCGACCAACTGGCTACTCTCGATCTCGACTACGGCGCAACCCTGCGGGAGATCGGCACCGCCTTCGGCGGCCGCTACATCGATGACACCTACGACGACGGTCGCATCCGCTCGATTGTTCTGCAGCTGGAAGGCAGCGAGCGACGTCGGCCGGAAGACCTCACCGGGCTGATGGTGCGCAACCGCAGCGGTGAGCTGGTGTCGGTGGCCAGCGTGGCCAGCCTGACCCGCGAGGAGGGCGTCAACAACATTCGCCACTACGGACTCAACCGGGCCATCCGGATCACGGCCATCCCGGCGCCAACGGTGAGCAGCGGTGAAGCCATCGATGCCCTCACCCAGGCCGGCGATCGCATTGGAGGCAGCAACATCGGCCTGGCCTTCACGGGCCTGGCTTTGGAGGAACAACGGGCTGGGAAGGTGACCTGGGTGCTGTTCGCCCTTGGCGTGACGGTGGTCTATCTGCTGCTGGCCGCTCTTTACGAGAGTTTTATTGACCCGTTGATCATCCTGCTCACGGTGCCGATGGCCCTGCTCGGAGCTCTGATCGGCTTGAAATTGCGGGGCCTTCCACTGGATGTTTACGGCCAGATGGGACTCCTGGTGCTGGTGAGCCTGGCGGCCAAGAACGGAATTCTGATCGTGGAATTCGCCAACCAGCGGATGGCAGCAGGCCTGGCCCTGCGCGAGGCCGTTGTGGATGCAGCCGTGAACCGGATGCGCCCCATCCTGCTGACAGCAGTCACATCCCTGGCGGGTTTCCTGCCCCTTCTGTTTGCCCAGGGCACGGGAGCCGCCAGCAGGGTCAGCATTGGCACCGTGGTGTTCAGCGGACTGCTGGTGGCCTCGTTGCTGTCCCTGTTTGCCGTCCCTGCCGTCTATCTGATGCTGAAACGCGATCGAAGGCCCACCGCGTAGGGTGCGATCTCGATCCAAAGGTTCTGCTGCTGGAGGGAACGATGACCATCACCCCACGGGCGACAACGGCAACCAGTTCCCAGGCGCAGTTCTTCGATTACGCCTCAGCAGCCAATCCTCTGCAACAGGGGCTGATCAGCACGATCCCCTACCGCAGCTTTTCGGCCAGTTTTTTTGATCAAGCCGGAACGGCCCTGGAACCTCTTGATTTAAGTGCCGACTTGCACTGCGAAGGTCCGGCCACCGGTCCATCGCTATGCGGCAACTTCATCCGACTGGATCATGGATCCCTGCGCACCCATGCGGATGCGACCAGTCAGTTGTTCTTCGTGGCCCGAGGCCATGGACAAACTGAAGCCTGCAGTCAAGTTTTTCACTGGAGCGAGGGAGACACGTTCGTGCTTCCGGCTGGCGGTGAAGCCATTCACAGCAGCGACACCCATGCAGGCCTGTATTGGGTGCACGATGCCCCCTTGCTTCGTTATCTGGGCGTGAGCACCGTGAAACCGGTGTTCGAACCCTGCTTCTACAGCCATGAGGATGCTCGTGCGCAGTTAGATGCCATCGCCAGCAATCCCCGCGGAGCCAACGCCAATCGCGTGAGTGTGCTGTTGGGAAACAACGCCTTCCCTCAGACGCGCACCGTCACCCACACCCTCTGGGCCATGTTGGGCATCCTCCCCGCAGGCCAGGTGCAGCGGCCCCACCGACACCAGTCAATCGCCCTTGATTTTGCGGTGGCCTGCCAACCGGGTTGCTACACGATGATCGGCACCGAGCTGGATGAGAACGGAATGATCCGCAATGGGCACCGGGAAGACTGGGCAGCCGGCGCAGCCTTCGTGACCCCGCCCGGCTACTGGCACTCCCACCACAACGAATCCGGCGCCGACGCCTACGTACTGCCCATTCAAGATGCCGGCCTGCACACCTATCTGCGCACTCTCGACATTGCCTTCAGCAACAGAAGCCGGGCTGACTTAAGCAACACCCCGTAGCCAACCCAACCTCAACGGGTGAGCAATTGATGGTTCACCGAGCTGAGGGCACCGTGTTCTGAATAGCGACGTGAAATGCGCTCGAGTCGCGTTGCACTCGACAGCCAAAGCGCTTCGATGTTGAAGGGCTGGTGCGGATCAATCTGGGCCGGCGCCAGAAAAGCGCCTCCATCCGGCAAAAAGATCCAGCGATCAAGATCGCCTGCGGCAAAAAAGATGTTGTCCCCTGGCGAAGGGTGGTCGCAGCGCCAGTCACCAATCAGCTGATCTAGCTCGAGGGGCGGACGTTCCAGGGCTGAACTTCCGGCGAGGAACTCACGGATCAGCACAATCCGATCCAATTGCCCCGCACCATCCCAAAGCAGAACCAAGCGATGACGGCGTTGCTCATGCAGGAACCCGAACTCGGCATAGAGCTTGGTCCAGGTGGAGCGGTGCAGCGTCCCCCTTGAAAAACTACCGGTGCCGAAGACCCCCATGTCGGGATCCAGCCGCGTGAGGCATTGAACGATCCGCTTTTCCGGCTCGCCGGTAGGCGGTTGATGGGGAGAACTCGATCCCGCTCCCTCAGGCCAGAGCAGCAGGGTCAGATTGAGTGGCACACCGGAGGGAGCCGGTTTAAGCGTGAGCAGGGATGGCTGACGCTTGGTGCGTTGAAGTGTCCGGTCCAGGCTGTCGAACCAGCCGCGCCACTCACCAACGTTGCGCTGCAGGTGCTCCCATTCGCCCACGTTCAGCCCGATCCCGATCGAGGCCTGAGGCTAGAGAAGGCCCAGAGCAAGACGAGAACAACAACGCGGTCCAACAGAACCACTGCGAAGCACAGACAACAAAAATCCCCACCCGGAGAACCGGATGGGGACGTTTGAAACGAGGAACGACTCGTCGCGGGTTAATTCAGGAAGGAATCAACCGAATTTCCCTGAAGTCGAGGCAATCAGGAAGGCGGCGTACGTCAAGACATAGCCAACCGTGAAGTGAGCCAAGCCGACGACACGGGCCTGAACGATGGACAGTGCCACAGGCTTGTCGCGGTAACCCATCATGTTGGCGATGGGGCTGCGCTGGTGAGCCCAGACGATGGTCTCGATCAGTTCCTGCCAGTAACCCCGCCAGGAGATCAGGAACATGAAGCCGGTGGCCCAAACCAGGTGTCCGAAGAGGAACATCCAAGCCCAGACGGCGAGGTTGTTGCTGCCGAACGGGTTGTAGCCGTTGATCAACTGGGAGGAGTTGAGCCACAGGTAGTCGCGGAACCAGCCCATCAGGTAGGTGCTGGATTCGTTGAACTGGGCCACGTTGCCAGACCAGATGGCCAGGTGCTTCCAGTGCCAGTAGAAGGTCAGCCAACCCACGGTGTTCAGAGCCCAGAAGACAGCCAGGTAGAAGGCGTCCCAGGCAGAGATGTCGCAGGTGCCGCCACGGCCGGGGCCATCGCAGGGGAAGGAATAGCCGAAGTCCTTCTTGTCGGGCATCAGCTTGGAGCCGCGAGCATCCAGGGCACCCTTCACAAGGATCAGGGTGGTGGTGTGCAGACCCAGAGCAATGGCGTGGTGAACCAGGAAGTCACCAGGGCCGATGGGCAGGAACACATCGGTGTTGCCATTGATCGCGTCCAGCCAGTAGTGCTCACCAGGAATGTTCTGGGCAGCAAGGCTGGCGGAGCTGGAGGCGTTGGAGAGCAGCACGTCCATTCCGTACATGGCCTTACCAGAGGCGGCCTGAACGAATTGGGCGAAGACGGGCTCAACCAGGATCTGCTTCTCGGGGGTACCGAAGGCAACAACCACGTCGTTGTGGACGTAGAGGCCGAGGGTGTGGAAACCGAGGAACAGGGAGACCCAGCTCAGGTGGCTGATGATCGCTTCCTTGTGCTCGAGCATCCGGGCCAGGACGTTGTCCTTGTTGGCTTCGGGGTCATAGTCACGGATGAAGAAGATCGCACCGTGGGCGAAGGCACCACACATCAGCGCGATGGCGATGTACTGGTGGTGGGTGTACAGGGCTGCCTGAGTCGTGTAGTCCTTCGCGATGAAGGCGTACGACGGCATCGAGTACATGTGCTGCGCCACAAGGCTGGTGACCACGCCGAGGGAGGCGAGAGCCAGACCGAGCTGGAAATGCAGGCTGTTGTTGATGGTGTCGTAGAGACCCCTGTGGCCAGCGCCGAGGTCACCGGGGGTGCCCTGCGGGGGGTTGTGGGTTTCGAGGATCTCCTTGATGGAGTGACCGATACCGAAGTTGGTCCGGTACATGTGGCCGGCGATCACGAAGAGGCAACCGATAGCCAAGTGGTGGTGGGCGATGTCCGTCAGCCAGAGGGCTTCTGTCTGAGGGTGGAAACCACCGAGGAAGGTGAGGATGGCGGTGCCGGCACCTTCGGAACTACCGAAGACCTGATTCAGAGAATCGGGGTTTTCGGCGTACACACCCCAGTTGCCGGTGAAGAAGGGGCCAAGACCAGCGGGGTGAGGCAGAACGTTGAGGAAGTTGTCCCAACCAACGTGCTGGCCGCGTGCTTCGGGGATCGCAACGTGAACCAGGTGACCGGTCCAGGCGATGGAGCTGAAGCCGAAGAGGACAGCGAGGTGGTGGTTCAGACGCGATTCAGCGTTTTTGAACCAGGCAAGGGAGGGACGGAACTTGGGCTGCAGGTGCAACCAGCCGGCGAAGAGGGCCCAAGCCGACAGGATCATCATGAAGATGGAACCCTGATACAGCTCGGCATTCGTCTTCATGCCGATTGTGTAGAACCAGTGATAAAGGCCTGAGTAGGCGATGTTCACCGGGGAGGAAGCACCCGCTTGGGTGAAGGCGTCAATGGCGCCTTGACCGAAGTGGGGATCCCAGATTGCGTGAGCGATAGGGCGCACGTGCAGGGGGTCGGCGACCCACTGCTCGAAGTTGCCCTGCCAGGCGATGTGGAACAGGTTTCCCGAAACCCACAGGCCGATGATCGCGAGGTGACCGAAATGGGTGGAGAAGAGCTTCTGGTAGAGGCGCTCCTCCGTCATTCCGTCATGGCTCTCGAAGTCGTGAGCCGTGGCGATCCCGTACCAAATACGGCGGGTTGTCGGGTCCTGGGCCAGACCCTGGCTGAACGAAGGGAATTTCGTTGCCATTAGAGGGAGAGGTCAGGTGAGGTCAGCCGACCACAAGAATGTGGGCGTGGAAGAAGGCCCACGTGGTCGCAATTCCGCCCAAGAGGTAATGGGCAACACCCACGGCACGGCCTTGGATGATGGAAAGAGCACGGGGCTGGATGGCGGGAGCCACCTTCAGCTTGTTGTGAGCCCAGACGATGGACTCGATCAGTTCCTGCCAGTAGCCGCGGCCACTGAAGAGGAACATCAGGCTGAAGGCGAACACGAAGTGAGCGCCGAGGAACATGATTCCGTAGGCGGCCGTGTTCGAGCCATAGCTGTTGATCACCTGAACGGCCTGAGCCCACAGGAAGTCACGCAGCCAGCCATTGATGGTGATGGCGCTTTGGGCAAAGTTGCCGTTGGTGATGTGCGCGACGGAACCGTCGGCATTCACCGTTCCCCAGATGTCGCTCTGCATCTTCCAGGAGAAGTGGAAGATCACAACAGACAGGGAGTTGTACATCCAGAACAGGCCCAGGAACACGTGGTCCCAAGCAGAAACCTGGCAGGTGCCACCACGACCAGGACCATCGCAGGAGAAGCGGAAGCCCAGGTTGGCCTTATCAGGGATGAGGCGGGAGCTACGGGCATACAGGACACCCTTCAGCAGGATCAGCACCGTCACGTGAATCGTGAAGGCGTGGATGTGGTGAACCATGAAGTCGGCGGTGCCGAGCGGCATGGGAGCAGCGGCAACCTTGCCGCCGACGGCGACAACAGAACCGTTGAACACTTCACTCACACCCGCGAGGGCGTTGGGAGCTGTGCTGCCAGCAGCTGCGGCGTGCACGTTCTGAATCCACTGAGCAAAAATCGGCTGAATAGAGATCGCCGAATCGCTGAACATGTCCTGGGGACGACCCAGGGCACGCATGGTGTCGTTGTGGATGTACAGGCCGAAGCTATGGGCTCCGAGCCAGATGCAGACCCAGTTGAGGTGACTAATGATGGCGTCGCGAGCCTTGAGCACCCGATCCAGCACGTTGTCGATGTGCTTGGCGGGGTCGTAATCGCGAACCATGGCGATGGCGGCATGAGCGCCGGCACCAACGATCAGGAAGCCGCCGATCCAGATGTGGTGGGTGAAGAGCCCGATCTGGGTGGGGTAATCGATCGCTTGGTACGGATACGGAGGCATCGCGTACATGTGCTGAGCAACGATGATGCTCACTGAACCGCCGATGGCGAGGTTGACCGCCAGCTGGGCATGCCAGGAATTGGTCATGAAGTCGTAAAGACCGTCGTGACCGTTGGTGGCAGGGAACAGCAGGGGATCACCCTTCTGACCTTCGTGGATCTCCTTGATGGAGTGACCGATGCCCCAGTTGGTCCGGTACATGTGACCGGCAACGATGAACATCACGGCAATCGCCACATGGTGATGGGCGATGTCGGTCATCCAGAGGCTTCCCGTAACAGGATTCAAACCACCCTTGAAGGTGAGGAAATCGCTGTAGGCAGCCCAGTTGCCGGAGAAGAAGGCACCGACACCAGCACTGAAGCCGGGATACAGCTGCGCCAGCAGGTCCTGATTGAAGAACTCGTGGGGCAGCGGAATGTCTGCAGCCGAAGCGATGGTCTTGCCATTCAGCACCAGCGGTTGGCCGGCGTCGATGGCATCCATCAACTTGGTGACAGGGGCAGACACGTGGATGACGTGACCAGCCCAGGACAGTGAACCGAGACCCAGCAGACCTGCCAGGTGGTGGTTCAGCATCGACTCAACGTTCTGGAACCACTCCAGCTTCGGCGCAGCCTTGTGGTAGTGGAAAACACCGGCGTTGAGCATGAGGCCGGCCATCACCAGGGCACCGATGGCCAGAGCCATGAGCTGGGTTTCGCTGGTGATGCCCCAGGCCCGCCACATCTGGAAGAGGCCTGAAGTGATTTGGATGCCTTGGAAACCGGCACCCATGTCGCCGTTGAGGACTTCTTGGCCGAAGACGGCCCAGACCTGCTGGGCGCTTGGCTTCACATGGGTGGGGTCAGCAAGCCAACCGGAATAGTTGGAGAAGCGGGCGCCATGGAAGAAGGCACCGCTGAGCCAGATGAAGATGACGGCCAGATGGCCGAAATGGGCGGAGAAGATCCGCCGAGAGACCTCTTGAAGGTCGCTCGTGTGAGCGTCGAAGTCGTGAGCGTTGGCGTGAAGGTTCCAAACCCAGGTGGTGGTTTTGGGACCTTTCGCGAGAGCTCGGTCGAAGTGTCCGGGCTTGCCGAACAGCTCGAAGGTTGCTGGATTGTCAACCTTCTCGACCTGGCTTTTCGCGTCACTCCCACGCTCAGGTGGGCTGATGGTCATCGAGTCGTTCCTCGAGGGACGGGTTTCGAGGTGGTGGGCCACCCCTCCGAAGGGCCGAAGCCAATCGGGGCCCCGAACAAGGATTCGCAAGGAATCGGCGTTCGGGCGTCAGTACTGCAAAGGGGTCGAAACCCCTCGCCTGCACTGAAGCTGGGGCCCCAAAGAGGGGACCGCTGGCGGAAGCATAGGGGCGGAGAAGGGGGTTAAAGGGCCCTGAGTTACAAAGGTTCAATCCCGTGGCGAGCCAGTCAGCGACAGGCGTCTGCAGAAGGCTGAGAATCAGCGAAACAACAAAGATCTCAGGCAGTAAGCAATACAATTTCACGCATATTTCCTTCCTAAATAACTAAAACTCTGCCGCTGAAGGGCGGATTGTTCAGAATGATCGGATCTGTTCATGCCCGATGCGTCGCCCTGGCCTGAAGTCGATATGGGCTGTTCTGCTGGCAGCAGTGCTGCTTCTTGGTGCCGGCTTACCTGTTCATGCGCGCCCTGGATTCTTTAATCGCGATGCAGGGTCCGCTGCCAAACCGCTGCCGAGTTCAGCCCCCAGCGGGAAGCTCCAGGAAGTGGCTCCTCCAGGGGCAGTGCAACAGCTGCGCCAGAACCTGCAACAGCACCGCCCCTCCCTGCGGCTGATCGATCCAAGCAACGACAGCATCGTTTCTTCTGACGCCCTTGAGCTGCGTTTCGAAATCGACGACTGGCCCCTCAGCAGCGACCCCGAATTGGGCCTGGGGCCCCATGTGGTGCTCCAAATCGACAACCGCGCTCCCCTACGTCTGAGCGAAAGCGATGGAAACCGCCTGAAGGTCCGCATCAGTGACCTGGAGGCGGGCAGTCACCGGTTCAGCGCCTGGGCCGCTTACCCCTGGGGAGAAGCCGTTCAAGCACCGGGGGCCTCAGTCCAGGGACGCGTGCACCTCTGGCAAAAACTGCAGGGCACACAACCCGAACGTGATGCCCCCTGGCTGGTCCCTGTCTCACCAGCCGGAGAGCAGGGCCTGCAACCCCTGTTGGTGGATTGGCTGATCTGGAATGCTCCGCTGCAAAACCTGCGGGAGGGCGATGGACGCTGGCGACTCCGCATCAGCATTGATGGGGACAGCTTTTTGGTTGATCACCAGGAAGCCCTTTGGCTCAAAGGATCGAACGGCTCAGGCAGCCATGACATTCAGATGGAACTGCTGAATGGGCTGGGCGAGCCGATCACACCGGTCTTCAACAACCAGCTGATTCATCTGAAAGCCGCATCCAGTGCCAAGCCGGGCTGGATGCGCCCACGCCTCACCGAAAGCCAGCTCGCGCGCCTGAGCGGCTCCCCTGAGCCTGACGTTCTGGAGGTGGTCGAATCCTCGCCAGAGCCTCCTCAAAAGACTGAGGAGAAACAACCAGAGAAGGCAGAACAGCCCCGAGACCTTCCTCAGGCTGAGCTCAAAGCAGAGGTCGTCGTCAAGGACGAGGTTGAAACCAAACCCGAGGCCACCCCCGAGCCCGCGGCACCAGAGGAAAACGAAGAGCAGGATCCTGAGCCAGCCCTCATTGAACAGCAGCTTGCTGAGCGGCCACCTGCTGAACACCCATCCAAATCAGAAGCTGCGCGGCCCACTCCTCCCACTCCCGCCCCGGGTGAGCCAGCGGAGCCTCAGCAGCCAGCCGACGAGGAACCCAAGCTGAAGCCAAGCAGCAGCCTGGGAGGATCAGCCCGTGAGTTGCTCAACAGCGATGGGCGCTTGCGCAAGCCCTGATCCGGATTTCCTGCCCTGAACCCCACATCTGCCGCTCCCGCTCTGGGCCTAGGACTGAGCCCCAGCGCCATGCCGCTGTTAGAGCGTTTGCTGCTGCGCGGCCACATCGACCGGATCAAGCCAGTCGATCAAGACCTCAGCATCGCCCTTGATGGGCACTGGACGGCAGAGAACGTTGTTTTGTTCGTGGGCGCCGTGGGAGCAGTGACGCGCCTGATTGCAGCTCGGATCCAAGGCAAGGAGAAGGATCCGGCCGTACTGGTGCTTGACCCGAAAGGAGAATTCATCATTCCGCTGTTGGGAGGCCATTCCGCAGGCGCCGAACAACGCGCCCGGGAAATCGCGATGGATCTCGGCGGGCAGGCGGTGATCACGGGTGCCTGCGCCCATGAAGGACGTCTCCCCCTGGATGCCTTTGGGGAGGGCTGGGGCTGGAGACGCAGCGGATCAGTGGCCCATTGGCGCGATCTGATGGTGCGGCAATCCCAGGGATCCAGCATCAGCATTCACCAGAGCAGTGGATCCACCGCCTGGCAAGGCCCTGAAGGCCATCCCTTGCTGCACAACATCGATCCCAAGGATGTGCCAGACGCCGCTGATCTCGTGATCGGAGCGCGCCGTCAGGGTGATTGCCAGTGGCATCCAGCAACGCTCTGGATCGGCATCGGCTGTGAACGCAACACCAGTGTTTCGCTGGTGGAGAAGGCCATTGCGGATGCCTTGGCAACAGCAGGACTGGCGGAGGAGGCTGTCGCCGGCATCGCCAGCGCAGCGCGGAAAGCCGATGAACCGGCCCTGCAAGAGCTAAGCCGCACCAGGGCATGGCCGTTCCGAACCTTTGCGGAGCACGCTCTTGCATCCATCGACGTGCCAAACCCCTCCGAAGTCGTGCGCATGGAAATGGGAACCGCATCGGTAGCGGAAGCAGCGGCCTTGCTGGCTGCGGGTGAACAAGGTCATCTGATCCAGCCCAAGCGAATCAGCCATCCGGAAATAGGGGAGCAGGGTGCCGTGACCGTGGCCATTGCCGAGGCCGCCATCCCCCACGCTCCAGAGAGGGGCGAGCTGCATCTGGTGGGGAGCGGCCCAGGGGATCTGTCCCTGCTCAGCGGAGACGCCAAAGCAGCCCTTTCTCGTTGCTGCGCCTGGGTTGGTTACAGCCTCTACCTCGATCTTCTGGAGCCCCTGCGCCGCCCGGATCAGATCCGATTCGATGGCCAGCTCACCCGGGAATGGGACCGCTGTGCCGAAGCGCTGCGCTTGGCCCAACAAGGGGCCAAGGTTGCTCTGATCTCCTCCGGCGACAGCGGGATCTACGGCATGGCGGGATTGGCCCTGGAGCTGCTGCTCCAGCAACCCGAGCAGGAGCGGCCCAGCTTCGCGGTGCATCCCGGCATATCAGCTTTCCAGGTGGCCGCCGCCCGGGCCGGAGCGCCACTGATGCATGACTTCTGCTGCGTGAGCCTCAGCGATCGCCTCACGCCATGGGCCGTGATCGAAAAACGACTGGAGGCCGCCGCCGCTGGAGATTTTGTGCTCGCTCTGTACAACCCACGCTCCAAGGGCCGGGACTGGCAGCTGGGACAGGCCAAGGGAATCCTGCTGAAACACCGTCCCCCCACAACCCCGGTGACGCTCGCGCGGCAGCTGGGCCGCGCTGAGGAATCCCGTGAGCTCACGAGCCTTGAGCGCTTGAAGCCGGAGTCCGTGGACATGCTCACGCTGGTTCTGATCGGGAACAGCAGCAGCCGTGCAGAGGATGGCTGGATGGTGACGCCGCGGGGCTACCCCGGGGCGAGTCTCCAATGAGCGCCAGATCTTTTTCGGCCTAGCTCAGGCCTCCATCAAGTCCAGGCAGTGCCATGCAAACCAAGAATCGGGATGACAGGATTCGAACCTGCGGCCCCTTCGTCCCGAACGAAGTGCGCTACCAAACTGCGCCACATCCCGGCACCGCAATCCTAAAAGATCGCAGTGAAGCGAAATCCAGGCGGATCTCAGCAGCGACTAGGGTCATGGATTGAAGATGCTTCGCCGTGCTCAAGCCGGAGTGGTTGCGCGTTAAGGCTCCGCAGCGCGAGCGAATCGGCGCCGTGGCCGACCTGCTGCTGGACTTGAACCTGAACACGGTCTGCCAGGAGGCCAGCTGCCCCAACATCGGCGAATGCTTTGCAGGCGGCACCGCCACGTTTTTGATCATGGGGCCCGGCTGCACCCGCGCCTGCCCCTACTGCGACATCGACTTCGACAAGAGCGTGCGCGAGCTCGATCCCACCGAGCCGCAACGGCTTGGGGAGGCAGTGGCCCGTCTCGGCCTGAAACACGTGGTGATCACCTCAGTGAACCGCGACGATCTCACCGATGGTGGAGCGTCCCAGTTCGTGGCCTGCATCGAACAGGTGAAGCAACGCTCACCGCTCACCACGATTGAGCTGCTGATCCCCGACTTCTGCGGCAACTGGGATGCCCTGGCAACGGTGATGGCCGCCGCCCCCCACGTGCTGAACCACAACATTGAAACGGTGCCGCGGATGTACCGCCTGGCCCGGCCCCAGGGCATCTATGAACGCTCCCTCGAGCTACTGCAACGGGTGCGGGACCAATGGCCCAAGGCCTACAGCAAGTCGGGCCTGATGGTGGGGCTCGGAGAAACCGATGAAGAGGTGATCGAGACGCTCCGGGATCTGCGCAAACACAAGGTCGACATCGTCACCATCGGTCAGTACCTCTCACCTGGCCCCAAGCACCTGGCCGTCGACCGCTTTGTCACCCCGGAGCAATTCGAGACCTACAGAACCGTGGGCGAAAAGGAGCTGGGCTTCCTCCAGGTGGTCAGCACACCACTCACCCGCAGCAGTTACCACGCCGGCGAAGTGCAACGGCTCATGGCCAGCCATCCCCGCTGACGGGGATCCATTCCTGCACCTGCCAGTCCACGAGGCCATCGCGGATCATCGGGTCGTTCTGCACCCACGCCAGGGCATCGGCATAGGACGACGCTTCAAAGATCAACAAACCCCCGCCTCCCGGACGCCGATCGCCATCCACCAGGTAGCCGCTGCGTAGACGGCGGCCTGCTGCAGCTTCCTCTAAAACCCAATGGCGGTGAGCCTCCAGGGTGGGTCGCCGCTGCTCAACGGAGAGGGCAGCGGCGACGGCCGTGAAGGTTTCGGTCTTGACGAACCAGGCCACGGACTGGGGACGGCGCTAGGCCGCCACAGCCTGCTTGTCAGCCAATCCCATCGCCTCCCGCTCACTGGGGGGGACCAACACCTTGAAGCGACCCTTCGCCGCAGACCAATCGGCCAGGAGAGCAGCAGCCTTCTCACTTCCCGTGAGCGCCACATGCCGTTCCAGCAGACCCTTCAGCAGCGACTCCTGCTCATGGGTGGTGATGGTGCAGACCTCCACAATCTCCGGGTTCACCCGAGGAGCGACACGCCCCTCCTCATCGAGAAGGAAGGTCACACCACCGGTCATGCCAGCGCCGACATTGCGGCCGGTGCTGCCAAGAACAACGACGACGCCACCGGTCATGTACTCACAGCAGTGGTCACCAGCTCCCTCCACAACCGTGCGGGCACCGCTGTTGCGAACACCGAAGCGCTCGCCAGCCCGGCCATGGGCAAACAACTCACCGCCGGTGGCCCCGTAGAGACAGGTGTTGCCGAGGATCACCTGATCCCCTGGAGAAGCACAACCGTCTGATGGCACCAGGGTGATGCAACCACTGTTCATTCCCTTGCCCACATAGTCGTTGGCCTCGCCTTCCAGACGAACCTGCATGCCCTGCACCAGGAAGGCCCCGAAGCTCTGGCCTGCAGCACCCCGGAAGGTGAGATCGAGCTGTCCCTTGAAGCCGCGGTTGCCATGGCGCTGGGCGATTTCACCGGCCAGACGGGCACAGACACTGCGATCGGTGTTGATGATCTCGATGCTGCGGCTGATGGAACCGTGGTTCTCCAAGGCAGCCATCAGCTCAGCGTCAGCCAGGAGCTGATCCTCAAGGATCGGTCCATTGCCATGGGCCTGGTCGCTGTGGCGCAGCCAGGAGCGATCTTCGGCACCGCTGATCGGGGCCAGCAGGCTGGAGAGATCCACACCCTTGGTCTTGGCCAGATCAACCGAGCGGGCCTGGAGCAGATCGGTGCGACCGATCAGCTCCTCGAGGCGGGTGACGCCGAGCAGGCTCATCAGCTGACGCACTTCCTCGGCGACGTACCAGAAGAAATTGACGACGTGCTCAGGAATGCCGGTGAAGCGCTTGCGCAGGTTCTCCTTCTGCGTGGCCACACCCACAGGGCAATTGTTGGTGTGACAAACGCGAGCCATGACGCAGCCCTCGGCGATCATCGCGATCGAGCCAAAGCCGTATTCCTCCGCCCCCAGCAAGGCAGCGATCACCACATCCCAGCCTGTTTTCAGGCCTCCATCGGCGCGCAGCAGAACCCGATCGCGCAGACCGTTCTCCACCAGGGAACGATGCACCTCGGTGAGGCCCAATTCCCAGGGGCTACCGGCGTGCTTGATCGAACTCAGGGGGGATGCACCGGTGCCACCGTCGTGACCGGAGATCTGGATCACATCGGCGTTGGCCTTGGCCACACCCGCCGCGATGGTGCCAATCCCGATCTCAGCCACCAGCTTCACGCTCACGGGGGCAGCGGGGTGCACCTGATGCAGGTCATGGATCAACTGCGCCAGGTCTTCAATCGAATAGATGTCGTGGTGTGGCGGCGGTGAAATCAAGGCGACACCTGGCTTGCTGTTGCGCAACCAGGCGATGTACTTGTCGACCTTGGGCCCTGGCAGCTGACCGCCTTCACCGGGCTTGGCGCCCTGGGCCACCTTGATCTCCAGCTGCTTACCGCTGCGCAGGTATTCCGCCGTCACACCGAAACGGCCTGAAGCCACCTGCTTGATTGCCGAGCAGGCGGTGTCCCCATTGCGCAAACCACCAATGCTGGGGAATGAAGCGGAACGGCCCTCGCCATCCACATCCTTGAGGATCTGGAAGCGGGCAGGGTCTTCGCCGCCTTCACCGCTGTTGCTCTTGCCCCCGATGCGATTCATCGCCACGGCCAACACTTCATGGGCTTCGCGGGACAAAGCGCCCAGGCTCATGCCACCCGTGCAGAAGCGGGTGCAGATGCACTCGACGCTCTCCACCTGATCCAGGGGCACTGGGGTGGGAGCCAACTTGAACTCCAGCAGGTCCCGCAGGGCCATCACCGGTCGGTTCTCCAACAGGGTCTGGTAGGTGGAGAAATGGTCGTAACCAGGGCCCTGAGCCACCGCCTTGTGCAGCGCCTTCGAGAGCTCGGGATTGTTGCGGTGGTACTCAGCACCACTGCGGTACTGAACAAAACCCATGAATTCGAGCTTGCTGCGGTTGAGCTCAGGGAAAGCCTTGGCGTGCATCGAGAGGGTTTCGTTCGCCAGCTCAGCCAAGGTCATCCCGGCAACACGGCTGGTCGTTCCGGTGAAGGCGGTCTCCACCACATCCGCTCCCAGGCCGATCGCTTCAAAGATCTGAGCGCCGTGGTAGCTGGCCAGCAATGAAATTCCGATCTTGGAGAGGATCTTGCGCAGGCCGTTCTCCAGCGACTCGCGAACGTTGGCCTGGGCTTGATTGGCATCCAGGGCGGGCAACTTGCCCTGTTCGATCCGCTTCTTGGTCTTGGGGTGATCCAGCCAGTGGCGGGTGGTCTCCCAGGTGAGCCAGGGGCAGACGGCACTGGCGCCATAACCAATCAGGCAGGCCATGTGATGGGTGCTCCAGCACTGGGCCGTATCCACCACCAGAGAGCACTGCAGCCGCAGCTTCTGACGCAGCAGATGGTGATGAACAGCACCCACGGCCAGCAAGGCCGGCATCGCCACCGTTGTGGGGGTCAGCGGGGCAGCCGCCCCTGTGCCATCGACCCGGTCGGACAGCACCAGAACTTGTGCACCGTCACGCACCGCCTGTTCGGCAACGTTGCTCAGCGCCGCGAGGGCCTGTTGCAGGCCTCCCGCACACGACTCCACAGCCACCTGGGTGGAGACCGTCTTGACAGGCAAACCCTGCTCACCGATGGCCGCCAGTTCCGCCTCGTTCAAAACGGGCGTCTCCAGATGGATGACGGAGGCAGCTTCCGGCTGGGGCTTCAGGGCGGGCCGGCGCTCACCCAGGTGCATCTCCAGGCTCATCACCAGCTTTTCCCTCAGGGGATCGATCGGAGGGTTGGTGACCTGGGCGAAACGCTGCTTGAAGTAGTCGTAAAGCAGGTGGGGCTTGTCGGAGAGCACCGCCAGGGGGATGTCATCGCCCATGCAGTAGGTCGGCTCCTTGCCGAGGGCAGCCATGTCCTCGATGATCAAATCGAAGTCTTCGGCGGTGAACCCCATCGCGGTCTGCAACCGCAGCAGATCGAGTTCACCCACCTGCCGGTCCTGGGTCCAGGGCTGGGGGGCCACGCCGTGGCGATGCTTCTGCAGCCAATCGGCATAGGGGAAGCGCTGCGCCGCGTCTTCCTTCACCGACCAGTTGTCGAGCAACTCGCCGCGTTCAAGATCAACGGCCACCATCTGACCCGGGCCAAGACGACCTTTCTGAACAATCGTCTTGCCGCTGAGATCCACCACGCCGGTCTCCGATCCCATGATCACGAAGCCGTCAGCGGTGATGCACCAACGCGCCGGACGCAGCCCGTTGCGATCGAGCGTTGCACCCACTCGCTTGCCGTCGGCGAACACCAACAAGGCCGGGCCGTCCCAGGGTTCCTGAATGCCCGCGTTGAATTCATACATCGCCGTCACATCGGGACGGCTGTCGAGATCGGGCTGATTGCGAAACGCTTCGGGCACCAGTGTGATCAGGCTGTCGGTGATCGACCGCCCACTGCGCACCATCAATTCCAGAGTGGCGTCCAGGTTGGCGGAATCGCTGAAGGCGGGGTTCACCACCGGAATCAGGTCATCAGCCGCCTCACCCCAGACGTTCTCGAGGCTGGCTTCTGAAGCCTTGGCCCAGTTGAGGTTGCCCAGCAGCGTGTTGATTTCGCCGTTGTGCCCCAGAAGCCGCATCGGCTGAGCCAGGGGCCAACGCGGCAGGGTGTTGGTGCTGAAACGGCGGTGATACACCGCAAAACTCACCTCAAATCGTGGGTCCTGCAGGTCGGCGTAAAACTGCGCCAGCACCTCGGATCGCACCATTCCCTTGTAAACAACGGTCCGGCTGCTCAGGGAGGCGACATAAACGTCCTGGGCCACCTCAGCACCCAGAGCGGCCCGCACACGGGCACCGATACGGCGCCGCAACCGCAGCAGCTGGCCATCAAAGCTTGCGTCGTCGGCATCACCATTCAGCACCCACTGCTCGATCACGGGGGCTGTGGCACGAGCCAAAGGCCCGAGAACCGCAGGGTCGACAGGCACCGTTCGCCACCCCAGAGGCTGCAAGCCAAGGGCTTTGGCCTCTTCATCACACAGGCCCCGAACCTCAGCACGACGGCTGGCATCGGTCGGCATGAACATCATGCCGAGGCCCCGTGCTGCAGCCGCCTCGGGCCAGACGGCTTTCAGATACGACCAGGGAATTTCACACAACACCCCCGCGCCGTCTCCGGAGTCGCCATCTCCCCCGCAACCGCCACGGTGCTCCATGCATCCCAGACCACGCAGGGCCTGCTTCAGCACCCAGTGACTGGCCTGCCCCTGGAGCTGAGCCAGGAAACCAACGCCACACGCATCCTTCTCGCCCGCAACAACCTCGGGTGCAGGGCTGTCGCAGTAAGGCCAGACAGCGGAACGGATGGCGTCAGACATAGGGAACTCAACCGGACGATCGCATGGGCCTGCAGCTTCGAGCTCTGCAGAATCCATCTCGAGGGACGATCCTAGGCAGGCGACTCTCCGCCAAGGCATTTCATGCTGGCCTTTGCCCCACTTCCCGCGCCACCGCCTGAGCTTCGCCCTGTTCCGAACCAGAGCGGTGAGGAGGTGCTGATCGGGAGAGAGCGCAGCAAAGCGGTTTGGCTCTGGCGGGGCAGCGACGCAGAACCGGAGGAACTTTGGCTGCCCTTGGAGGTTCTGGAATCCCGTCTGGGGTTCCGGCGGGTGTCTCGTCTCGATGGAGAAGCACTGGAATGGTTTGGTCGAACGGTCGCATTGACCGCATTGGCGACCCGTTCACTCGGTGATGAAGTCGGCCTCGAAGTGAGCGACTGGCTGGCCGCGACTGGCGTCCGCGCCCAAGTGAGGGAAAACACTCTGGAGCTTCGGCTGCCCCTACCAAAGGTGAACAACCTGCGCCGCGGCAAGGGTTCAACAGCCGATCGGTTGGTGCTGGACCTGAACGGTCCCGCCCTGGTGCAGCGCTTGAACGGCGACCTTTTGCTGGAGCTCAAGCTGTCGCGGACCCAGCAACGTCAACTCAAGGCATGGGGGCTCTCGCCACAGCTGCATCGCCACGGCGGCCTTGTGCTGAAGGGACAAGCCACCAAGCTGAAGAGCCTGAGCCTGGCGTCCCCTTGGCGGGTGGTGCTGGATGGTGTGCAGACCGGTGGTCGCCGCCCGGTCCAGCGCGCACGTCTCCCCCTCCGCAACCCAGCCGTGGCCGAATGGCTGAGGCGGGGCTTCGTTCTGGAGCAACGCACCATCAAGGTGGGGGTGAAACCCATTCACGTGTTCCGTGCCGGCGGACGGCTGAGCCGTCTCGGCATCACCCTTCAGCCTCTAGTCAAAGCCGAGCAGCAACAGGGTCTGCGTTTTCTGCCTCAGCTCTCCCAACCCGCCGGGGCACTGGTCGCAGTGAACGGAGGCTTTTTCAACCGGATCAACCAACTCCCCTTGGGGGCCGTGCGGCATCAGGGGGTCTGGCTGTCCGGTCCGATCCTGAACCGCGGTGTGATCGCTTGGGGATCCTCAGGGGATCTGCAGTTCGGCCGGCTGCGTCTGAATCAGACGCTGCAGGTGAACAACGGTCGCCGTTGGAGCCTCATGGCCCTCAACAGCGGCTACGTCCAGAAGGGGCTGAGCCTCTACACACCTGCATGGGGGCCCCGCTACCGGGCCCTGAGCGGCGAGGAGGAAGCACTGTTGATTCGCGGCGGCCGCGTCGAAGCAACGGTCGACAAGAACAGCCTGCAACGCGGCATCGCCATCCCCAAAGACGCTGAATTGGTGGTGGCCCGGGGACGCACGCCGCTGCCAGCACGGCCTGGTGATCGGATCCAGGTAACAGAAAGATCACTCTCCCCCCTCGCGCAACAACCCAATGTTCTGGGCGGCGGTCCACTGCTGATGCAGAACGGCAACGTGGTGCTGAATGGACGTCAGGAGGGATTCAGCCCGGGCTTCATGAGCTTGGCGGCACCAAGAACGGTGGTGGCCCAGGGGCCGAGCGGTCAGTGGCTGATGACCTTGCGTGGCGCCGCCGGCAGTGATCCCACCCTTGTGGAAACAGCCCTGGCAGCCCAGCAACTGGGGCTGCGCGATGCCTTGAACATGGATGGCGGCAGCTCCACCACCCTCGTGGTGGCCGGACGCACCGTGATGAATGGGCGAAGCAGCACCCCGAGAGTCCACAACGGCCTAGGGCTCATCCCTCTCTGAGACCTGCGACAGTGGGGGCCCCGAGGAACTGAGCATGGCTGCCAATCTGCGGCTGACCGCTGCCGCTGCTGCCGAGCTTGGGCGACAGGCGGCCGTTGCGGGAACACCGGGGCAAATGCATCTCGATCTCACGCCCGGCGAGTGCGCACAACATGTGCTGCGCATCCGAGCAGGACATCTGGCTGGCGTTGCGATCGCAAGGGCCGATGGCGTGACCCTGCACGCCCCTGCAGAACAGCTCAAATTGCTTGAAGGCCTTTGCCTGGACTACCGCGGCGACCTCAGTGGTGGTGGTTTTCTGATCCGCAACAGCGATGGGGTTGAACCCTGTGCCTGCGGCAGTGCCTTCAGCCGCCTTTGAGGGGGGACCGTCACCCGGTATCGTGGTCGATTGTCGAATCAGGTCGGGAGTCCGACCGCTCACCGACCATCGATGCCAACCATCCAACAGCTGATCCGCACTGAGCGCTCACGCCTCAAGGCCAAGACCAAGTCCCCGGCTTTGAAGTCCTGCCCTGAGCGTCGCGGTGTTTGCACTCGCGTTTACACCTCAACGCCCAAAAAGCCGAATTCGGCGCTGCGCAAGGTGGCTCGTGTGCGCCTGACCTCCGGCTTTGAGGTCACGGCATACATCGGCGGTGTCGGTCACAACCTGCAGGAGCACTCGGTGGTGTTGATCCGCGGCGGTCGTGTCAAAGACCTCCCGGGCGTCCGCTACCACATCATCCGCGGAACCCTGGATACCGCTGGCGTGAAAGACCGGCGTCAGTCCCGCTCCAAGTACGGCGCCAAGGCTCCGAAGGAGTGATCACCGGTTTCTTCCCCATCCCCATCAAGTTCTGATCCCTAATGTCACGCCGCAACGCCGCTGAGAAGCGCCCGATTCTTCCCGACCCGCAGTTCAACAGCCGCCTCGCCACGATGATGGTGGTGCGCTTGATGCAGCACGGCAAGAAGTCGACAGCGCAACGGATCCTGTCCGACGCGTTCGGCCTGATCAACGAGCGCACCGGCGGAGATCCGCTCGAACTGTTCGAAACAGCCGTCAAGAACGCCACCCCCTTAGTGGAAGTGCGCGCCCGCCGTGTTGGCGGTGCCACCTATCAGGTGCCCATGGAAGTGCGCCAGGAGCGCGGCACCGCTATGGCTCTGCGCTGGCTGGTGAGCTTCTCCCGTGCCCGCAACGGCCGGAGCATGGCCCAGAAGTTGGCTGGCGAACTGATGGATGCCGCCAACGAGGCTGGCAACGCCGTTCGCAAGCGCGAAGAAACCCACAAGATGGCCGAAGCCAACAAGGCTTTCGCCCACTACCGCTACTGAGCCTCGCAGGCCAGCCATCAACACAGATGTTCATGGCTGGCCTGTAGAGTCTCCCCGCCTTTTCACGCCCCACCCCCGGAGAATTTCCTGTGGCCCGCGACTTCCCCCTGGAACGCGTCAGAAATATTGGTATCGCTGCTCACATTGATGCCGGCAAAACCACCACGACAGAACGGATCCTGTTCTATTCCGGTGTGGTTCACAAAATCGGCGAGGTGCATGACGGCGCCGCCGTGACCGACTGGATGGCCCAGGAACGGGAGCGTGGCATCACGATCACCGCAGCTGCCATTTCGACGTCCTGGCAGGACCATCGGATCAACATCATCGACACGCCTGGCCACGTGGACTTCACCATTGAGGTGGAGCGCTCCATGCGTGTGCTGGATGGTGTGATCGCCGTCTTCTGCGCCGTTGGTGGCGTTCAGCCCCAATCGGAAACCGTCTGGCGTCAGGCCGATCGCTATTCGGTTCCCCGGATGGTGTTCGTGAACAAAATGGACCGAACCGGTGCGGACTTCCTCAAGGTTCACGGCCAGATCAAGGATCGCCTCAAGGCCAACGCTGTTCCGATCCAGCTTCCGATCGGTGCTGAAGGTGAGCTGAGCGGCATCATCGATCTCGTTGCCAACAAGGCCTACATCTATAAGAACGATCTCGGCACCGACATCGAAGAAGCCGAGGTGCCGGCCGACATGGCCGATGAGGTGGCCGAATGGCGGAACACCTTGATGGAGACCGTCGCCGAAACCGATGAGGCGCTGATCGAGAAGTTCCTCGAAACCGGCGAACTCAGCGTTGACGAGCTCAAGAAAGGCATCCGTGAGGGCGTGCTCAAGCACGGCCTGGTGCCCATGCTCTGCGGCTCCGCCTTCAAGAACAAAGGTGTGCAGCTGGTGCTCGACGCTGTGATCGACTACCTCCCTGCCCCCGTCGACGTTCCCCCCATCCAGGGTGTGCTCCCCGACGGCAGCGAAGCGGTGCGTCCGTCCGACGACAACGCCCCCTTCAGCGCCCTCGCCTTCAAGGTGATGGCAGATCCCTACGGCAAGCTCACCTTCGTTCGGATGTATTCCGGCATCCTCGAGAAGGGCAGCTACGTGCTCAACTCCACCAAAGGCGAGAAGGAGCGCATCTCCCGCCTCGTGGTGCTCAAGGCTGACGACCGTGAGGAGGTCGACGCACTGCGTGCCGGCGACCTCGGTGCGGTGCTCGGACTGAAGAACACCACCACGGGTGACACCCTCTGCACCCAGGACGATCCGATCGTTCTCGAGACCCTGTTCATCCCTGAACCGGTGATCTCCGTGGCTGTTGAGCCGAAGACCAAGGGCGACATGGAGAAGCTTTCCAAGGCCCTGGTTGCTCTGGCTGAAGAGGACCCAACCTTCCGCGTCAACACCGACTCCGAGACCGGCCAGACCGTGATTGCCGGCATGGGCGAACTCCACCTGGAAATCCTGGTGGACCGCATGCTGCGTGAGTTCAAGGTGGAAGCCAACATCGGCGCACCTCAGGTGTCCTACCGCGAAACCATCCGTGGTTCCGCAGGTGGCGAGGGCAAGTTCTCCCGTCAGACCGGTGGTAAGGGCCAGTACGGCCACGTTGTGATCGAGATGGAACCGGGCGAGCCCGGCTCCGGCTTCGAATTCGTCAACAAGATCGTGGGCGGTGTCGTTCCGAAGGAATACATCAAGCCCGCCGAGCAGGGCATGAAGGAGACCTGCGAATCCGGTGTGATCGCCGGATACCCCCTCATCGATGTGAAATGCACCCTGGTGCATGGCTCCTATCACGACGTCGACTCCTCGGAGATGGCGTTCAAGATCGCCGGATCCATGGCCTTCAAGGACGGCGTCAAGAAGTGCAACCCTGTGCTGCTTGAGCCGATGATGAAGGTCGAGGTCGAAGCTCCCGAGGATTTCCTCGGTTCGATCATCGGCGACCTGTCCTCCCGTCGAGGTCAGGTTGAGGGCCAGTCCGTCGAAGACGGCACGTCCAAAATCTCGGCCAAGGTGCCCCTTGCCGAGATGTTCGGTTACGCCACCGAGCTCCGCTCCATGACCCAGGGCCGGGGCATTTTCTCGATGGAATTCGACAATTACGCCGAAGTTCCTCGCAATGTGGCCGAGGCCATCATTTCCAAGAATCAGGGCAATTCCTGATCTCTAAACTCCTCCAAATCCAACCCTCGATTCTTTAAACACCCATGGCACGCGAGAAGTTCGAAAGGAACAAGCCCCACGTCAACATCGGCACCATCGGCCACGTTGACCACGGCAAGACCACCCTCACCGCTGCGATCACCAACGTGCTCGCCAAGAAGGGTCAGGCTGAAGTTCAGAACTACGCCGACATCGACGGCGCCCCTGAAGAGCGTGAGCGCGGCATCACCATCAACACCGCTCACGTTGAGTACGAGACCGAGACTCGTCACTACGCCCACGTGGACTGCCCTGGCCACGCGGACTATGTGAAGAACATGATCACCGGTGCCGCTCAGATGGACGGCGCCATCCTGGTGTGTGCCGCCACCGACGGCCCCATGGCCCAGACCAAAGAGCACATCCTTCTGGCCAAGCAGGTGGGCGTTCCCGCTCTGGTGGTTGCACTCAACAAGTGCGACATGGTCGATGACGAAGAGATCATCGAACTGGTGGAGATGGAGATCCGCGAACTGCTCTCCAGCTACGACTTCCCCGGCGACGACATCCCCGTGATTCAGGTCTCCGGCCTGAAGGCCATCGAGGGCGAGGCTGAGTGGGAAGCCAAGATCGAGGAACTGATGGCGGCTGTTGACGCCAGCATCCCTGAGCCTGAGCGGGAAGTGGACAAGCCCTTCCTGATGGCAGTGGAAGACGTCTTCTCCATCACCGGTCGCGGCACCGTGGCCACCGGCCGTATTGAGCGCGGCATCGTCAAGGTCGGCGAAGAGATCGAAATCGTCGGCATCAAGGACACCCGCAAGACCACCGTCACCGGTGTGGAAATGTTCCGCAAGCTGCTCGATGAGGGCATGGCTGGCGATAACGTTGGTCTGCTGCTGCGCGGCATCCAGAAGGAAGAGATCGAGCGCGGCATGGTGCTCGTGAAGCCCGGTTCCATCACCCCTCACACCAAGTTCGAGGGTCAGGTGTACGTGCTCAAGAAGGAAGAAGGCGGCCGCCACACTCCCTTCTTCGCTGGCTACCGCCCGCAGTTCTACATCCGTACAACGGACGTGACCGGCCAAATCACTGCCTTCACCGCGGAAGACGGTTCCAACGTGGAAATGGTGATGCCTGGTGACAACATCCAAATGACCGGTGAGCTGATCTGCCCCGTCGCCATCGAGCAAGGCATGCGCTTCGCTATTCGCGAAGGCGGCCGCACCATCGGTGCTGGCGTGGTCTCCAAGATCATCGAGTGATCAGCGCAAGCTGAACCACACAGCAGGAGATGGAGGGGCTCAGCCCCCCATCTCCTACATTTCTCAGAACCTCGACAACTGAAGTCCTGCTTCGATCTCGAAGCTTTTTCGCTCCCTTCCTATGTCCACTGCCATCGCTCAGCAGAAGATCCGCATCCGCCTGAAGGCGTTCGACCGCCGCATGCTCGATCTTTCTTGCGAGAAAATCATTGAAACGGCCGATAACACCGCTGCAACCGCGATCGGTCCGATCCCCCTGCCCACGAAACGCAAGATCTACTGCGTTCTGCGCTCTCCCCACGTGGACAAGGACTCCCGCGAGCACTTCGAGACCCGCACCCACCGTCGGATCATCGACATCTACAGCCCCTCGGCCAAAACCATCGATGCCCTGATGAAGCTTGATCTCCCCAGTGGTGTGGACATCGAAGTGAAGCTCTGATCCGTTCGATCAGAACTTCATTTTCCTAGGATTCAGTTGCCTACAACACGGCGTTCGTGTCCGATTTTTCTGTGAGGGAGCTTCCCCTGTTCCCCCTGCCGGACGTCGTGTTGTTCCCGCAGCAGCTCCTGCCGCTGCACATTTTTGAATCGCGTTATCGGATGCTTCTCCAGACGGTTCTGGAGACCGACAAACGATTCGGCATCGTTCGCATCAACCCCGAAAACGGCGAAATGGCCGAAATCGGTTGTTGCGCTGAGGTGCTTCAGCACCAAACAACCGAAGACGGTCGCAGCTACATCGTTTCGCTGGGCCAACAGCGGTTCCGGCTGCTCAACATCACGCGGGAAACGCCTTACCGAACAGGGATGGTGAGCTGGCTGGAGGATGAGCCCGTGGCCGACACCGACCAGCTCAACAGCCTGCGGGACAAGGTGAGCGAAGCCTTGAATGACGTCGTTCAGCTGACCAGCAAACTGCAGAACCGAGAGGTGGAACTGCCTGACGATCTGCCTGATCTACCGCGGGAACTCTCCTTCTGGATCAGCGCCCATCTTGATCAGGCCGCTTCGGAGCAACAGAGTCTTCTCGAACTAACCGACACCCACGAACGGTTGAGTCAGCAATTTGAAATGTTGGATCACACCCGACGCCAACTGGCAGCCCGCACTGTGTTGATGGATCTGAAGTGATGTTGGGATCTCTGTTAGTGGTGGCCGGGGCCATTGGAGCCACCGGAGTTGCGCTGTGGCTTCGCCGCGACCGGCGCTACGAATCGTCGGAGAGTGTCGCCTCCGCCTACGACGCCTGGACGGAAGACCGCTTGCTGGAGCAGCTCTGGGGAGAGCATGTCCATCTCGGTCATTACGGGACCCCGCCCGGCTCCTGCGACTTCCGCGAAGCCAAGGAAGCCTTCGTCCACGAGCTGGTGCGATGGAGCGGTCTGGACCAACTCCCCGCCGGTAGCCGGGTGCTGGATGTGGGATGCGGCATCGGTGGCAGTGCCCGAATCCTGGCGCGGGATTATGGATTGAACGTTCTCGGCATCAGCATCAGCCCTGCCCAAGTGGAACGAGCCACACAACTCACCCCATCAGGCCTGAGCTGCCGCTTCCAGGTGATGGACGCCTTGGATCTTCAACTGCCCGATCAGAGCTTTGATGCGGTTTGGAGTGTGGAGGCCGGGCCCCACATGCCAGACAAGCAGCGTTATGCCGATGAGCTGCTGCGGGTGATGCGACCGGGGGGTCTGCTTGCAGTGGCTGACTGGAACCGCCGGGATCCATCTGACGGCGGCATGACGCGAACCGAACGCTGGGTGATGCGTCAGCTGCTCAACCAATGGGCCCACCCTGAATTCGCCAGCATCAAGGGGTTCCGCCAGAACCTCGACAACAGCGTGCACAACCGTGGCGAGATCGTCACCGGTGACTGGACCCAGGCCACGCTCCCCTCATGGATTGACTCCATCATCGAGGGCGTCCGCCGTCCCTGGGCGGTGCTCAGCCTGGGACCGAAAGCGGTCCTGCAAGGCCTGAGAGAAACGCCGACCTTGCTGCTGATGCACTGGGCCTTCGCTACTGGTCTGATGCAATTCGGCGTCTTCCGGATCAGAAAGGGCTGATCCTCAACAGCCGCTCAAATCGCTGCTGGGGTAAGCACCGAAATGGGCGAGATGCTCACACAGAGGCTGCAACTGGGCGATCAGATCCTGCAGAGCCGTTGACGGAGCCGGCGGCAGATCCACATCCACAAAGAACACGTATTCCCCCAGCTCCCGTTTGGACGGTCGCGATTCAATCCGACTCATGTTCAGGCCCCGCTCAGCCAGACAGGCCAAAGCCTCCAGGAGAGCCCCCGGCGCATTGCGATGCAGCGAGAACGCCAGACTGGCCACATCGCCATGCTCACTGCGCTGCCCACGGCGCAGCAGCAGAAAACGGGTGCGATTGCCCGCAACATCGTTCACAGGGAACGCCAGCTGATCCAACCCGTGGTCACGGGCAGCGGTCTGGGAGGCGATCGCAGCACGGAAGGGACTGCCCGCCACCATGCGAGCTGCTTCAGCCGTGGATGAGGTGGGCAGTTGCAAGGCGTCGGGCAGATGCTGGGCCAACCAGCCACTGCACTGGGCCAGAGCCTGCGGATGGGAGAGCACTTCGGTGACTTTGCTGAGTGGCCCACTCCCCAGCAGAGCGTGCTGAATCGGCAGCACCAAAGCCCTGCGGATACAGAGCTCCGGATGGGACCACAGCGCATCGAGGGTCGCTGTCACCCCACCTTCAACCGAGTTCTCGATCGGGACAACGGCTGCATCACACTGCCCTCCGGCCAGCTGTTCCACCACCGATCGGAGCCCCACGCAGGGAACGAGCTGGACATCCTCGAGAGCGTCCTGTTCGATCAACACCCGGGCGGCCTGCTCGCCATAGGTCCCGACTGGGCCAAGGAATGCGAGACGTGTAGGCATCGAAGCCGCACTGGATGGACTCGATAAGATCATGCCGCGTCAGGTGAAGACCATGCCCCTGGCCTTCGAAGCCAGTCAAAAGCTTGATCTGCCTGTCCGAACCGGAGCAGAGCGGCTTCCCACTTACCTGCTGGAGGAGGAGCGCGTCCTTGGGGCCCTGCTGGATGCCAAACAGCTCACCCGCCTGCAGTCAGGGCGCTACCGCTATGTGGTGACCAGCCTGCAGGTCTTCCAGCTCCACGTGAAACCCGTGGTGTCCCTCCAGATCCACATGGAAGGCGACACCTTGGTGATGCAGGCCCTCGACTGCGAACTGGAGGGTCTGGGGATTGTTGATGACTTCGCCCTGAACCTGGAAGCACGGCTGACGTCCACACCCGACGGACTTCAGGGACATGCCCATCTTTCGGTGAGCGTCAGCCAGCCATCGCTGCTGAAGCTGATCCCCAAACGGGTGCTGGAATCAACGGGCGAATCAATCTTGAGTGGCATCCTCATTGGCATCAAAGCCCGGGTTGGCCAGCAACTGATCGACGACTACCGAAGCTGGTGCCGGGAAACCGACGGTAATGGCTCAACCGAGCAGACGCCTCAAGAACGTGTGCCGATGCAGGGGCGTGGGGCCTGAGGCCATCAAGCTCTGACGATGTTGCGCCGTGCCGTAGCCCGCATGGCGCTCGAGGCCGTAACCAGGGAATCGAGCCGATAAGCGCCGGATGAGTGCATCCCTGGCCTCCTTGGCCAGAACACTCGCCGCAGCAATGGCCGCTGATCGGCTGTCCCCTGCGATCACCGTGCGCTGCGGGCCCTGCCACAGCCGAAGGGGAAGGTTGCCATCCACCAGCACGAGCCCAGGGCGCTGTGGCAATCGCTGCAGCGCCCGCAACATGGCGCGTTCCGTGGCAACGCGGATGCCGCAGGCGTCAATTTCGCGCGCTGATGCCTGGCCCAGACCGGATGCCACACACAGCGACTGGATCACCGGAACCAGAGCAGCCCGACGCTTGGCTGACAGTTTTTTGCTATCTGTCAGCCCTGCCTTCAACAGCTCTTCAGCTGCTGAGCCTTCGAGCACAACAGCAGCCGCAAACACAGGACCGAAAAGGCAACCGCGACCAACTTCATCCACACCAGCCACGTCCCGCCCGAGGGGGAGGGAGTCCTGCGCGGTCATCCGACTCAGACCGTGGCAACAGCCGAGGAGCGGCGACGGCGACGGCGAGGCTCATCAGGCTCAGCTGTTTCCGCCACGGCCACAGGCTCGGGCTCAGCCGGTTCGCTGATGGGGGCCGGTTCTGGTTCGGTGATCGTCAGGTTGGTCACCGCCTCCAAGGGGGTGATCTCCACCATCAGGGGAGCCGACTCATCCGGGGCAGATGAAGTGACGACAACAGGCGTCTCAGAGGCAGGAGTTGCAGTGGGCTGACTCGCCCCGTTGCGGGACCCTGAACGACCACCCCGTCCGCCACGACGACGGCGGCGTCCGGAACTGGCCGCCAGTTGCTGACGCGCCGCCTCAAGCACCTCCTGCTCGTCCTCGCCAGGACGCACAACCCGGACCACGACGTTGTCGGATGCAGGGGGCTCCTCCAGCAACAGGGCAGGGTTCAATCCCAGCCAACCAAACAGCTGCTGTTGCTCGTCGGTCATCGGGACGGCAACCAATTCAGGGTCCTGACGACGGGCAGTCGCTGGCTCCTGAGCCTCTTGGGTCGACACCTCAGGGGCAGTGGTATCGGTCGTCTCGACAGGAAGGACGGCATCCTGACTGCCTCGCCCTCGACCACCGCGCCGCCGCCGGCCATTGCCAACGCTCTCTCCGGGCGCAACAACTTCGGCGCGGGCAGAGGCCGCCGAGCGAACCAATCCTGTGGCCGTTGCCAGAGGTTGAAGCAGGTCTTTGCCGGGAAGAACGGCCA
The DNA here is from genome assembly GCF_900473925.1 of Synechococcus sp. N5. Taxonomy (NCBI): domain Bacteria; kingdom Bacillati; phylum Cyanobacteriota; class Cyanophyceae; order Synechococcales; family Synechococcaceae; genus Synechococcus; species Synechococcus sp. N5. Next base: position 8,306 of record NZ_UCNI01000014.1, on the reverse strand, counting down.
CATGGCCCAGACCACCACAGCTGGGGCAAGCCCGACCGAACAGTTCATAGATGTTCTGCCCTTGACGCTTGCGGGTGAGTTCCACCAGGCCCAGTTCGCTGAGCTGTGCGATCTGCGGGCGGGCTGAGTCGTCACGGACGGCTGTCGTGAAATGCTCCAGCAGCTGGAGCTGATCACGACGGGAATCCATATCGATGAAGTCGATGATGATCACCCCACCGATGTTGCGAAGCTTGAGCTGGCGAGCAATTTCGATCGCCGCCTCACAGTTGGTCCACAGAACGGTTTCTCGCGCATTGGCCGATCGTGTGAACGAGCCCGAGTTCACATCGATCACCGTGAGTGCTTCGGTGGGCTCGATGATCACGTAGCCACCGGAAGGCAAATCAACCCGCGGCTTCAGCGCATCGCGGATGGCGGCATTGACCTTGTAGTGCTCCAGCAACTCGCTGGGTTCACTGTGGGCTTCCACCAGCACATTGCCGGCTTCGGCACCAAGGAAGCTGCTCACACGGTTCACAGCGGCGGCATCGTCCACCACTACCCGGGCCAGATCCGGGCCCATGTGGTCCCGCAGAATCCGATGGATGAAGTCTTCATCGCGGTTGAGCAGCACCGGCGGTGTAGCGGTTTCAGCGGCTTGCTGAATCGCCTCCCACTGGCGCAGCAAGGATTCCAGATCCTCAATCAACAGCTCTTCGCTGATGCCGTCGGCTTCCGTACGGATCAGCAGACCGGCTCCAGGCGGCTTGATCAGAACACCAAGGGCACGCAGCCGGTTCCGTTCTGCATCAGAACTGATGCGCCGGGAGATGTTGACCCCCTGGCCATGGGGCTGAAGCACCAGGTAGCGACCTGGCAGAGCAAGATTTCCGGTCAACCGTGGGCCTTTGGTACCGGTCGGTTCTTTCATCACCTGAACCAGAACCTTCTGGCGAGGCTCCAGAAGTTCAGTGATTCCTGCTGAACCTTTCTTCAGACGCAGCGGCCCAAGATCGGTGACATGGATGAACCCGTTTTTCTCACTCTCACCGATATTGACGAAGGCGGCATCAATACCTGGCAGAACATTTTCTACCGTTCCTAAATAGACATCTCCGATCTGATAACGACCCTGCGCGACGATGAGTTCATCAACGCGTTCATCGGTTAGCACTGCTGCGATGCGCAGCTGCTCCGCGATGACAATTTGCTGGGGCATAACAGGACTGGTTGAGCCCGATTGAGGGCCAAATCCGTTGAGGAACCTGCCGGTTCTCCCTCACGGGTTGATGGAAAGATCTGAGCTGGTCAGCAAGACCAAAAGGTTGCGGAGCAAGAACTCCTATAACTCAGGCTTGGGGGTTCCAAAAAAGACCGCCGTGCAAGCCGTGATGTGGACCTCGATATCCGTGTTGGATCAGACAAGACCGGAACAAGGTTGGTCCCGATGGACGAAACACCTGTTCTGTAGCCAAATTAGCACTGCGCACTGAGGAGCAGGGCCTCTCGCGCCAAGCGTTGCACCTGCAAGGGCTGACCAACGGTCTCAGCCAGCCATTGCTGAATCTGAGCAGGGCGCAAGCTTCGACCCATCTCATCCACCGCCGTTTCCAAGCGAAGCCGAACGGATCCATTGGCGTTCTGATCCGTCACCTGCAGCGCCTTCAACGCGGGGCGGCAATCCCGTTCCCGAGGGCGGCCCTTCTTATCGGTGTCGTGCCACACCAAGGTTGTGGCCTGCAGGAGCTTATCCACCGCCGCATTCCAGTCCAATGACGTTGGGTCCTGCTCCTGCGGCACGAGATCAAAACACCAAATGGCCCCCGTCAGTTCTTGCGAAAGGCTTTTGCCACTGACGGGAACCTCGCCTGCCGCCAGCAGCTGAATGCCCTCCGGCAGCAACGGCTGAAGCGTCTTGCGGAAGTGGTTGGGATCCAAGGCCTCGGTGAATTCCAGATCCATCCACTCGCTCTGGGCCTCAGCACCGAGGGGAAGTGCCAAAGCGATCTGAACCCGCGGCAGTGGATGAAACCCACCGGTGAAGCTGATCGGAAGTGCACTGCGACGCAGGGCCCGCTCCAGCATGCGCATCAGATCAAGATGGCTGAGCAGGGCCATCGATCCCATTTTGGCGAATTGCACCCGGATCCGGCACACCCGGTCACTGGGCGGCGCCTGGGTCGGCACCTGGGTTGGCACCTCAGGAGCGGGAACCACCACGTTGTGCCCGAGATCCGGGCCGCAGACCCCACAACTGCTGCAACCATCAAAGGAGCAGTCGGGCACAACCGCCGCCGCCAGAGCCCGTTGCAGATCGTCCGCCAACCAGGCTTTGTCGATGCCGGTGTCGATGTGATCCCAGGGGAGCGGCTGAGCACAGAACGCTTCCAGATCCTCCCGATCCAGCGCAGCCACAGCACTCCAGCCCCCCACCTCCATCTCCCGGTAACGCCCCTCCAGGCCGGCATCCGCGATGGCTCCGGTCCAGGCGGCGTAGGTGCGATCCAGCGACTCGAACCAGGCATCCATGCCGGCACCAGCTCGCCAGGCCGCCTCGATCACCGGGGCAAGGCGCCGATCGCTGCGGCCCACAAAATCCTCCATGGCCGAAAGCCGCACATCGGTGAAATTCACCTTCACGCCGCGCAAACGCCTGAAGGCCTCCTTGAGCAGCACCTGGCGCCGCTCAAACTCAGCCGTGGAGACGCTGTGCCACTGAAAAGGGGTGTGAGGCTTGGGCGTGAAATTGCTGATCGTGATGTTCAGGTTCAGCCGACCCAGGTCACGGCAGCGCTGCTGGAGCATCACGCAGGTCTCGGCAATGCCGAGAACATCGGCATCCGTCTCACCGGGGAGGCCGATCATGAAGTACAGCTTCACCTTGCGGTAGCCGTTCTGCATGGCCGTGCGAATGCCATGCAGCAGGTCGTCATCGGTGAGGCCCTTGTTGACGATGTCGCGGAGTCGCTGTGTCCCGGCCTCCGGGGCGAAGGTGAGACCCGCTTTCCGCGTGCCGCCAAGGATGTGGGCAATGTCTTCATCGAAGCGATCCACCCGCTGGCTGGGCAGTTGAAGCGTGACGTTCTGATCCGCCAGGCGGTTGCGCAACTCCACCCCCACCGCCGGCAGCGCCAGATAGTCGCTGCAGCTCAAGGAGAGCAGCGAGAAATCGCTGTAGCCGGTTTGTTTCATGCCGGTCTCCACTGCCTCGATCACAGCTTCGGGTTCCACATCCCGAGCCGGTCGCGTCAACATTCCGGGCTGGCAGAAGCGACAACCCCGGGTGCAACCGCGGCGAATCTCCACCGTGAGACGGTCATGCACCGTTTCCACATGGGGAACGAGACCCATGGCGTAGTGGGGCATTGGCGTCGCCACACGGCGAAGAACCCGTGCCGGGACATCAGGATGAAGCGGCTTGAGGGCGACCCCATCGGCGCCCGTTCCATAAAGCGCAGGCACGTAAACGCCGGGAACCTGGGCCAGATCCCGCAACAATTGCGATCGCGTCAATCCATCCGCTTTGGCTTGCGCCACCACCAGACCGATTTCGGGCAACAGCTCCTCACCGTCACCCAGAGCGATGAAGTCGAAAAACGGGGCATAGGGCTCTGGATTGCTGGTGGCGGTGGGCCCACCAGCGAAAATCAGAGGAGGTGCTGCAGGATCACTCAGGGGCAAGTCGCCCCGATCAGCGGCGCGGATGGGCACCTGCGCCAGATCCAGCATCTCAAGGATGTTGGTGGCGCCGAGTTCGTAACTGAGACTGAAACCCAGGATGTCGAAGGCCGGCAAAGGCCGACGGCTTTCCACGGCAAACAACGCCTGGGAGCGTTCCCGCAAGCGGCCTGCCAGATCAGCCGCTGGAAGATAGGCGCGATCACACAACTGCCCGGGGAGGGCATTGAGGATCGAATAGAGAATGATGTGGCCCAGGTTGCTGGAGCCAACCTCATAGATCTCGGGGTAGGTGAGCGCCCAGCGAACCGACGCTGTCTGCCAGTCCCGTGGTTCAACCCCTAACTCATGCCCCATGTAGCGGGCCGGTTTGTTGATGCCGCTGTCCACCAGGGCATGAAAATCAACCGGGTGATCCAGGGATGAGACGACCACGTCGTATGTCCTGACTCCTGAGGTCATCGTATGGAGCTGCCGACACGGCAGGATGCCCGCAGAAATAGCTCCCGATTCCGTGGTTCAGGTCAACGGCAACTACCTCAAGCTCAAAGCGGGCTACCTGTTCCCTGAGATCGGTCGACGCGTCAAAGCATTCAGCAGCGCCAATCCCGAGGCAGCGCTGATCCGCCTGGGCATCGGTGATGTCACGGAACCCCTGCCGCTGGCCTGCCGTGAAGCCATGAAAACCGCCATCGATGCGATGGGCACCGCCGAAGGCTTCCATGGCTATGGCCCGGAACAGGGCTACGGCTGGCTGCGGGAGGCCATCGCCAAAAACGACTTCCAAGCCCGAGGGTGCGACATCAGTGCCGAGGAAATTTTTGTTTCCGACGGCTCCAAGTGCGACAGCAGCAACATCCTCGACATCCTCGGCGAGGGCAACAAGGTGGCTGTCACGGACCCCGTCTACCCGGTGTACGTGGACAGCAACGTGATGGCTGGCCGCACCGGGGAAGCCGGAGAGATCGGTCACTACGCGGGACTGACCTACCTACCGATCAGAGCAGACAACGGCTTTGCAGCGCAGCTTCCCAGTGAACCGGTCGACCTGATCTACCTCTGCTTCCCCAACAACCCCACCGGTGCCGTCGCCACTCGGGAACAACTCCAGGCCTGGGTGAACTACGCCCGCGCCAATGGCGCACTGATCCTCTTCGATGCTGCCTATGAGGCCTTCATCCAGGACCCTGAACTCCCCCACTCCATCTTCGAGATCGAAGGAGCACGGGACTGTGCCATCGAATTCCGTTCCTTCTCCAAAAACGCTGGCTTCACCGGCACCCGCTGTGCCTTCACCGTGGTGCCCAAAGGGCTGAAAGGCAAAGCGGCCAACGGCGAAGCGGTGGAACTCTGGGGACTGTGGAACCGACGCCAGAGCACCAAGTTCAACGGTGTGAGCTACATCATTCAGCGCGGAGCTGAGGCTGTTTACTCCGAAGCCGGTCAGGCCGAAGTGAAGGCCTTGGTGAGCTTCTACATGGAGAACGCCGCGATCATTCGTCGCGAACTCAGTGCTGCAGGCCTCACCGTCTATGGCGGCGAACACGCTCCCTACGTCTGGATCAAGACCCCTGAGGGCATGGATTCCTGGGGATTCTTCGACCATCTGCTCAACAAAGCCAACGTGGTGGGCACACCCGGCAGCGGTTTCGGCGCCGCTGGCGAGGGGTATTTCCGCTTGTCGGCCTTCAACAGCCGGGCCAATGTGGATGAGGCCATGGCCCGCATCAAAGCCCTGTGAGCCGCTCCCCGTTCGCATTGCCTTTAGATTTCAATCGCTTCGGATCAATGGCCATGGCGGTGGACTCTCCCAGCCAAAAACCAGGTGGTGCAGCTGTTCTGGACAAAGCGCCGGAACTGGTTCGCAAGCGCTCGCCTCGCTACAAGGTGCTGCTGCACAACGATCCGGTGAACTCCATGGAATACGTGGTGGCCACCCTGCAGCAGGTTGTGCCTCAACTCAGCGAGCAGGACTGCATGGCCGTGATGCTGGAGGCCCACAACACTGGAGTGGGCTTGGTGATCGTCTGCGACATCGAACCGGCTGAGTTCTATTGCGAGACGCTGAAATCCAAAGGCTTGACCAGCTCCATCGAGCCTGAGAACTAGAGCGATGCAGCAACCGCTGAACAGGTTCCTTCTGCTTCAGCCAGTCTGGCTGCCCACGGTTCTGTTCATCCCTCTGCTCTATGCACTGGGCTGGCTTGCCGCTGTTCCGCTAACGCTGCTTGGCCTTCCAACGGATCAGCTCTCACTCACCGGAACGGTGCTGAGTTTTGTGCTGTTCCTCCTGGTGATGCCCCGATGGGCAGCCTTGCGGTGGTCCGAACCACGGCCTTGGGCGGCCCTGGGCATCCGCGGAGCCAAACCACAGGAACAACCCGCCCCAGCAGCTGCTCTTCTCAAGGGTCTGTTCATTGCCGCAGGGCTGCTGATGGTGATCACGAGTGTTGTTCTGATCGATGGCTCGGGAAATTGGCGGGGCGAAGTGGATGCAACTCAGCTGACGAATGCCGTGTTGCTCTGCTTCGGCGTTGGCTTCGCAGAAGAATTGATTTTCCGCAGCTGGCTCTGGACGGAACTGCAAGAAATGATTGGCTCGCGTCGTGCAGCACTAGCTCAGGCAAGCATCTTCAGCCTTGTGCACACACGCTTCAACCTGGGGTTCGGAGCCATGAGTGGTGTGCTGGTCGGCCTTTTTCTACTGGGCATGGTGCTGGCCAGACAGCGTCAATCAGACCGGGGGTCACTTTGGGGCTGCATCGGTCTGCATGGCGGGCTTGTCGCTGGATGGTTTCTGCTTCAGAACGGCTTGCTTCAGCTATCGCCCAATGCCCCCCCGTGCTTAGTGGGACCAGGAGGCCATTCCCCGAATCCTCTGGGCGGACTCATCGGAATCCTCAGTTTGCTGATCCTTCTGCTGATTCAGCGAACAGCCGTTGCCAAGGCCTTGCGGCCCTCCACCGGAGCACGAAGAGCGTCCTGAAGCGAAGCCACTCCGTAATCCCTTTCGAGGAGTGACATCACCGTGCGACCGAAATCCGCAGGATTGCGATCAAAGGCCTCAAGACACACCCGGCCAAAGGTGCTCCCCATCGGCTCGGGGTTCCAGAGCAGCTTGCGTGCCGTCCAAGGCATCATGCTCATCGGGTTGTAACCCGGCTTGATCAGACCCTGATCAAACCCGTACTGCTCAAGGTGGGTGTGGGGCTGCAAACCAATGAAAAAGATCGCTGGCTCGACCAAATCAGCGCCAAAAATGGCCTCCAGCTCTCGGTGATAAGCCACGGTCTGGCGGATCGTTTCCGGTCGTTCATCGATCACGTTGAAGGAGTAGTTCACCGACACGTGATCCCGGAAGCCCGCATTCGCCAACATCCGGCAACTCTCCAGGACGGTGCGGAGGTTGTAGCCCATGCGCATCTTGCGGACCAGCTCCTGTGAGCCGGATGTAATGCCGATCTCGAAATAGCTCATGCCCGTCTCCACCATGAGCTGAGCCAATTCGGGGTCCAGATTGTCGGCGCGGATGTAGGCGGCCCAACGAATGCCGGTCAGCCCTTCGGCTTTGATCGCCCGCAGCAGTTCCTTGGCGTCTTCGATGTAGCGCCGCGCGGGTATGAACTGAGCATCGGTGAACCAGAAACCACGAACCCCGCGGTCGTACAGCTGGCGCATCTCTTTCACCACCTCATCCACGGGGTTGAGGCGCACCTGCTTGCCTTCCACCACCGTGTAAACGCAATAACAACAGTTGTGGGGACAGCCGCGCTTGGTCTGAACTCCTACGTAAAAGTCACCGCCTTCGAGGTACCAGTCGAGTTGGGGCCAGATCGAAGCGATGTAGTCGTAATTGCAGGCGGTTTTGGGCCGACTTTCCGGCTGCTCATGGATGAGGCCTGAACGTGGCTTTTCGCCCACCACGAAGCATCGTTCGCCTTCCAGGGAGTGACCCTGAATCAACTTCTCGAGCAGCGGCTCCCCCTCACCAATGGACACGACTGTTCCCTTGGGAAGAGACTTACCGAGTTGCTCGTAGAACACACTGACAGCTCCACCGCCAAGCACTGCTCTGGCCGCCGGCTGGTGGCAGCGCGCACGTTTCAAGCCCTGACGCACCAGACGCTGGTTCCTGCGCAGCTCGCCGTAATGACTGCTCATTAACTGAAGCCCACCCCAGGCTCCATGCAGGCGCTTCAGAGGATTGCGGGCGTAAAAAACCTCGAATGAATTCTGAAGAGGATTGCCCCCCCGCCCATCGACCGGCGCATAGATCTGGATGTCTCTCCACGAGAACACCAGCAGCGTCGGCTGGAACTGGTCAACTGTGGCGTCCAGCACGCGATGGACATCCAGCACCGGCAGAGCAGCGAGATCCAGGATGCGCTGAGGCATCTCCGGGAAGCATTTGTGCAGATGGTCGGCGAGATAGATCGGCCCGATCGGAAAGATCGGATTGCAGGGCAGCCGCACCAGCAACACCCGTTCTTGTTGTGGTGCCACGTCAGCTGCCATGAGGCTTTCGGGACGCTAACAAGCGCTGCCGCCAAAGGGGCGTAGGACCTCTTCACAACAACTTCATCAAGCCAGCGACACACAGCGCAAACTTCCTTTACACTCCCGATCAGGCAGGGCTCTCCTGCCCT
>NZ_UCNI01000005.1:0-34903 GCF_900473925.1 Synechococcus sp. N5 | reverse complement strand
CATGATCCGCAGGGAATTACCGGAAGGGCCCTCGTATAGCGTCGTATCGCGGTAATTTGCGGTGTGGTCTTGGTTTACGATGAATTTGGGGCTGCTGATTAAAATGCGGGAATGATTATAGCTCAGCGGGGCATCTGCAATCTGATGCTGGAATCTCCCCGGCACGTTGCTCGTGAGCGGCATTGCACTGCGCGCTGGTGCTGTGCGCTGTGCGCGGAGCGTTCAATATGTCGTTAGGGTTGTGGTAGCATTCGGAGAGTGGAAGCTTGATGGGTCTTGGAGTTGAGTCGATTTCTTCGAAGACCAGGACATGGAATCCATCTGCCGGATTGAACATGACCGACAGCGGTGGGAAGCCAACCGCAAAAGTCTTGGGGTGATACACAGGTGAGTTGGGGTCGTGGAGCTCGCCGGTCGCGAGCATTGGGACGTTTTTCAGCATCCGAACTACTGAATCTTTGAACTGGCGATCTTCACCTTCGATGAGCGACATGAGTCGCCCGTGTGCCTTCGCATCCATTACTGCTACACCTTGTCGAAACTGAGGACGGCGGGCTTCCCAGCCGCCCTCAATGCCCGTGTACGGACGAGGTTTAGAAGAGGAAGGCACGTGCGCCGTCAGGGATGTCAAACTCGTAAGAAACTCCGAACTCATCCCCTCGATACCAGATGATGACCCAGGAGTCAGATGAGATTTGCTCGAGGCACGCATTAATCGCGAGTGTGTACTCAGCTGCTGCGGCTGCTCGGCAATCTGCGTCTGGGCAGTTGTTGAACTCGTCTCTGTAGGCTTTGCATGCGTTGTCATAGCAGATGACAACCGAAGCGGGTGATCCATCCGGTGCACTTTGACACGCTGGCCCGCTTGGACTCTGGAACGATTCCTCAGAAGTGTGTGGGAAGGTTTGGTTCGGGACATGAAGTCGTAGGCTCGCCTCAGATTCGAGTTGTGCGAGGGGGGCATCGATAGGTGTTTGGAGGATCGCGGCAGTGACGGCTGTGAATGCAATATGCATCTTTGGTCTCCATATTCTGGAAGAGATCTGTGCCCACCACGCTGGTGGGTTGACTCATCCAAAATCGGAGAGAAAAGCCTTCTTGCAACAGACTTACGGAATCCCCTATACTGGGGACCGTACTGACGCACGCATTTTTTAAGTTGATTTCTTGCGGGTTGAAGCATCTGTGACGGCCCATACAAATAGAGCGAAGTCATATGGGCGTCTGTTGTGATCCATTCAATATTTTTTTCATGAAGGATGATGCTATGGGGATACGAGATATTGAGTTTGTCGCAGCTCACCTGCCATGGGTTCGAAAGCACGCGAGAAAAATTGCCAGGAGAAATAGGCACACGGACACATGCGAGTTGGTCTCTACAACCTGCCGGAGGATGGCTGAACTGCCAGAGAGGGAACGCTTTGCAAACGATAGAGATGGGAAGTCGTACATCTCGCGTGTAATGAAGAACGCGGTCACTGATCACTCTCGACGGGAAATCAACGAGCGAAATCGCAGGCAGAGATATGCAACGCTCCACAGAGTCGCGGAGGTCGAGTTCCCAGAGCTCGACCGGGACCTGGTTGCTGAAGTGATTGACGAGATGGCTATGTTGAGTACAGGTCATCGTGACATCCTCAACCTGTACTGCAAAGGCTTGACTTCGCAGCAAATCGCAGCCCAGAGTCTGAATCCCAGCACGGTGCGAACACACATCAGATTCATTAAGGCCGAAATCCGAAACAACGTTGAGCAGAGGATCAAGTGATTGATCCAAGATATGAGCTTCGAATCCTCAGTGGTGATTCCCTTGAGGAAGTGCTGGAGGGAAGGGAAGATTCCGACCCTGACATCGTTATCGATGCACTTAATGTTTGGATTGAGCACACGGATTTGATACAGGCTCAGGACGCTCAGCATGCGATTGAGTACCTTCGTACTCGTCTTCCCGATTGCCTGACCGAAGAGATTCGTTTGATGATCGAGAGTGAGTCGCGTCGAAGAGCGATGTTTGAACCGACGAATACCAGCTTGGATGCCGGTTGCTTTATTGGTCCAAGCATCCATGATGGCAAGGGACGATACCGCATTGAAGAGCTTGTAGGCAACGGATCGCAGGGGAGCGTGTACAGGGCGACCGATCGCAAGTTTCAATCGGCGAAACGATCGACCGTTGCGATTAAGGTCTACAAGAGTCCTGATGCGCTTCGGAGAGTGCGTGTGCCGAGCATCGATCACCCAAATGCGGTTCGTGTCTACGATCATGACATCGACCTTAAGCACTCGCCATTGGCGTACCAGGTGTTTGAGTTTCTCGATGGGCCAACATTAGACGAGTGGGCAGAGCAAAAGATCGTCTCAATCAATGAGATCAGCGAGATCTTGATCCAGATTTGCAATGGTGTGCAAGCCATTCATTCACTCCCCATTGTTCATCGTGATCTCAAGCCATCGAACATCATCATGGCCGAGGGGCGTCCAGTTATTGCAGACTTTGGTGTTGCAGTGGACGATCTCGATGATCAAACTGTTGCGGGATCTCCTTTATGCATGGCTCCGGAACAGATGCGTCCCAATGCCGATTCGATTGCGGTTGATGTGTATGGGATCGGTGGGATCGCATACTTTTTGATCACTGGTACATATCCGAACGGCGAAACTGAGCTTGAAGCTTTAAAGTTCCTTTCGAGTCGGCGCAGCGTTGATTGCAGCATGGTGCATGGACGCATGCGTAGAGTGGTGAGGAAGTGTCTCAGTCGCATACCATCCGAGCGGTACGCTTCAGCTGATGGGATCAGAGCTGATGTAGAACGAATCAGGCGGTTCATGCCTACGGGTGCTGAAGGGCCGATTGAACGTGCTTGCCTGTTCCTGCGTCGGAATCCTTGGGTCGCAGCGGTATCTCTCATTGTTGTTGCGATATTGGTTACAATTGTCATAAACCAACAACTACAACTCCAAGAGCGAGATGCACTCCGCGTCCAAGTGGAAGAGATGAAGGGTGCATTCCAGAAGACCGTTCTCGACGCACGGCTTCGAGACGGCGAACTCAGTCCGGCGAGTATGTACACAATCGCTGCTTTGAGCAAGCGGTTCCCGGAGTGGAACATCTGGTCGCACGCAGCATTGATCTCGATGGAAGGTGAGTTGATGCTCCGCGATGCGGTTGAAATATACGCTGCCGATCCCGTTGTCTCTCGGATTGATATCGCCTTCAGTTGGTGGTTGCTCGGCGACGTGCAGAAAGCTGCGGGGCGTCCCAAAGATGTATCAGACGCTTCATACAACGAGGCAATTCGGTTGTTCCGACTCGTCGCGAGCCCAAGCGATCCCATCGTTGATCGTGTGAAGAGGTCAAGAGACAGATAGATAATCAGCATCTCTTGTTACCTCTCGCCTCTGCGATTCGCTGACGCGAGATGCGAGCATACTTCCCGTTGATCTCGACGCCGAAGAAGCGTCGACCCGTGAGTGTCGCCGTCACTCCTGACGCGCCCGCGCCGGTGAACGGATCGATCACGAGATCTCCTGAACGAGTCGTTGCTTCGATCAGTTGACGCATGAGCTCCACGGGTTTCTCGGTGGGGTGCTTGCGGTTGTGGCTTGGTGGCTTGGGAACATGCAGCACGCTCAGAGGACGCTTGCCTGGGAAGGCGAAGCGTCCCTTCGTAGCCCACCAGATCAGCTCGTGACGCGGGCTGAACTGCCTCTTGCAATCGCCCATCCCGTTGCCGCCTTTGTCCCAGACGACCTGAGATCGAATCACAAAGCCCGCGGATTCCAGGGCGATCTTGAACACCTCCTGAATGTCCCATCGTGTGAAGCAGAGGATTCCCCCTCCTGGCTTGCAGATGCGATAGGCGTCGTGCATCCACCAGATGAACGGACGCTCGTCGTTGGCGATTCTCACGCCCTTCTGGGACTCGTAGCCGATCCCGTAGGGTGGGTCTGTAAGAATGAGTTGTGCGCTTTCGGTCTTGACCAAGCGCAGCTTGGTCATTGCGTCTCCCTTTACGAGACGCTGCATTGATTCTTTGCTCATCGAGATACTTCGCTTCCATGCTCATATCCTCACTTGGCGACGGTATTTGCTTGCAGGCTGGCCGTCGTCAGGGGTGCCGGGCGTTCGCGCGCCCGGCCCCACTCCTTTATTCCGTAATGACATATCAATTGATTGAAAGGTGGTCGTTATGAATGCTCCAGAACAGTCATGGTGGCTCACTCCTGCCGCCACCCTTATAGCTGCCGTGCTTGGTGGGATGATTCCCATGATCACAGCTTTGATAATCTTTGAAATTCAAGGCGAGCGTGATAGGCTGAGAGAGCTCGCCGAGAAAGCAGAGAAGTTGTATAGGAAGGTTATTGATGCTCAAAATTTGTATACATCTATGCTTCGGTATTATGATGTCGAGGGGGATAAGGCTAGCCGAGATGATGAATTTGCGCCCTGTATGGAGGCAATTACTAATCAGGCTGCGGACTCTATATCTATGGTCACATATTCTACAGACCATGAGGTCGTCATACTTCTTGAGGGATTTCAAAGGCATATCCAAGTGCTGTGCGAGGGGATGAGAGAGCTTCGGGACTTTGAGATCGGGGACTCTTATGCAACTATTGATCATGATCCTAAGTATGACGAACTGACACATATCACGGAAAAAATAAGAGCTTCGCAGGAAAAGGTTCGAAAATCTGCTCTTCATATGTGCATTCGGATTTCTGAGCTTCGAGAGAAAGCGAATAGGACGCTGTATCAGCGTCTGCGTCAGGTAGTCCACAATGCTTGACGGGCTCACTGAGCTCATGTTGCTGATTCCCGATTAGTTGCGTTGTTTGAGTATTCTCCAAAATCGATCGCGACCCAGCGATATCGCCGATTGTCGAACATCAGGTTCTCCATGTGCTGGTCGAGATCGCTGTAGCCGAGCTTCTTGAGTCGATTGATCGTCTGCCAGAACTGGTCCGGCATCCGATCGAAGTGAATCAGTCCTTGATCGTGCATGCCTTCAACAGTCTCGCCGTCGATTTGTTCTGTGAAGTACCCGTATCGTGGCGTGCTGCGTTCGGGCAACCAGACGCGGACCACTTCTCCCACATCTGGGGCGAGCCCGTAACGGCGATAACGCAGCTGCGATCGGCGTGCTTTTCGTGTTTGCTCGAGGGAGCGGTAGACCTTGAGACCCCACGGGAGCATTCGGTCGTCGGCGAAGGGCTCCCAGGTGGTGAATCGCACGTCGGGCACGAAGATGCACTCCGCGCCGGCGATGCCCATTCCGAGCTGGGCCTTGGTGAGCTGGATAGAGCAGGCGATCCGCATCAGGCCGATACCTTCCTGCGTGGAGGGTGTGTGTTGGTCCACACCCCGTCCTGCTCGATGCCAGAGAGATCTTCCGGCCATCCGAGGAGTGAGTAGTCCAGGTGCATCACGCGATACACGGCACGGGGTGTTCCGTGGTATCCGGTCTCCTTGTTTCCGCCATTATTGCGGAAATCAATCTGCTCAAGGATTCCCGCATTTGTCATTGCTCGGAACATCCCGCCAGTTGAACGCAGATCGACGTCATCTTCGTACTGTGGCTGCTTGGATGCCCAGTGCGAAAAGTCGATCGCCTGGAACTCCGCGCCGATGCCACGCGTCCGAACATATGTCCACAGCAACCAGCGTAGCTTGAGGACTTTGCGGTTGCGTTCCGGGGAGCGTGTGTTGGGCGATGCGGTATCTTCGATTACTCGGATCCCGAGATCGTGCACGCGGCGTCCCGGTTTGGGTAGGTGATCCAAGTCCGCAAAGCTCATCTGGTCGATGTCGTCGTCAAAGGGTGCCATATCGTGCCTCCATGCACTCGTGGATACCTCGTGTCAGCTGATCCTTCAGCTGGCTCGTCTCGCTCGCTCTTGTGCTTTCCTCGGTATATCAAAGGATTGCGGCACGATCCCACGACTGGCGAACTCTCGCCCTAGAAACGCACGCATGCATTCGATGCAGCGCACCAGCGTGGGGGCATCGCAATGCAGGAAGCACTCTGGTTCGTACTCGAGGAACTGCGCTCCGGTCTCGGACTGGTCCTGCTGGTACACGTGCTTGACCACATACTGCTCAAGGCCCTCGTCGAACTTACTCGGGATCTGCTCGATTCCCTCGAGCATGATCCGATGAGCACGGTCGCGTAGGCGTTCGCAATCGTCCTTCATCGCCGCCCCCCAGGACCCGTAGTTCTTGGGTGCGTAGAGCGGCTTGCCGTTCTCTTTGGCGACCGGCTCGGCGAAGCTCATGAACATCTTGAACTGCTGATTGGTGTTGCGTTCGTGCTTGACCGATGGGTGCCCGGTCTCGCGATCGATGGGACACCCGCAGTGCTTCATCACCATGTAGCGTTGGATGATGTTCCACCCGGCAAATCGGGCAGCGAGGATGACGAGCTTCTGTTGCTTTGGTGACCAGCTCATGCGACCGCCGCCTTTCGGCTCTGGGTCTGCTTCTGCTTGGTGCGCTGGAAGCCGTCGTAGCCCTCCATCTCGCGGAGCGCGGAGTTGAGGTGCTTGACAGTGACAGTCTTGTCTCGTGCAAGCATGTTCGCATTGAGCATGAGGTACGCGGCGCTGCGGAGCCCGCCCCACCCGAGCGTGCTGGCCAGGTCTGCAACAAACGCAGCGCCGGAGAGGTCGATCTTGATCTTCATCGCGGTCGCGTAGTTCTTGATATCGTCGACGCTGTAGAGCGGTTCGCCGGTAGCCATGCACTCGGCGGTGATGTTGTAGGTCATCGAAACGAGCGACTTCATCTGCCCGTGGAACTGATCGAAGTCATCGATTGTCTCGAGGAGGTCCTGAGTACCCACCAGCACGATCGGGCACCCCGTCTGCTTGTGGATGTCTCGGATGATGTTCATCGCCTTCTTGCTCAGGTAGTGGACCTCGTCGAGCAGGATCAGGCGGTCGCTGTCCTTGAGCGACTTCACTAGGTTCTGCATCATGCGGTACGAGGTGTAGCGATCGTTGAGACCGAGCTCAGCAGAGAGTCTGCGGAGTACGGTCGATTGCGATCCATCGGTGCGGGTGAACTCGATGTGCGCCGAGTTGGGGATCATCGCGACCATCGCCTTGAGCACGGTTGTCTTGCTCGTGCCTGAAGGTCCGACGATTGCTCCCATTGATTTGCGGCGAACGATCTGCTTGATAACACCGATCATCTTCTCCGCGACATCGGTGGAGACGTATTGCCCTGGCATCTCGCCCACGCCGCCCTCAGAGCCCCGGAGCCAGCGATCGAGCTTGCGAGCGATGATCGTGTCGTTATGCTCGTAGCGGTCCTCCATGAAGCGCCTGACGGCCTTGCGAGCGACCCCGACCTTCTTGTCGACCTGTTCGTAGTTGAGCGACTGTTCATCGCATCGTTCGTTGACGCGCTGACGCACGAAATCGAGCTGCTCTTGCGAGAGCTCACCAGATGATGGCAGCATCCTTGCCTCCATAGCCCGCGACTCCTTCGCGGCCTGATTGACGAGAGTCTTGTCGTCTCTCGTGTTATTGCGATCACGGCTCATCGGAGGTGATCCATAATGCGGAGATCTGGGTCGATCTCCTCGGTATCGAAACCGAAGCCCTCGGCATCGGTCAGACTTCCAGTCGCGAACTCGTCATGCTCGACGTCTAGGTCAGCACTGATCAATGATGAGGAAGCGAACTCCGCCTCCTCGCTGAGATGCTGATCTCGCGCGGCTTCAATGATCGACCCGCAGTTCTCCGGATCCTCGTAGTGCTCAGCGCCCGCAGCTTTGCGGTGCTTCTGCTCTTGGACGTCATCGGGTGCGTCATCGAGTCGGGTGCGTACCAGACGCAGCTGAGGTGCGTCGTGTGGGTCTCGACCCTTTCGCTCCGCTTCCAGCTTCGCCTGTGTCTCTGCTACTTCGCGCTTGCGGGTTTCTCGCGAGGCGAGCTCGGCGTTGTCCATCGTCATGGTGAGGATGTCCGCGCGTTGCTTCGCACGACGCTTCTGACCGCGTCGTGCGGCGAATCCGGCGCGGCGATCAGCAATCGTGACCTTGTCGCTTGCCAGTCCGCCGTATCGCTTGTTCTCCATCGCGGTGCAGACGAGTTTGAAGTCCTCGTCCCAGACCGTGATCTGCGTGGTGTCCTCGGGATCCCAGCTGACGTAAACACGCTTGTCGGATCCGACGAAGGGTTCGAGCTCGACGGCTGTGTCACCAAAGCGAACTGTCCCGCCACCGATCTTCAGTGAGATCCCGTTCTTGTGCACCTTGAGCGGCTTTGGTGACCACATCGGCTCAAGCAGCTTGAGCGCGTTCTTGTTGATGACGGGCTTTGTCTCGAGGTAGCGATCGTAGAACTGGATCGGGCTCATACGCTCGAGCGTATCTGGGTCCTTGAGATCGTCGATGCGATGCTCGGTGCGCGTGTTGTACCAGGCGATGAACTCGTCGAAGATCTCTCGCACCTCGTCGAGGGTTGGCAGCGAGAGGATATCCTTCCGTTGATCGCGAAGAGCGATGCTGTCGAGCATGCCGGGCTTGTTCCCGCAGTAGCTCATGAAGTCCCTGTCAAACTCCCCGTGCACGGTTCCGTGCCAGCGTTCGATCCGCGACTTGCCGTCGTGGTTGTAGGGCATCGCGAAGTGGGGGGTGATGCCGAGCATCCCGAGAATGCCGGTCGCTGCTCGTTCGTTCTGCTCGCGTTCTTCCTTGGGTGTCGATCGTCGCTCGCTCTTGGTGAGCCCGCCGATGGACTGCGCCATGAAGTCCTTGCCATTGTCGAGCCAGACGACTTCCGGGCGTGCGATCTCTGGGTTGTGCAGGGCGTTGAGCAGCGCGGCGCGGATCGTGATCTGGTTGCCCTGCTCGCTGACGTGGTACCCGGTAATCAGTCGTGTGCGGCGATCCATCCATGATGTGAGCTGCGGGCGTGTGCGGACCCACTTGCCCGCCTTGATCACGCGCACATCGAAGTCGAAGACCATGTGGTCCGATTCCCAGCACTGACCGACCTTCCAGGCGTTGGGATCTTGCTCCATGGGCGCGAGGAACTTACGGTTCCAGGCATCCTGCCCCTCGCGTTGTAGGCAGACCATAGATGGGTCGAGTCGCTCGTTGACGAGCTGGTAGATCCGGCGCTCCGATGGCCATGCCCATCCCTCTACCTTTGCTTGCTCTCGTGTGTGTCTCCAGCACTTGGCGAGCGAGCGTTGGTTCTTGTGTAGGTAGAGATCGCAGAAGAACTTCCACGCGGCCTCAGAACAGGTCTGGATGTCACCTTTCTTTCGTCCGCGTCGATCGATGACAGCGTACACGATCCCCTCTATGTCCTCGGATGCGGGGGAGTTCTTGTCCATGTCGTACAAGCGAGTTTTACCAGGGCAGGTTCCGTACTTGGTCTCCATCGCTTTCTTGAATGAAGCGAAGGAAGTACGAGCAGTGCTCGTTCGGAACTTGCGAAACTCGATCACGATCTGTGCGAGGAGCTGAGCCTGCTTGATTTTCTCAGCTGGCATTGTCTCCATGAGCTCTTGGATCTTCGATCGCCCGGAATCGTCCGTCTCGACAGAGATCCGGCGCAGGCGAGGAGAGTAGCTCGTGTGCAGGTGCCATTTATGCGTGCCGTCGACGAGGATCTTCTTCGCCTGGTGCTTGGCTTGAAGCTGCTCGTTGCACTTGCGACGAAGGTTGCCTTCTGATGTGCCAAGTGCCTCGGCAGCGACATCGATGGGCACCCACTCCTGCGGGGCGGTGGTCTGTTCGCGATGGATCGGTAGTGCGGTCATGCTGCGGGGAACTGAACCGCTTGCACGGCTTTGGTTGAGTCGTGAAGGAGCGTGATGAGCTCATGGGCGAGCCGCTTGCGATGGACGTAGAGTGCGACCCAGATCTGGAGCTTCCCTTCGACCACTGAGAGCTGGTAGTCGATGACCTTCTTCGAGGAGAGCGATGCAAGCGCACTGATCATCTTGTCTTGAGGGATCGCTGGCTTGCGTTCGGCCATGCGGATCATGGAGTCGAAGTCGCACGGCCAAGCGACTGGGTTGGTTTCTGGTGCGAACCGGTCGAGCATCGCGAGCAAAGTTTCTTCGTTAGGCGTGAGATCAAGGTACTTTCCGCCACTGACGGAGGACGCGAGTGGTCCGGGTTTGGGTGTCTCATACTCTTTGGCATTGAGTTGCACGATCAATCTCCGATCTGGTTACGCAACACAGTCAAGCTTCTGGCTACTGCGATGCTGGGTGGGTTGGGTGGATGGGGCGGGTGAAAGATCAAGCTGGTCGAGCAGCTGACGCTTATGGGCGCAGAGCGCTTGGATGGCTCTGTCGAGGTCGGCGACTCGCTTCACACGAGCGTCGTCGGTATCGAGGGACTCGTAGCACTTATGAAGTATGTATGAGGTCGTCACGACGCACTCGCTGACGATGTCGCTTGACGCATTGCCCTCGTCCTGTGCGACAATGGTGATTGAGGGATCGCCTGTTATCGCCATAAGGAGCTCCGGGTCTCTGGTGAGGGTCCAGAGCGCCCGGAGCACCTCGGGAGAGAGGACTCGTTCGCCGCTGATCACGCGGCTGATATGTGAAGGGTCAAGCTGAG
The DNA here is from genome assembly GCF_900473925.1 of Synechococcus sp. N5. Lineage (NCBI taxonomy): Bacteria > Bacillati > Cyanobacteriota > Cyanophyceae > Synechococcales > Synechococcaceae > Synechococcus > Synechococcus sp. N5. The sequence goes on along the minus strand of NZ_UCNI01000005.1, from coordinate 24,311 downwards.
CCTCGCGTGCAACCTGGTCGTTGGTAAGGTTGTGACGATCGATGACGCGGGCGGCGACAGTATTGTGGTAGCGCATGACGGGAATCTCTGAGTTGTGGCTGCTCAAGCTGATCAGACTGGTCATGGCGTCATGCCCTCGAATGTGGTGAGCACGAAGTCGTTCTCGATCGTGCTGGCGATCCGTCTGTGGACCGCGATGATGTTCAGTGACTCAGACGCGACGCATCGTGCAGGGTGTGGCTCACGGGTTGCCCGTGGGATCTTCCGTGGATCGATGCCCTAGCTTGCCGAGCACTCCGCGTCGGCGTCTGAGTCAGAAGCACTGACCGGGCATCTCTGCCCAGTAAGTGCAGGTGTTGAGTGCGGCTAAGCCGCAACTGATGGCTTTATGAGTTCTGGAGAAAGGAGGTCGGGAAGAGGTACACGCAGGGCTTGGGAGATTCGCTTCATGTCCAAGAGCGACGGCGAGGAAACGCCTCTCTCAAAGTTGCTGATGGTCTGGCGAGTCAGGTTCACCATGTGGGCCAGCTGCTCCTGGGAAACTCCGACTCCCTTGCGGATTTCTCTGATTCTGTGATCCATGTGGTCCCCTTCGGAGTTGGCAAAGGGTTTGCAACTCATTACAGTGACCAATCTAACTGGGGAAGATTTGGCTTGTCAACTCACTCCGGGCATTTTTGCATAAAAAAATGGTCAATGGCTAAGAGCAAATCAAGCGGCAAATCGAGCAGGCAAGGAAAAATCCCCACCGATTGGGCGGGACAGGGGCTTCAACTGCCTAAAGCGATGGGCAAAGAATTCCGCGAACTCAGCGGAGAGTTCGGCCATGGTGGGGTGAAGATTCTCGGGACTGCGGCAGTTTCGCTACTACTCGCAATGGACAAGGAGGATCGAGACACTCTCTGTGCGTACGTTTTCCAAAAGACTTACAGGAGTGCAGGTGACCTTGAGGCAAAGCGAGTGCTTGAACTATTCAAATACTTGCTCTTAGAGCAGGACGGAAATTCAGCTCCGATAGTTGAGCCACAGTGGGTCGTTGATCGCGAGGAGCACGAGAGACCAACGAGTGAGCCTGGTAAGGAGAGCTGAGTTCCAATCATGGGGAAGATTATGTCAAAGTGGCAAGTTTTCGGTGTTGATAGAGTCAGTGGGGAAGATCGGGTCATTTACGTAGAAGCGGGTACTGAAAAACATGCGCTCGACAAGGCCAGCGAATCTGGTGTGATGGTTGAGCGGATCCAGATTACAACAAAAAAAAGATTGCAATCAGAGAGTGCTGGCTCAACCAGCGGTAGTCAAGGAGTGCGATTCTTAGGAATACCTGTCCCGTTCTTAGGCGAACAAAGGAGAAAGTACTCTGAACGAGGCGTCAACACTGTTGGCGAAATTGCGGCGGGCGTCTTTGTAGGATTGCTCCTGTTTTCTCTATTTTCTCCCTTGGTAGTTGTGTATGTTGCAATGGCTTTGTATGTTTGGGGGCAATCTGTTTGAGCTCGCTTGACACACGATCCGAGACCTGCTAATCTCGCAGAGCAGTTGTTGACGAGTGAAAACTCGCTGATGGATAAACACGACTCAAAGTCGTAGCACTGGCTGGGCGTTTCTGCATCTGAGGATGCAGAATCGTGAACACAGGTTCGCACAACTCGACTATTCACAACGCTCGGGGGCATGATGCCGTCGGGCGTTCTACTGCGCTCGGCGGCATCCCGCGCGAGCCAGGTCACCTGCTTGATTCGCTGCCTGACTCCCCTTCGATTGACCGTTTGCCGGGTATCGAGTGGGTGTTTGTCAGCATCGTCGTGATCTGCCTGACCGCGCTGCACCAAGTGAACCGTCGCGAGGAAGCGGCGAGGTTCGCACGCATGCAGCACTTGCAACAACCAGAACAAAACCAACATACGGTGCCGAATGGATTCGGCCCGCTCACATCGCATGGAGGCGAACATGGGCAGCACCACTTCACGCCATAAATCACTGGTCCAATCGCTCGTCGAGTGGTTGTGCGGCGGCGCATTCATTGTGCTGCTGTTTGTTATCTTTGCGGTTCTGATCAGCACGGCGAGCACTGGGTGTGCGTCCACATCGCGCACCGAAACATCGCCCGCATCGACGAACGCGACGCACGAGACCAGCACGCAGCGTCCGGGTCGCACGATTCGCAACGAGTACAAGCTCGAAATGACCCCGCCCGCACCGGCAGGCGGGACCACAGATTCTCAGGTACAGCCGCGAAGCACTGAGGCTGGGCAGGCGGGGGCTTTAACGGTTTTCTCCCCGGCAACGCCTGCGGTTTACCAGATGTCCGATCTGGGAATGGGCGGCAACAAGGTGCTGAGCGAGGGGCGATCGTCTCCCTCGCTCACACCTGTTGCCTACAACCAACGCCAACCCAAGCCCGTTGAGGACGCGATTCGTGACGCGGTTGAGCATGGGTATGGGATCAAGCTAGAACATGTGCAGACCGAAGAAATCCCTCTTGCAACCGATACTTCCAGCTCGATGCTCGATGATCGCGGGCCGGGTCTCAAGACCACGAGCGACGAGGCGGCGATCGGGTTCGATGGGAGCCGATCGGGTGCGTCGCTGCCTTGGGGCGGCGAGTCAGGCAAGACTAAATGGGGACTCGATGCGAGCCTGTTCACGCGTGGCCTCAACCCCCTCATGATCATCGGAGCGATCGTCATGATCGCGGCGATCATCCCCGTGATCTCCCCGCCCCGTCGCTGGTTTGCGGCGGGGATTGTTGCATTGACGGGGATGCTGATCATCGCAGCGGGCGTGGTGAGCGAGCAGGCACCTTGGGTGTTCGTGCTGGCGATCCTTGCGTTCCTCGGAGTCGCGGGATGGCTCGGGTATGAAGCGTGGCGGAACAAGCGACGCCAGGTCGCGCTCACGAGCATCGTGAAGGGCGTTGAAGACGCGGATCCTGTTGCCAAGGAGATCGCCAAGCAGAGCATCGGAAAGGCCGCAGCGGGCAACCTCGCGGTCGTCAAGAGCGAGGTGGGCGCGACGAAAGCGAAGGTCACATAGCACACTCATGTACGGGAGCAGGCGAGCGAAACCACCATCCGCCATGACCCTGCTCCCCAGAACTACACCACACCACGCTCGGGAGAGGACGGGGCGGGGGGAGCACGGACGCGATGATCCCCGCCCCGCTTTGAGAACAACACACCACGAATGCAAGGACGCATCCCATGGCAAAGCTGACAAAGAAACAAGAGAACCAGATCACGGCGAAAGCCTTGGTCACTGCCGCGAAGCAGGTCGAATCAAGCGGCGTTCAGGAGCTCCCCGCAGGCTCGTACCCGTTCGACATCAACACGCAGATCACGGGTGAGTTGCTCGTGAAGCAGGGCAGCGAAGCGGGTCCGGAAGTGACGGTGATCGACTTCAGTCCCAACGACGTGCTGCGTGGCATCCTCGCGACCGCAGACGATCCCGACAAGCTCGTCAGCGACGCGCTCGGCTGGCACAAGTCCAACGACAAGGACGCACGCAAGTCCCAAGACGAGCAGACCAAGCAGACGCTCCTCAAGTGCGCCAAGCGACGCAAGATGACCAAGGTGTACTCGACGCCTGCGAAGCAGGGCGCAGCGAGCGCGAAGCCGACCGTCAAGGTCACCGGCAAGGTCAGCCAGCGTCAGGTCGCGTTGGAGGTCAATGCGGCGTGAGCAGCGGCAGCAAGATCATCACAGCAGCGACGCTCGCGAGCGAGACGAGCACGGCCACATGGGCCGTGCTCATGGTCGTTGTGAGCGTGCTCATTGCGATGACGCTGGCGTTCTTTCGCAGCAAGAACGCGGAGTTGAGCGAAGCAAGAAAGACCGCGAGCAAGAACGCGGACGAGGCCACCTCTGCCCGCCACAACGAGATCAAGACGCTGATCGGAGGCGTGAAGGAGAGCGTCGACGGCGTCGCGCACCGGATGGACAAGGTCGAAGACCGTGTCGGGCATCTGGAGCAGGGGCACGAGCGATTGGAGATCCAGATCAAGAGCATCAAGGAAGGTGGGGAGCGATGAGCAGTACCGCCAATATCACCGAACGCTTTCTTGAGATGAACAAGCAGTCGCTGATCTTCAAAGCGCTGCGTGTATCTGAGCCGGGCAATAAGCGAGGCAACATCTCCAAGTGCTGGCAGCTCGACATGCACACTCTTAACGAGTGTGCGTGCATGCACATCATCGAGCATAAATCGGGATCAACGATTTACGAAGAGCTGGAGCACCGTTTCGTTGAGGCGGGGGTTCAGAAGCGTTCGCTGGATACCTGGCTCCGTCAGATCCGCAAAGCGTACGGGGTGCAGCAGGATGCGTATCTGAGCAATGTCAGCGAGGCAGAGTCCATCGCGTTTGCAAGTGGAGATCTCACCGCAGTTCTTGGTGTCACGATGTCGCAGCTGGCACCACGATTCATCACATGGGGCAAGGGGCTCGATCTCGCAGAGTGTACCAAGGACGAGCACAACACATTGCTGCGGTTCATGGATACGCAGATCAAAGCTGCTGAGGTCCAGGCAAAGGCACGCCACAACGAAGCACTGACGGAACGCGTGCTCCAGAAGTTGCGTGAGCAGGTCAAGATCATCGGCGATGACAAGCGTGCGCCACTCGATCGCGAGCAGGCACAGAAGCGGATCGCAGAACTCGTGGACGAAGCAGTGGGACTCAAGAGATCAGCATGAGCATGCTCAAGCACATCTTGCCAGCAGTTGCGGGTGCGGTCAGCGCCGTGTGGTTGCCATACCAGCTCAACTGGATCAACGACGTTTCTGAGGTCGCGGTCTGGGAGAAGGCACGCCGGATCGGTGCGGACTACTGCGAGTCATTCCGATGCGTGCGTGAACGGATCAGCGGCGAGCGCGTGCTCGATTACTGGTACTCAAGCGCCGACGAATCAGCGGCGTACGAGTTTGCGGAGTACGTGCGTGCGTGGCTCAAGCTGTACGACAAGGTCAGCGAGGAGGTCACGACAAACGGCATCGACGACGGGCGTGAGTGGCTCAAGATGACCTTCACGCTCCCGCAGATCAACGGGCGTCGACCGCGCATCACAGTCATGACGAGCAACCCGAAGCGGTTCCGCTCCAAGGGTGGCGACGTGTGCCTCTCGGAACTGGCGTTCCATCAGGACGCCGAGGAGATGTGGAAGGCGGCCGCGCCGACCGCGACCTGGGGCGGACGCATCCGCATCCTGAGCACGCACAACGGGCACGGTACGAAGTTCAATGCGCTGATCAATCAGGCACGCAAGCACGAAGATCCGGAGCTATACGGCACGCCAAGGCCAACCGATCTCAAGGCGAGCGTGCACCGCACGGACATCTACGACGCGGTCAGTGACGGTCTCGTTGAGCAGATCAACCGTGTCACAGGTCGCGAGCTCACGCGTGACGAGTTCATCGCAGAGATGCGATCGCTCTGCTCGACGCAAGAGATCTGGGAAGAGGAGTTCGAGTGCAACCCGAGCAAAGAGGGCGGATCGTACTTCCCCCATGCACTGCTGCGTCCGTGCGTCACTGATCGTGCGGCCAAGCCCACCGAGGACCTTGATACGTTCATCGCGGACATCAAGCTTCGCAGCAAGGGGAGCATCAAGCTCAGCGCGGGGTGTGATGTTGGGCGTCGCAAGGACCGCTTCGTGATATGGGTCTGGGGACGCAACGGGACCAAGCGGATCTGCCTGGGCATGCTCGTGCTCCAGAACAAGCCCTTCGATGTGATGGAGCACGCGATCAACACGCTCATGAACACCAGCTTCAACGGGGTGCGGCTCACCCGGATCAGCATCGACGAGACCGGTCTGGGGATGCAGCTCGCGGAGCGCATGGTCAAGAAGCACCGCTCGCGTTGTGAGGCGGTCAGCATGACCAACGCGGTCAAGGAGGACATGTTCACGCGACTGCGTGCGGGCGTCGAAGAGATCACGGTTGAGCTGCCCAACGATGATGAGACGCTGCGTGATTTCGGGAGCATCCGCAAGGAGGTCACGATCGCGGGCAACATCCGCTACAGCGCTGCGAGTAACGAGCACGGACACGCTGACCGAGCAACGGCAGCGGCGCTCGGGCTTATCGCTGATGAATCCGCGAAGTCGGTCATGAAGTCCTACTCGATCGCAGGGGAGGGACTATGACACTCCCCGGATACATCACACCCAAGGCACGATTGGAAGCAATCCGCAAGCGCCGGATTATCGCCAACATCATGCGTCAGCTCGAGCGCGGCGATTGGAAGAGTTTCCTGATCAAGTGCAAGAAGGCCGTGCACAAGTTTCCATCGCTTGAGAAGCACAGCGGCGAGATCGAGCCGTTGCTCGTCAAGGTCAACGTGGTCCGCATGGCGATCCGTTTTCATGTGATCGTGCTCGCAGGCGAACCCATCACGCTGACGGTACCCGAGGAGAACGCGGAGCAGAAGCTGGCGATCAGCGACATCCGTCGCAACTCGCACTTCGACGCATTACTCATGCAAGCGGCACGTACCGCCAACATCGACGGCTTTGCCACCCTCCGCGTCGATCCCCAAGGCGACAAGACGATCATCTGCTCGGACGACAACCGCATGATGATCCCGGTTGGTCCTGATGGCCCAGACATGCAACCCACAGTCTGGGAGCGTCGTTGGATGGTTGATCGCAAGCAGGGCACCAAGGTGGCGAAGTACCTGCGGGTCGAGCGTCACAGTGCGGGGATGATCGAACAGGAATCGTACGAGTACGCGGGTGGCGATCTGCTTGTTGATCTCACCTCCGAGCAAGCGAAGCGTGTAGATCTCACTGAGGCGTTGCCAGGCACGCAGCTGGAACCTGTTGTTGAGACTGGAGTGCCTTATCCGCTCATAGTACGTCTGGTGCATGAGTACTTCGATGGTGCGCCCGAGATGCTCATGAGCGAGCACGACTTCGATTTGCTCGATATGTCCGCAGCTGCTGTCAGCCGGGTCGATCGATCCATGGAGAAACACGGCTCGCCCAAGGCACGCATCAGCGAGAGCATGATCGATCCCGACACCGGTAAGGTCAACATCCAAGACGCGATCCTGGACCCGGACAAACTCTTCGAGTACATCTCGCAGAACTTCGACTTCGCTCCGATGTTCGAGGCGATGAACAAGTCCCTCCAGCTGCTGACGACTCAGCTGCAACTCTCACCAGCATTGATCGGAATCAAGCTCGAGGGTGGAGCTATGCCCGACACCTTCGACAAGCTGCGCCTCGAAGCAAGCAACACGATCGCACGAGCCAAGACATCCGCCTTGTACATGCAACCCGCGCTCATGCGGGTATTCGACATCGCATCGGCGCTGGACACCCAGCGTCCGATGCGCGGCTACGCGGTCCACCCCGTGGGCGTCACGATGCACCCCGGACTACCCAAGGACGACGATCAGATCATTGCGGAGACCAAAGACCAGTATCTCGCAGGGCTCATCGATGAGCTCACAGCGCTTGAGAAAATCCACGGCGAGAGTGCCGCCCCAGGCATACTCGATCGGATCCGAGAGGATCGCGCGGAGCGCACGCGCAATGAGCAAGCTGCGCTCATGCTCGGGTTCAACCAAGGGGGTGGGGTATGAACTTCATCACCATCATCCTGATCGCGATCGGAGTGGCCATGGCACCACCACACACACCAGAGGGCGGGGAGCTGCTTGCTGCCCAGATGGTCAAGCTCTACGACGCGGCCATGAGCGACATCAACAAGCTCGCTGGCCGCGCGGTCCAGGAGTTGGGCGAGGATCCGGATCGGCGTGCATCGCAGTTCCGTGAGATTCGCGCAGCGCAGCTCACCCGTCAGATCCAGAACAAGCTCGCTCTGCTCGAGGGGAAGACCCGCCTCATGGTGGACTCGCCGCTCAAGGGCGAGATCAACAAGGCGATCGCACGCGGCGATGCCGAGCTTAAGGAGCTGGGTATCCCGACCGATCCCGCGTCGCAGGGCGTGGGTGTTGGCTTTGCCCTGGTCAACAGCGAAGCCGTCGAGGTCATCGCCCGCGACACGCTGGGCCGGGCGTCGCAATCGATCGAGAATGACCTGGGCAACGCGGCGCGGCAGCACGCGAACAACGCGCTGGAGATCTTCCGCACGCTCAGCACTACGCAGATTTCCGAGGCGAGCGTCAACACCGCGATCGCACGCGGCCTGATCACTGGTAACCCGATCATCGCCGATCGTGCGATCCGCGAGCTCTTCGCTGCGGACAGCGATGAAGCCAAGCGTGTTCGCAAGCTTGGAAACAAGCGCATCCAGGTCGGCAAGGCGACAATGAGCGTACGCCATTACGCTCGCACGGTCGCCGTCACCCGAACCCGCGAAGCAACCGTCACCGCGCGTCACGAACGACTCCGTGAGCGTGGCGTGAACTTGGTGCAGATCACCGGCAAAAACTCAGAGAACTTCTGCACGGCGTTCATCGGTCTGGTCTGCTCGATCGGTGCTGCACCCGAAATTCCTGGACTGGAGATCGTGGAGCTCGCATCGCTGCCTGGCGGCGGTCCTCCATTCCACCCCAACTGCTCGAAGGGGACTGCCCCCTTCATCCCTGAACTGGCGAGCAAGTCACGGCAGGCTGATGCCCGTCGTGCGTCCGCCGTGTACCAGAAGCGGCTCGAACGCGATCAGCTGCTCGCACCCGTAAAGCGATAAAGGAACCTCTCATATGAAACTGCTCGACGCACAAGGCAACGCCATCGACACCAAGGGACTCGACGACAACCTCGTCAAAGTCCTCAACGCTGCATTCGGCGGGATCACCCCTCAGCTCTCTTCAACTGTTCAGGAGTCGCTCAAGCCACTGAGCGACAAGCTCGACGCGCTCGATACGGACAAGCTGAGCGAAGTCATCGAGAAGGTCGGCAAGCTCGGAGAGCAGGGCAAAGAGGGGGATGAGAATGACACCCCGCCCACCTCAAGCGATCCTGCTGTTCAGGCGATCCTCACGCGCCTCGACGAGATGGCCAAGAAGCAGGAAGAGTTCGAGAGCAACACAACGAAGCAGCGTGAGGCGTCCGCAGCGATGGATCGCACTGTTGCGTACATTGAGAAGAATAACCCCAACCTCAAGGGCAAGAAGGACATCATCGCTCGCATCGCATCGGCTAATCCCAAGGACGATGCTGCGGTCAAGGCAGCGCTCGAAGCGGAGCGTCAGTACATGAGCAGCGCGATGGGGGAGGACGCCGTGAGCAAGCTGTTTTCGGCGGACGCGCAGAGCGAGGGCGGCGTGACCGGCGATGAGGATAACGCCGAGGCTGAAGCCAAGGCCAAAATCGAAAAGATGGAAGCATCGCTCCCGAAGAGTTGAACCCTTTCACCGCGTTCGCTCATGGTGGGCGATCGCATCAGAGATAGCGGCATGATGCCGCGACCGGCAAGACCGGAGTGCATGGAGGCACACAAATGATCGATACAGAGAACTTCCAAGGTGCGATATCGCCCGATGTGCTTGAAACCGTCGTGCGCGTTCAGGCTGCCAACGAAAACCCGATCTACGCGATGCTGCTAGGTGGGAATCGGATCCTTAAAGCGAAGGCCGAAAAGGTCGAGTGGTATACCACTCAACCCGCCTCGCGCCGCACTGCGATTAATAACGTCGCGGATAACTACACCGATGTCACCACGACACTCGCAGTCGATGACGGGGCGATGTTCATGATCGGCGATACCGTGATTGCCGAGGCGACTGGCGAGATCATGTTGGTTACCGCCAAGCCCGCGACCAACTCGATCACGGTCAGTCGTGGTATCGGTAGCGTCGCAGCTGCGGACGCATCCGTTGAGGACAATGCGTATCTCATGAACATCGGCAACGCGCACGGAGAGGGTGCTGGCTCACCTGACACCAGCGCTGCCCAAAAAGTCCAGGCGTACAACTTCCTCCAGACGTTCCGCCAGGCGGTCGAGATCTCCGGTCGCATGGAGCGCGTCGAAACCTTGACAGAGGATGAAAAAGCGTTCCAGCGAGCTGAGGCATTCAAGGAAGTCACGCGTGACATTGAGCATGCGCTGGTCTTTGGTGCGCGCAATAACTCACTCGCCGACGCGGATGGTAAGAAGGTCACCACGATGGGCGGTCTGCGAGAGATGGTCACTACCCATGTGACGAATCAGGGCGGGGCGATGACGCACGATGAGTTCATCGGTTGGTGCGAATCGGTTTTCGATACCGGATCGGCAACGAAAACACTCTTCGCGGGACCGTCGCTGCTCACGGTCATTCATAAGTTCTACGACGCGAAGGTAAGACACAACACCACAATCACCAATGTGGGTCTGCGTATCCAAGCGATCGACACACCTCACGGCACGCTCAACCTGGTCCCACACAAGGGGCTGCGTGGTGCGTACGCGGGCGACGGCATCGCTGTTGATACCGAGAACCTCAAGCTGCGTCCCACCGAGAAGAACGGCGGCGGTCGTCTTCAGCTCAAGGAGAACACCCAAGAGAAGGGTCAGGACTCGACACGCGAGGAGATCTTCGCGGAGCACACCCTCGACTTCGGTGCCGAGCAGAACCACGCGCAGCTTCGCGGCGTGACCGCAGCCGCTTAACGCGGGGCGTGATCTGGAGCGAGAGAGACCCTCACCCAACCCGCCGGGGATGCCCGGCACATTTAGAAGGAACACCATCATGACTTCCAAAGACAGGATGAACAAGGCAGAACTCATAGCCGAACTCGATGCCAAGGAACAGGAGCTTGAGGCGCAGCAGAAAGAACTCGTTGCCAAGGAACAGCAGCTCAATGCGCAGCAGAAGGAGCTGGAAAAGGCAAAGGCTGATAGCTCGATCAACCCAACGGATGTAACTCAGCCCTCGAAGCCCGTGACCGCATCATCATCGGCACCAGGCGACCCCGCACCCTCGCCCGATGGTAAATACCACTTCCATTCACGCTACCGTCAGTATCGGGTTCCAGGAGCGAAGTTCTTCGGCAATCGATTTGCCACAGACGATGAGACGGTCGTAGAGAAGCTCAAACGACACGGCGCGTTCGGGAGCGAGTTCTGGCTGACCTTTGTTCCTGGCGACGCTAAGCAAGCTGCGTAACTAATCCCCTCTTTCCTCGCCCGAGAGATCGGGCGGGGTGTTTTCGTTTTTCACTTCACGGAGTACTCCATGGTCGGCATCGGATATGAACTGGGATCAGTCAAGAACTCTTTCTTCGGGCTTCGCCCGGAGTTGTTGACATCCGAGGGTCGAGAAGACTTCTGGATGAAGCTACACAATCTCGCGATCGTGCCAGGTTTCCAAGCCGTAGTCCTGCATCGGATGTTCGGCGAACCATCGAATCTAGATTGGATGGATTACGACACGAGGCGACAGATCGAATCTTGCAACGATTCAAAGTACACCGATTATGCCAAGCACATGACCCGCGAGCTCGTGAGGTTCGCAAACTCATTCCCCCAAATCCGAATCGATCTCTACTTTGGTTCACTGCGGCAGTTCAACATGGCGTTTCTGGTTTCTCAAGGCGCGAGTCAAGCAATGCAGCAGGAGTGGATGCGTCGGTTCTGGTATGAGAATGAGACTGCACGGTCGTTGATCGACCAGGGTTGCAATGTCCGCATGGTATTCGATCACTCATCCTCGTTTAATCCATATCGACCAGAGTGGCAAGCTCTGTATCAGCTGGATCGGATGTACCCACGTCGCGTAGTTATTGAGTCGCTGCCCAAGGTGGGCACGCCTCAAGAGCAATACCCGGCATGGACCTTCGAGGATCACTACCAGAGTTTGCTAGATCTTGATCCTGCTCGCACGCAACACAAAGCTATCACCCGCATGACCCACGGAGACCCTGAAGGAGGCGTAGTGGGCTTCGTGCGAGACTGTATCGAACATGGGCACGACGCGATCATCTCCGATACCGTGCTCAGACGCAGCAAGAAAAGCTATGAGTCGGTCCTGCGCGAAGCCAAGTTCCAACTCCCGTTGGAGGTTGAGTGATGTCGACCGCTACACTCACTGAGTTCTGGATCACAACTGGCGGAAGACGTTGGAAGGCCAGGTTCGCTTATCCTGATCTGACGCCGAGTCGTACACAGCGCCCCAACAAGAGCGCAACGGTAACGCTCTCCAATGGGACAAATGGCACAGTCATTGGCACGCAGCTCGATCCTGACGGGGTTGATGGAAAGCGTGTCGTAGTTGTCAGCGGACAGTTTGAGACCCGTGTAGTCAAGTCCGATGGGTACAACTTGACTGTCAGCGCCGATGCATTCCTCTTCGATGATGCTTACGGCAATGCAACAGAAGTCATCGCCAACGCTCCCGTGCTCAACCGATCCCTGATCAACGACACACGCGACGGGTGGGACCTGGCGATTCCGGATCACACAGTTCCCGGCTACGGAACCGCAGCTGATCTCTCCCACGCGAACCTTTACGCGGATCTCAACCCTGAGCTAGATGACTTTGTAGATCAGTCGCTGCATGATTTTGCGATCGATCATTCCGGCAACTCACACAACGGGTACTGCCGTACACCCGGAGTTGATGCGCGTCGGATCGAGTTTCGTCGAGATCACTTTGGCGCGGGTAAGCACGCGTACGCGTCGATTGATTCAGCGCGTATACGCATTGACGCGAGCACGAACGGGTCAGCGTTCAGCTTCGACTTCGCGACTACGTCCTTTGCAGGTATCTATGTTGGCGAGGCTAATGGAGTGGGGTTTGTCGATGGAGGGTTTTCCAGCCTGAACTTCGATGCATTCGGCGCACCGGCTCGTGGATTGAGCACGGCACTCAACGCTAGACGAGTGCACGGGGCAACTGAGAAACTGGTCTGGGGTTTTCTCTGGGACCACACTACGGGGAACTACTCGCTCTGGCTCAACGGTCGAAAGGTCTTCGACGGCAACGACGCGTCGCCGTCGAACGCCAGCGAGCTCGTCATGCTTCTTGCCCCCGCAAGTAGTCTTCAGGACTATGTGCTTCAGCGTATGGCGATCTACAGCAGCAGCGTAGGTGTACCCCTCTCGGATTCTGAGCTTGTCGAACGCATGAGTCGTGCGATGCTGGATTACGCTGTTGCTCCTCGCACGCATTACATCTCCGCGATGGGCAATGATGCCAACGACGGACTGAGCGATGTCAACCCGATCCTCACGGTCAGCGAAGCACTGGCGAGGTTCCGTCCGCAGACGGGTGAGCAGATCCGCATTCGGTTCGGCGATACCTTCGCAGACTTTGGCGTCTCTGATGCCGGTTCGGGTCCAGGCATGGTGCAAGGTTCATCGTGGCAGGATCGAGCGATCGTTTGCGGGTATGGCGATCGATCGGACGGTCGTTATGACTTCAGTCTCAACGGTTTCACGATGGGTGAGTACTCGCTGCTCAGCGGCGTGGATTTCACGAATCCCTCTGGTGACCCGGATGAGGCTTCGTTCGATGAAGCGGGAACGATTGCATCGCCGGTTGATGCCCCGATCAGCTTTAGTGGAAGCAGTGGACATGAGGACATGATCTTGATCGACGGCTTCATCCAAGGTCGCATGAATGGCGTTCTTGGCGGGTCTGCTGAGAATGACGGATCATGGCTTGAACTGTACCAGGTTCCTATGCGTGGCATCTGGGGACAAGGGCAGTCCGGACGCCCGCAAGGTGTTTACACCACTGAGATCGATTACTTCCACGCTGAGGATGTCCCGATGCGACGCCCAGGTCATACTGGCGATGGGAATCGCACAATTTATGATCACGGCTTCTATCTCTATGCCAAGTACGCATCCGTCGATTCAAACATCATCGAAGACGCATCGTCCGATGGAATCAAGTGTCGATTCGCTGGTGAAGTCACAGGGAATGTCCTGCTCCGATGCCCACTTGGAATCACCTCCAGTACTGGCGGGCAGGGTCTTTTCCAGAACCTCCTCTTTGGCGGATCGACTCAGGCAGCGAGCGGCGCGGCACGTCAGATTTGGACAGCATCAGGTGTGTTCACCGATGCGGAGGACAACCTCATCATTGCGGATGCGGATGTGATCCCATCAGCAGTGGCGATCTATGCAACCTCGACTGGATACTTTGACAACCAAGGCGATTTCAACGTCGATGCTGATTGGGAGCACCACCTTCGCAGGAACACGATTGTCGGCGATTGGAGCGCCGGGATCGCCTACGACGATCAGCGGCTTGCGAATGTGGGTGTGCTCACCGAGACCAACAATGTGATCGATTGCGGTTCGGGCGAGATCACGATCGCGGAGTCAGACATCGCTCAGGTCGCAGATCGAACCATCGAGCACAATCTCCGCGCAAGCACCGATGCAACCCCATTTAGTAACAACGGCGTCGCTCAGGATGAAACCGCGTGGGATGCCGCATCTGGAGAGAATAGCCCAGCCGTACGATCTGTAAGCCCGAGCTACCTCGATCGAACCCGTACACCACTGACATGGCACGAGCGAGTAAAGGGGGGCGACGGCACCTACGACGGACTGATTCTCGATATCATCGCAGCGCACGAGGATGGATGGGACGCGAGCTGGTCCGCAGACGCAATCAATGAGTGGGTACGTGATGGATTTACACTCATCGGCGAGAGTGCCGCAAACTTCGGTGGTACTCTCCCCGGCATCACTGTCGATGCCGTCGTATCAGAGCAGAACATCATCGTGGATCAGGCACCCGATGATGGCACGATCAATCTCGGAAACATCGCCGTTGGATCGGTCCAGACTGTCCCTCTCAATATCCGAAACAACGCTCCCCAGCCAGGTCAGAATCTGACGCTGGGCGGCGTAAGCGTATCGGCGGGGGGCACACTCACGGTTGATCCGAGCCTCGCCGTGATTGCTGCGGGGAGTTCGGAAGCAGCCGAGGTCACCATCGACACCGCAGCTCCGGGCGCACGTGCGATCACGCTCCAGATCCCCAGCGACGATCCGGATAACCCGATCTACACCATCACCATCAACGCCACGGTTCTCTCGGTGCAGGACATCGCTGTTGATGAGGGGGCGCACAACGGATCGATCGACCTGGGCAGCGTCGCGCTGGGCGCAGCGACGAACGTGGACCTGACGATCCGCAACGCGGCGCAGGCACCGGGCAGCGACCTGACTCTGGGCGTGCTCAGCGTAACGGCGGGCGGGGCGATCACCACCAACCCGAGCAACCAGACCATCGCGGCGGGTGCGTCCACTGCGGCCACGATCAACGTTGACACCGCAACAGCGGGTGCTCGATCGATCGAGGTGCAGATCCCCAGCGATGACCCAGACACGCCCGCCTATGCGATCACGATCAACGCGACGGTAGTCGGCGCTGATCTCCAGATCACGCTCGATGACAACCCGGTTGTCAATGGCGGCGAGCTCGAGCTCGAGGGTCTCATCGAATCGATGCACGCGACAATCACGCTTGATATCACAAATGCGGGAATGGCAGATCTGACGCTCGGCACGATCATGACGAGCGGGAACCTCTCTATCACTGCCAACGGAAACCCATCTGGCGAGATTATCCCCTCTCTCGAATCCGTCACGCTGGAGATCCTGATCGACACGAGCGTTGTCGGGGCCGTGAGCGGGTCTATCAGCGTTCCCAGCGATGATCCCGATTCACCATGGGGTGTCACGGCTCAGGGCGTTGTGGCGGCTTCAGCGAACCCTTCGGACGATTACACCGGACCCGACACCACCCAGCAGTATCTCAACGTCGCGGAAGCGGACGCAATCATCGCCTTGTACCTGATCGGGGCACACACGTTCCGCCAGGCATGGCAGTCGCTCAGCGCCGATGACAAGCTGGTCTTAATCGCTCATGCGACGATCGACTTTAACGCGATTCCGTGGGATGGACGCAAGGTCGATCCTGATCAGCCCAACGCATTCCCTCGCGAAAATCGGGATGGGGATCTGATCCTTCCCGGCGGCGAGGTGCAGTACCCACCATCACTCGGGGGCGGGGAGTGGTCGTACCCGTCGCTCCCGCGCGAGATCCGAGTGGGTGTCGCGCTGCAAGCGGCCGCGCGGGCTGCGGATCAGCTTGAGATCGATCAGAGCATGAAGATCACCGGGATGGCCGCCCAGGGCATCACCGGCATCGGGGGCGCGGGGACCAGCTGGGCGACCGATGGCATGATCGCGCGTCAGCCCAGCTCGCGGCTGCATGAGTCCGTGCGGCGGTTGGTTCAGAAGTACCTGCGGGTTACTGCGGAGGTGGTGTGATGATCAGCAACGCGAAGATCATCTCGCTCAAGGCGCAGACCGCAGCGACCGGGCTGGGCGAGCCCGTGCACAGCGAAGAGCTGACAGATTTCCCCTTGCTTTGCGAGCTGATCACGCCCAAGTCCTACCGCGCCGAAACCGATCGTCAGCGTGGTATCAAGAACGATGCCATGATCTGGGTGAATCGCTCGATGTTCGATGCGCTGGGCCACGCGCTGGCCGTGGGCGATCGGATCACCATCAGGCCGCATGGTCTGAACGCGGACTCGACCGAGTACGACGCGACGGATATCAACCCACGGGGCAACGGCAGCGTGATCGAGATCTCGCTCGCCGTGCGTGATGACCAGGCGGGGGGTGCGTGATGCCAGAGACCACCGCGACGATCCCAGAGGCCCAGATCAAGAACTTCATGCAGCGGATGCGGCGGCTGCCCGAGGAGATCAAGCCCGAGGTGCTCGAGGACATGGGCGATGGCATCGTGGGTGAGGCGCAGACCACCGCGCCGATCGATACGGGGGCGTTGTCTGAATCGCACTACCGCGAGGACTTTGATGGTGACGGCGTGGTGATCGGGGTGAATGTCGATTACGGCCTGGCCGTGCACGAGACGCACCCGAGCAAGTCCAAGTGGTTCCTCAACGCGATCAATCGAAACTTCGCGCGGGTGGGACGCAAGGCCATCATTAAAGCGTTGCGATCGCGGGGGGCGGAATCATGAAGCTTCACGCGAACGACATGTGCATTCAGCTGGGTCGCTACATCGGGCGGGAGACCGATCTGGTGTTCGTTGAACCGGATTCGAGCGATAAGGGCAGCGTCTACGCGGGTCCGCTGCCTGCCAAGCGGCACCGGCTGAGCCCGGCGGTCTCGATCGTGCACCAGCCCACGGGCGATGATGATCACTTGTCACGCAGCCAGCAGATGCAGATCGTGCTGCACGCGCAGGGGCATAGCAACAGCGAGGTCATGGGCCTGCTGGGGCAGATCCAGCATCTGCTGTTCCCGCAGGGGCGTTATGAGGTCAAGGCCGAGGGTGGCTTCATGCCCGGCGTGATCGGCGTGACGAGCGAATCGGGCACGCACTATGTCTGGCGGTTGCTCGATCTGCGCATACTCAGCTTTCCACAAACATCACCACGCAGCCCCGGCGGGCAGGCCGTCGCGGAGCTCGCGATCGAAGCACACGCGGTGCAGTACACCGCCACGGTAGAGGAGTAATTCGAATGCCAGCTCAGGACCCAAACAACATCAAAGGCAATCAGTTCGATGTGTACATCGACCATGGTGACTCACCGTTCCAGCTTACGGTGAACGCTGGTCCGGCGCTGGTTTTGGAGAATGTCGAAACACAGCGTCTTGGCAAGTCTCCCATCGGCGCGATGGTTACCGGACACATCACTGAACTCACCTTTGAGTTTCAGGAATGGACGAAGGAAGACATCAAGCGGTGGAATGGAATCACTGCTCAGGATGCTTCGCAGAACTATCTTCCGCCAGTAGGGACGATGATGCCAAAGCATCACATCCGCTTGCACAACGCGGGTGATGGAGCGGATACGACCAAAGACATCTGCTACCCAGCAGTCTCGTTCAAAGGTATGGCTCTGAGCATCGACGGTGGGCCTGTTGCCAAGCAGCAGGTCTCAGCGACGGCGTTTGTTGACCTGGACTCTGGGCATTCAGCAATTATTGGCTATGTAGCACCTCAGCAATGATTAACTCACAAACACTCAACTCGATCGACCTGAGCAGGATGCCCAAGTGGGACTTCTGTGTTCGCCTGCGCGGCATGGAGATCCCCATGATCTCGCCGCTTGATGCGCCCGAGATGAACGAAGCACCCATGCCCACGCAGGCCCAGCTCGACGCCCAGACCCGGCGGTGGCCGGGGGTGTTTGTGTGGCTCAAGCGGGCGGTGCTGGGTTCGCCCCGCATCGGGCTCGATGAGCTGCCCCAGGACGGCGGGGCGGCGCACACACGCAAGGTCTGCACCATCATCCTCGGGGAGCCGTTTGCGGATCTGATCGCGGAGCTCTCGCATGGCGAGTGCGCGATGATCTATACCGCCTACATGGGGGCGCAGGAAGAGTGGGTGCACGCGTGCGCCCGGCACGCCAAGCAGATGGCCAGCGAGCACCTGCGGACAGGCGATGAGCCGGATGAAACGCCCTCGCCCTCGGCGGCGAGCCAGACCACGCTGGTGCCTGGTCAGCCGTATCCGTACGAGGCCAAGCTGAACCCGAAGATCTATCACGAAGATGGGACTCCACGATCATGATCGGTGGCGGCAACATCCTGGGCAAGTTCAACGCCAAGCTCGGTCTTGATGAGAAGGACTACGCGCGCGGCATGATCAACGCGCAGAGCGCGAACCGGGTGTTCGGCGAAACATTTACATCGTTCGTGAGCAACCCCCTGCTCGGCTCGCTTCAGATCCTGAAGAATGTGGGCGGTGCTTTCGTTCGCAACTCGCAGGAAGCGCTTGAGTACGCCGAGAGCATCGAACGCCTCAGCCAGCAGACCGGCGCGAGCGAGGGGATGCTCATAGCCCTCCAGAAGCGGCTGGAGATCGCCGGGTTCAGCTCGCAGAGAGCTGCACAAGGAATGTCGTTCTTCAACAAGTTTATCGAAGACTTCAACTCGGGCGGCAAACTCACAGGCGAGCTCGTGCAGCAACTCGGTGTGAGTCTGGATGGGCTTCAGGGTACAGACGAGCTCTTCCGGGCAATCGTGGAGGGGATCAACACGATCCCAGATGCAGCGACTCGCTCAGCGATCGCCATGCAGATCTTCGGACGCATGGGTGGCCCGGAACTCATCAATGCCATCGGCGGGGGGAATGCCGCGATCGATGAGATGATCGATCAGTACACGCGTTTGGGATTCGTTGTTGATGGCCAGGTCAACAATAAACTCGCGACACTCAACACAAACCTGGGCGTGATGCAGCAGGCCATTGAAGGTGTACAAGCCAATCTGGTCCGGGAGCTGATCCTGGCATTCACCGATACAGCAGAGATCTCCGACGACAGCATTATCAGGCTGGCCGAAAGCATCAACAGCCAGCTTGGACCGGCGGCTCGCGACTTCGCGGTCGTCCTCGAGGCATTGCTCGGTCTGCTCAAAGGGATTGCCAGCACGATATCGACCATTCAGTCGTACGGCGAAGAGGTGTTCTACCAGTACTATGTGCTCGACGATAAAGTGAAATCGACTTTCGAGCCAGGACCCGACGCACAAACTCGGGCAGCACAGGAGCGCAATCGCGAGCGTGGTCAGGAGTACCTCCAGGAGATGGTGCCATGACGCTGAGCCAGGACCTGCTCCCCATCTCGAAGATCAAGGTTGGCGACTCGGATGAATATCCGGTCACCCAGATCCGCACCGCTTCCAAGCTGGTTGGGCTCGATGATTCCAATACCGACTCGTATGAGGAGATCTCATGGGAACTGGAATGCATGGCCGAAATCTCGGAGCCCACTTCGATCCGCCAGCTCAACGAGACGCTGCGGGCCGAGCTGGCCAAGCGGGGAGAAACCGTGACGCTGACGGAGCTGGGCAGCGCGAGCGTGCTGCCCGCGTCGGGGGCGGGCGGGAGCATGATCGGCTATCCGCAAGTCGAGATCACAGGGATCCCCGCGAAGTCACACGCGCAGTACCAGTATTTCAATATGCGGGCCGTTTCGCGCGTGCCGATCGATCAGGGCAACGGGGTCTACGAGCATTCGGTCTCCACCGAGACCACCACAAGCACGGACGGGACGCAGAGCACCAGCGTGAGCGGCTCGCTGAAGATGGTCCAGGGCAACGACGCGGCGGGATGGGTGATGACCAACATCATCACGCCCGCACGCAATGCAGCCAGCACTTCGGGCGATGGGGTCGTTTCGAAGATCAAGGTCGGCAATGACCCGGCGCAGTGCGACTACAGCTACACCGTCACGCCCTCGGCCACGGGCCAGCAGGATGTGACCGTCGCCTCGATCGAAGATCGCACCGCCAAGGATGTCAGCGGTCGCTGGGTCCGCACGATCAGCGGCTATGCTGAGGGATCAAACGCGACATCGTTTGCCAACGCGCAGCTGGTCGCGCAGAGCGCGAATCTCGTGCTGCTCCGCAAGGATGGGCCGAGCCTGCCCAGTCTTCCCAGCGGACGCGTGAACTTCAGCTATCAGTACGCATCGGGCGTGACGCACGATGATTTTCCGGGCATCTTTATCACACGCCTCGAGGAGAACATCGTCAGCAGCGGCGAGGGGCGGGAGCTCCTTGCCAGCGCGTATTTCCAGAATGATCCGGCGCTTCATCGTGGGCGCAAGATCCCGGTGAGCATGAGCGAATCGCTCACGCTTGAGTTCCTCGGTTCATTCAGCGGGCTCGATCCGGATGTGCTGCTGGACCCTGAGCATCAGGTCGGCGGGGTGCGGATCACCAAGGGTGTTCGTGGGGCGTTTAAGACCTTTACACGCACCATCAACTATCTCTATGACACCGAGCCGGACCCGATCCCAACACCACGGCAGCTGGAGGGACTGGTCTGATGACACCTCCTCCGCAAACAACCGTGCATATCCGCAACCGCGATCGCGTGACGGGCAACTGGCATGTGACGAACCTGCGCGCCCTGCCCCAGGGACCGATCCGGCGCACGGTGGGGACTTCGGGTGATCCGATCACGCTTGTTGTTGAGGCGGACGAGTGGCCGGTCGGCTTTGATGATGGCGGTGACTTTGAGATCGTGATCAACAGCGCCCAGCCGAGCAACACCCTCACGCTCTCGGGCTATCTACTCAAGAACAAGCTGCCTGTGCGTGTGGGCACAACGCTCGTGGACCCGGACGGGACCCCGGCGGCCACGCAGTACCGGCTGATGTTTGAGAACCGATTGCGAGCCCATCGTGAGGGCTACGGCGGTCTGATCCGTGAGAAGACCTTCAACGCGCTCGATGAGAACGGCTTTGTCGATCCTGATGCGGACGATTACAAGACCATCCAGGAGCTTGTGGAGCTTGCACTGTCTTCGATGGGCCTTGCCTATGAATCAGCGCCCGCTGAGCTCGATACCGCCCTGGACGGCACCGAGCTCACAGCGCCGGGGCCGATGGACTGGGGCAACGCTCGTCCGGTTGTGGAGCTGGAGACAATCCTTGGGTCGATCGGGTGGACGCTGGTGCAGCTCAACGATGGCAGCGTCGCGGTGCGTCGTTTGCGGCGAGCGGGTGAACCGATCACGATCCCGACTGAGATCGATGACATCGCCGAGCCCTATGCGTTGGCGAGCACGCCGGCGGCGCGGGCAAACAAGATTGTGATTACCAGCGGCGCGACCCGCAGCATCACGATCACGAAACTCGATCTGAGTGCGTTTGACTGGGTCGTCTTCGATGCGGCCACCAACGAGTGGGTGGATCAGGATGTCAACGCCCTGAGCACCTACCAGGAGGGGCTCAAGCCGGGCAACGCGGACCCCGTTGGCGGCAAGCAGCTCGCCCAGCTCTATCGCGCGGTGCGGCTGAAGAATGAGCAGGGCAGCATGCATCTCGACACCAAATCGAGATTCATCAACATCCCCACGAACCTCGACCAGGGTGATTTCGTGCCCTTCGCTGGGTCTGCGGGCGTTGTGCAGGCGCGGTGCGCGACCAAGCTCCCTGGCGATCAGCTCAAGAACACGCCCGAGCTGGATAGCGACCCGCTTATCCTGCTTGAGGGTTTGCGTGCGATTCCCGGCGCTGGTGTCTTCGTGCTGCCCTCGACGGCGGAGTTTGTTCGCGTCGATGGGTTCGCGACCGGGCGACGCGGCGATGCTCGTGAGCTGGGCACGGATGAGCTGGAGATCACCTTTGCGCACGAGACGGCCAGCGGCGATTACTTTGAGGACTACTTTGCGATCTGCTTCGAATGGACGCAGAGCAAAGGGGCCATCAGCGTTGCTGCGACCGACTATCAGGGGCTCCAGGACGCGATGGATGATCCGTATGTTGTCAAGGTCGCGGTGCCGTTCCTTCGCAATGTGCACACCTATGACGAGGGCACGGGCATCCGCGTCACGCTCAACTCTGAGCAGATTCAGGAGATCGCCAGGCAGTACGCGATCGCGTATCTGAGCAGCGGCAACGCCGAGACGGGCGTGATTGAGCTGCGGGGAATCGTCGATATCAACCCCGGCGATATCGAGGGGGCGGTCACCAGCGTGCTCTTCGATGTGAATCGCAACATGACTGTTCTGACCGTCAACCAGCACGAGATCCCTCGGAGCCACTATGAGCAGTTCCAGCGCGTGGCCGGGCGATCGATCACGGCGGGGATCGGCACGCTTCAGCTGAACCGATCCAGCGCGGCTCGTTCGGATGTTCGCACGAACTTCGCTGCCGAGGGGCATGGCGGTTCTGGCATGGATGCGTCACCAGAGGGCAGTGCCGCAACGCGTGGGCGTGAGCGTTCAATGTCTGGTGTGACGGGGACGATTGATGCTGGGCCGCGCCCTCGAGCGGAGCTGGCGAGCGTGGCCGAGATGGGATCCTGTTACGCGATGATCACCGGCGCATCGCCGGATGGGGCGAACAAGTGGATTTACGACTGGGAGGAAGTTCGATTTGAGAACGGGACCGCCGTCAAGACCGGCTCGGTTCGTAAGAGCTCCACGCACGGCAAGGCAATCAATACCTTCGAGCTGCTCAATGGGGCTTCGGGCGTTCAGGGCAATGGCGTCGACCTGGCCAACCTGACGGGCACTTTCTCGATCCAGCCCATACCGGCGAACATCGGCGTCGTCAAGCTCGAGGGGCCGATCCGAGACGGCGGGAATGATCGTTGGCTCTTCAGTGCACCCAATGGTGTGGATGGGGCCTGCTCATGATGAATCAACGATGCTGCTGCGGATCGATCAGCGATTGCACTGATTGTGCTCCACACTGCAAAGGGCCAGACTGCCTGCCGCTGGATCAGGGGCGGGGCATCGAGTGTATCGATATCAGCTTCACGCCGTGGGAGACCCTGGGACAATGGTGCGTTTCGGACAGCTCGCTCTTTGAATCACGCATCGATGTGTATGCGTTTCCCACGACGGTCCGCGTCTTCAATGCAAACCCATCCTCGATGGGATCTACCTTCTTTGATTCTGGCCAGATCCCAGTGCTCTGGCGGTTGAGGATTCGCCGCACGAGCGATGGGTTTGTTACCCAGGACACCTATTACACGACGGCGATTCTCTCTCTGAATGTCTGGCACTGCTCGACCAATAGCAGCTCTGTGTACTGCCCGATGGTCCAGAGCTCCACGATGGAGTTCGGCTCTGGCGAGCCCGCACGGGCGTTTGAGACCAATGGAGATTTCTACTTCTTTGGAACCACGATCCCGAATGTCGTAGGGCCATTGCAGTGCTACAACGGCCCGAACGATTCGCACAGGTTCCTGCGGCTCGGTGATGCGGTTGCACAGCAGCCTGATGAGTGCGGGACCTTCGACTACTTCTATCTCTGGAGGAAGTGCGGCTCAACAGAGACCATCTCCGTTGATCTCGCGACGCGTCCAAGCAGCGGTGGTGCAAATGTCATCTACAACGGCGATCTCTATGTGCCGACGGGTGAGCAGACGGATATCACGCCTGTGAGCGTGACCTGGACCGGCAACTCTTGCACCGAATACCCCGTGCTCAAGAGCTGCACCACCGAGTTTCGGGTCACCTACGACCCAGCATCTAAACCATCAGATGCGATAACGGGCTTCTTTTTCGGCCAGCAGATGTACCCCGTCGCGGAGTATTCGACTTCCTCGCCTTCACCGATCACTTGGTCCACGGACCCTTGCCCAGGCATCACGCTGATGGCCCCTGCTCAATCGAGCGGGCCTCGCCAGGTGCGGGCAAATGCAGGAAAACTGACCACGCCCCGCAAGCGGGGACTGGTCTCGGAATCAGAGCTCGAAGCGATGGGCGCAGACCCTGAGCAGGAAGCTCAATCACTCAAGCAGGGGGGGTGTTGTGACCCGCCCCGTGAGTGAGATGGTCCGCTGAGGCGGATCGACAACCCGGCGTGAAAAAGCCCGCGAAAATGGCGGGCGATCCTGTGCGCTGATCGGCTTTCCGGCTTTGTTGCGGACTTTCCACTTATTTGTTGCGGACCATG
>NZ_UCNI01000011.1:0-31395 GCF_900473925.1 Synechococcus sp. N5 | reverse complement strand
AGGGCAGGAGAGCCCTGCCTGATCGGGAGTGTAAAGGAAGTTTGCGCTGTGTGTCCACAGATTGCGAAACCAACGCTTAAGCGCCCCAGGAGAGGAAAGCGATGCTTTCGAAAGACTTAAGATTCATAAGACTCACCAAGGCGCTTTTGGTTCTGATCCGCTGGATGCAAGCCGGCCACCGCTTGGAGGAAACCGTTCCTCTGAGCCAGGCCCGCCACAGGCGACTGGAGCTGGAGGCTCAAGGTGCCACGGTGTATTGGAGTGAACGTCTGGCCCAGGGCCAGTTCTGTTGAGAGGCTGGGGCCAATCAGCACAGGCCCATGCAGCGTTTGATTCCCCTGATTTGTCTTGGGCTGGCCTCGGTTGGTCTCACAAGCTGTGGACTGGTGAGCTCAAGCGGCGACCAACCCAACGCAAGCGCTTCGATCAAACAGCTGGAACAACGCATCAACCAGCTGGAGCAGGAGCTGCAAAAAATCAAGTCGCCCGGCGGTGATGCCGACAGCAAAACCCCGGCCGGTCCGCTGCGATCCCTCACCCTGCGGATCGGCACCGAGGACGACCGATTGCGGATGTACTGGGCCGATGGTCAGACGAGCAATCTGATCTGCTCTCAAGAAGGGAAAGGTGTTTGGGCCTGCGGTTAGGCCGCAGAGAGCAGCTGCTGCAAGGCCGGCAGCCAGGTGGGCTGCACGGGCCACACCTCCCGGCGCGTGAGGGAGAAAGCAATGCTTTTCTCCGCGTAGGCCGCTTCATTCACAAACACCGGAATCTCCCCCTCAACCCACGCTTCACCACGTTTGGTGCCATCCGCAGCACGGAACATCGCCTGGGTTGAGCTGATGTCCTGCCAATCGCGTCCCTGCAGTTCGGGATGCACAAGGGCCTGAGGCTCTCCGTTCTCCGCCTTCGGAAGATCCCGACTCCCCAGGTGACGGTGCACCACCAGAGCATCCGGCAGCCGGGCCAAGCCCTGATGTGCCTGATCCAAGGCCCTCAGGCAGGTTTCCAAGCCAAGACGGGTCTGTTCAACGACCCGGGCATTGAGCAGGCCTTGCGGCACAGGGCCCACCTCGATCACCAGGCCGCAGAGCCAGGATTCAACAAGGAAGCCGGTCTGCTGAGCATCGGCTTCGTGCAGATAAATCGGCAGGCCAAGCGCTCCCTGCACCAAAGCCGCGAGGGCGAGATCAGCAGGACGCCGGCCGTACACCACCAGGCAATTGCCCATGGCCGCTGTGGTGCTGTGCAAATCGATGGCCACGGCACAAGGCTGCTCGCCGGTCGGGCCGTGCAAGCGCAGGAGTTCCCCAGCACGCTGAAACTCCAAGCCGGGGGCCCCCTGCTCCAACTGTTCCGGGAGGAAGCAGCGGTTGAGGTCACGATCGACGTAGCGGCAGCGGCGGCGCAACGCTTCCGGGTTGCCGATCACCTTCTGCACCGCCAAGCCAGCAGCGTTGATCAGATCAGGGTTGGCCTGCCACTGCTGCAACAACCAAGGGGCATTGACCTCATTGCCGTGGGTGCCGGCCACCACAAGAACGCCACAGCTGCTCATGGACCACAGCGAACCAAGTTCCGACTGAAGCACGAGTCACAGCGAGGATGGAAGCGATCCAAACCGCGCCATGTCGATCCCACCTGTCGTGGTCACGGCCGCCCGTCGCAGTTGGCGCTGGCAATGGAAACGGCTCATGGGTGGGCTGGGCCCAGCCGATGCGGCCGGCAATTACACCCGCCCAAGCAGCGATCCACTCAGCCCGCCGGCTTTAAACCCCGAAGACCTGCTCCAGCGCAGCGCAGACCAACGGCCAATCCTGGTGATCGGGCGCAGTTGCCCCTGGGCCCACCGCACCTGGCTGGTGCATCAGCTGCGCCATCTGCACAACAGCCTCACCCTCGTGATGGCACAGGCGGATCACAACGCTGGACGCTGGGCCCTCAATCCCGCTTGGGAGGGGTGCGACACGCTGCTGGAGTTGTATCAGCACTGCGGCGCCCCCCCCAGCTACCGGGCCACCGTGCCTGTGCTGGTGGATCCGAAGACGCGCAGCCTGCTGGGCAATGACAGTGCACCACTGGTGGAGCTGTTGAACCGCTGGCCCCATCAAGACGCTGTTGTGGACCTGGCACCGGCGGAAGCCACCGAAAGGATCCAGGCCTGGCAGCAGCGACTGCAACCGGCCATCAACGATGGGGTGTACCGCTGCGGTTTCGCCCGCAACCAAGCGGCCTATGACCGCGCTGAAGCCGATCTCTTCGCCGCCCTTGCGGCGGTGGAGCAGAGCCTTGAAAGCAATGGTCCATGGCTGTGCGGCAGGGCACTGACCCTGGCGGACGTGCGCTTATTCCCCACCTTGATCCGCTGGGAGCTGGTCTATGCGCCCCTGTTCGGCTGCAGTCGGCAGCCGCTCTGGCACTACCCACACCTCTGGGCATGGCGACAACGCTTTTACGCTTTGCCGGGCGTGGCGGACACCTGCGACGGGAACGCCTGGCGACACGACTACTTCGGTGCCCTGTTCCCCCTCAATCCCAGCGGCATCGTTCCAGCAGGTCCTGACCTGAGCACACTGGTGAACAGCACGGCAGCGTCGGGATGACCAGCGCAGATCCAACCTTCGAAGGTTTTTACGGCACCTACTCGATCACAGCTGCCGATCGCCAGGAGGTACGTTCCTATCGGATCGCCCTGTTGATCACAGGCCTAAGCCTGGCTGCAGGGGTGCTGCAGTGGTGGCAGACCGATAGCCCCTGGGCATGGCTCTGGGTGCTGCCGATGGCCACAGCCCTGGGTCTGGCCCTGCGCTGGATTCACATTTATCTCCGTCCCTTGCACCGCGCCCTGCAACTGTTCTGGCTCAGCGGTTGCATCGGTTGGGGGGCCCTGCTGCTGCTGGCCGGCCCCACCGAAGTGCTCTCAACCCTCCAGGTTCAGCCGCTGTGGATCTTGGCCACCGGGCCGCTGTTTGCCGCCTTGGCGGGCATCGGCTTCAAGGAGTTTTTCTGCTTTCAACGGCCCGAAGCCATCGGCCTCACCTTGCTGCTGCCGGCAGCGCTGCTGGGGCATCTGGTGGGTCTGATCAATGGCCCCCTCTGCCTGGCTCTGCTGGAAAGTGCAGCGTTGCTGCTGGTGTTGCTGGCCCTGCGCAAATTCGGCATGGAGGCAGCAGCGGATGTGGGCGACAAGAGCGTGTTTGCTTATCTGGACAGTCAACTGCCCGCTGGCACGCCGTGAGTCTGATCAGCCTGGTGGGTGCGGCCAAGGATTTCGGCATCCGCACCCTCTTTTGCGATCTCGATCTCCACATCGGTGAAGGGGAGCGGCTGGGACTGATCGGTCCCAATGGCGCCGGCAAATCCACCCTGCTGAAGGTGCTGGCGGGGAAAGAGCCACTCGGGGACGGGGAACGGCGCTGCTCACCCCGGCTTCGGGTGGAGCTGGTGGGTCAGGAGAGCCGGATCACTCCGGGGCTCACGGTGCTGGAGCAGGTGCTGGAGGGCTGTGGTGCCAAACGGGATCTGCTGGTGCGCTTCAGCGCCCTCAGCGACGCCATCGCGGCAGACCCCAGCAATGAAGCACTGATGGCGGAGCTGGGTCAGCTCAGCCAACGGATGGATGAAGAGGACGCCTGGAGCCTGGAGCAGCAATGCCGGGAAGTGCTGCAGAAATTGGGCATCAGCGATCTCCAGCGCCCGGTCGACGACCTCTCCGGCGGATACCGCAAGCGGGTGGGTCTGGCATCAGCCCTGGTGGCCTGCCCCGATGTGCTACTGCTGGATGAGCCCACCAACCATCTCGATGCCGCTGCCGTGGAATGGCTGCAGAGCTGGCTGGATCGCTATCCCGGCGCTCTGGTGCTGGTCACCCATGACCGCTATGTGCTCGATCGGGTGACGCGGCGGATGGTGGAGGTGGACCGAGGCCAGGCCCGCACCTATCAGGGGAACTACAGCACCTTTCTGCAGCACAAAGCCGAAGAAGAGGCCTCAGAAGCAGCCTCAGCGGCCAAGTTCAAAAGCGTGCTTCGCCGCGAACTGGCGTGGCTACGCCAGGGCCCCAAGGCCCGCAGCACCAAACAAAAGGCGCGACTGCAACGCATCGAAGCGATGCGCGAGCAGAAACCCAATCAAGGCAAAGCAAAGCTGGAGATGACCGGCATCAGCCGGCGCATCGGCAAACAGGTGATCGAAGCGGAAGCCGTTGGGGTCACAGCCGATGGCAGCGGGAGCGGTCGCCCACTCCTCGATGGCTTCAGCTACAGCTTCAGCCCTGAAGAGCGGATCGGCATCATCGGCCCCAACGGCAGCGGCAAATCCACCCTGCTTGATCTCATCGCCGGACGGCGCGAGCCAACCCAGGGCAGCCTGCTGCTTGGGGAGACCGTTCACATCGGTTACCTGGACCAGCACACCGAAGACTTCAACAAAGGCAAAGGGCTCGATCGCAAAGTGATCGAGTTCGTGGAAGAAGCCGCCAGCCGGATCGATCTGGGGGGTGAGCAAGTCACCGCATCCCAGCTTCTGGAACGATTTTTGTTTCCACCGGCCCAGCAGCACAGCCCCTTGGCCAAGCTCTCGGGAGGCGAGCGCCGCCGCCTCACCCTCTGCCGGATGCTGATCCAGGCGCCCAACGTGTTGCTGTTGGACGAACCCACCAATGATCTGGATGTTCAGACCCTCAGCGTCCTGGAGGATTTTCTTGAGGACTTTCGAGGTTGCGTGATCGTTGTGTCCCACGACCGTTACTTCCTCGATCGCACGGTTGATCGTCTGTTCTGTTTCGACCAAGGACGGCTCAATCGCTTTGAAGGGAACTACAGCGCGTTTCTGGAGCAGCAACGCCAGGAGGAACGCAGCCGAAGCCAGGCGAGCAAACCCTCCACACCAAAACCAGAGAGCAGCCGCAAGACCAAGCGCGATGGCCCGCGGCGGCGAAACTTCAAGGAAAACAAGGAGCTTGCGGCGCTTGATCAACAGCTGCCTGAACTAGAGCTGAAGAAAGAGGAGCTGGAACAGCAGATGACCCGGGAAGGCGCTGACATGGCCAAGCTGAGTCTCGATCTGGCTGAGATCATCAACCGCATTGAACAAGCGGAAGAACGCTGGCTGGAACTCAGTGAATTGGCGCCCTGATCAACGATCTGGAGCTGTGCTTGTAGCCACGGCTACAAGCACTTCAAATCAACGTTGTCGGATGGTCATGGGGTGGGATTCCACCACTCCAAAACCGATGAATCGCCGTAAGGTGCTGCCAGACCACGGTCTGAATTCATGAAGTCCATCGACGAACACATCCAGAAGGATCAATCCGAAATCGAAGCTGCCAAAGCAGCTGGAGACGATGCCAAGGTTCGTCACCTCACAGATGAGCTGAAGTCGCTGGAGGAATACAAGGAACACCACCCCGGCGACAGCCACGACCCCACGTCGCTCGAGCTGCATTGCGAGGCCAATCCCGATGCCGAGGAGTGCCGCGTCTACGACGACTGATTCAACCAGCGACCTAAATCAACGAGGGCTCAGTAGTCCTCGTTGTAGTCGGAGGGGCTGCCGGTCAGGCTGCAGACGACAGCCTCCTCATTACGCATTGCCTTCACTTCAGCGATCGGGCGTCCCATGCGTTGAAGCACAGCAACATCTTCTTTCGTTTGGCACCGGGCGATCACGTCGCCCTTGTTGTCCAGACAGGTGTAAAAGGTCATGTCATGGGTGAGACATTCCCGTTATGGCTCCCCCGCGATCAGGCCACAAGCATCGGTGTGGCTGATCACATGAAGATTGTCTGGAGCATCAGCTCACACTCCGAGCTCGGCCCAGGTTTCTGCCAGCAACTGATCGAGGTTGGTTCCCATGGCGGCTGAAATGCACAGCACGGGACGACCACTCGCCGCTTCAAGGTCTTGCCGCAACCTGGGGAGATCCTCTTCTGTCACCAACTCCTGTTTGTTGATCACCAACAGACGTGGCCGATCAACCAGACCATGGCCATAGGCCTCCAGCTCCTGCTGGACGACGTTCAGGTCAGCCACGGGATCCTCGGATCCTGCGTCCACGAGGTGGATCAGCAGACGGGTGCGTTCGATATGACGCAGAAAGTCGTGGCCAAGACCAGCGCCCTGGGCGGCCCCCTCAATCAAGCCTGGAATATCCGCGAACACGGTTCCATCTCCACTGGGACGGCGCACCACACCAAGGTTGGGAACCAAGGTGGTGAAGGGGTAATCGGCAATCTTGGGTCGCGCTGCCGACAGCACGGCGATCAAGGTGCTCTTGCCGGCATTGGGAAGACCAATGATGCCCACCTCAGCCAGCAACTTGAGTTCCAGCTGCAGGGGCCATTCCTCACCCTCACGGCCCTCGGTGAATTTCTCCGGAGCGCGGTTGCGATTGCTCAGGTAATGGGCGTTGCCCAAACCACCTCGCCCACCGAAGGCAACGGTGAGACGCTCACCAGGGGTGGTGAGGTCTCCCAGAAGGATGCCGGTGCGCAGATGGCGTACCTCCGTGCCGCAAGGCACCTTGATCACCAGGTCTTTCCCTGATGCACCGGTGCATTTGTTCGGACCACCGCGTCGCCCATCGTCAGCAGCGAACAGGCGTTTGTATTTGAAATCGAGCAGGGTTTGCAGGTTGCTGTCGGCCTCGAGAACCACGGGAGCCCCACACCCGCCGTCACCTCCGGAGGGGCCTCCAGCGGGCACATACTTTTCACGGCGAAATGCAGCGATGCCATCGCCGCCGCGCCCGCCTCGGACCGTGATCCGTGCCTGATCGATGAACTGCACGGTGCTGCCGGCTCAATCCAATCCATAACCCTAAGATTCAGCCGCTGCAGCTCTGTCGTTGGCCGGCGTCCGTTTCGAAGACCTCAGCAAGACCTTCCCAGGACGCGGCGGCGGTGATCCCGTTGAAGTGATTCGTCAGTTGAATCTGACAATCAACGATGGCGAGTTTTTGGTGCTGGTCGGTCCCTCGGGGTGCGGCAAAAGCACCTTGCTGCGACTGCTCGCTGGTCTCGACAGCCCCACCAGCGGCGAAATCAGAATCGGGGCCCGGCCCATCAGCGATGTACCGCCAGCGCGCCGCAACGTCGCCATGGTGTTCCAGAGCTATGCGCTTTACCCGCATCTCAGCGTGCGGGACAACCTCAGCTTCGGACTGCGCAGAAGCCAGGCGAGATCAACCGTCCAGCGCATCCAAGATCAAGCCTTTCGAGCCACGCGCGCCTTACCCAAACCACTGAGGGTGCGGTCGGTCAGAGAAGAACGAATCGAAGCCCGGGTGAACACCGTTGCCAGATCTCTGGAACTCACGGAATTGCTCGATCGAAGGCCAAAGGAACTGTCCGGCGGACAGAAACAACGGGTCGCCCTCGGACGCGCCATGGCGCGCAATCCCGAGGTATTTTTGATGGATGAACCGCTGAGCAATCTCGACGCCAAACTCAGAACGAGCACGCGCCAAAGAATCGTCGAGCTGCAGCGAGAACTGGGAACAACAACGGTTTATGTGACCCACGACCAGGTGGAAGCGATGACCATGGGGGACCGCATCGCTGTGTTGAACCAGGGGCGCCTGCAGCAACTCGGGACCCCCATGGAGTTGTACAGATGGCCCTCCAACATCTTCGTGGCCCAGTTCATTGGCAGCCCAGCGATGAGCCTTTTGCCCGTCACGGTGGGACCCAATGCAACTCTGATTCTGGGGAACAAGCGCATTCAGGTTGAAGGCGCAATGGTCGAGCCTTTACTTCAACGAGAAGGCCAACACCTCACCGCAGGATTGAGGCCTGAACACTGGCATCTGGCACCAGCAACGAACCGGAATCTCCAAGCCGAGGCAAGCCATTGCGAGCGTCTGGGCAATGAGCAGATCCTCACCTGCCGGCTCCTGGATGGTGATCAACTCATCCAGGTCAGAGCTTCAACGGAGATCAACATCACTGCCGGCGATGCCATCCACCTCGACCCTGACCCCACAGGCTGGCGGTTGTTTAATGCGGATGGTGAAGCGATCCGTTAGCCACTGAAGCGCCTGAAACAGCTCAGCGCACCCAGACAACGCTGCAGCCCGGTCCGCCGTCCCCCTGCTCGGCATCGGTCACCCGTTCCACATAGGCCACCGTGTCCAGCCAGGCGCGCAGGCCGCGCTTGAGCTTGCCCGTGCCGATGCCATGGATCACCCAAACCGGCCCATTGGCACTGCGCAAGCATTCCTCAACCGCCGCTTCGGCCTCATGCACCCGCATACCACGCACATCAAGGGTGTTGCGACTGGTGCGCACCTGTGCGCCGCCGCCTCCGACGGAACGGGCTTGCACCTTCACCACCGGCTTCGGAGGCGGCTCCGGCTTACGCCCATCCAGGCTTTCCACCGCCGCCAGATCCACCGTGGTGCGCATCACCCCACAACGAACCGTCAGCTGAAGGCCGTCATCGGTGATGGCCAACACATCTGCAGCCTTGCCGAGGGCAAGCAAGCGCACGCGATCCCCCACAGACGGACGCCAACCCGGCTTGGGTGCACGCCGTTCAGGGGTTGGGCGGTGATGGTCTTCCAAGCTGCGTAACCGTTGCCCAGCCTTTCGCGCGGTTTCCCCATCCGCGCGCTCATCCCGCAGACGGCGAATCAGCGTGCGAACTTCTTTCTGGCCCTGACGGATCGACTGCTCCAAGCGTTGACGGCCCTGCTCCTGGCGTTGCGCGGTCTGCTGCTTTTGCTTCTGCCAGCGCTGCAGCAACTCCTCGTGCAGCAGCTCCGTGCGTGCCAGGAGTGCTGCAGCGTCTTCTGCCGCGGCCTGCTGGCGCTGCCGTTGCTCCTCCAAGCCACGGATCACACTGTTCACCTCACCATCACCCCCTGGGGCCAACAGCTGCTGGGCCTGGTGAAGCACATCCGAATCGAGCCCAAGGCGCGTCGCGATTGCCAGTGCATTGCTGCGTCCTGGAATTCCCCACAGCAATTCATAGGTGGGGGACAAGGTCTCAGGATTGAAAGCAACAGAGGCATTCTCAAAACGAGCGTCGTCGTATTTGAGGGCCTTGAGTTCACCGAAGTGGGTGGTGGCAATCGTGAGCCGCGCCCGATCGGCAAGAGCCTTGAGCAGAGCCGTGGCCAGGGCCGTTCCCTCGCTGGGATCCGTTCCAGCACCCACCTCATCCAGCAGCACCAGGGCCGGAGAACCACCGCGCTGCAGCGCCTCAAGAATGCGCCCGATGCGCTTCACATGACCACTGAAGGTGGACAAGCTCTGCTGGAGGGATTGCTCATCTCCGATGTCCGCCAGCACCTGGGCACACCAGGGCAGGGAAGGTTGCCCCGAACAGGGCAAAAGCATGCCGGCGCGTGCCATCAATGCAGCGAGGCCAATGCTTTTCAGGGTGACCGTTTTGCCACCGGTGTTCGGCCCCGTGATCGCCACCACCCGCAGCTCCGGCGACACCTCCACCGAGATGGGAACCACGGGCGGCCCCTCCGCCCGTTTGTGCTGCCACACCAAAAGTGGGTGTCGCAGACCTGAAAAGCGAAACGGAGCCTCCGCTGCCGCCTCAAGCTGAGGCTCAACGCCACCAAGCCAGCGGCCGTAACGCCCACGGGCCAGCGCAAGATCAAGCGCGCGCAGCACGGCCACCACCTGGTTGAGGGCGGACGCCTCTTCAGCCACCAGAGCACTCAGCTCCGCCAACACCTTGCGTTCCTCATCCCGGATGCGGGACTCCAGCTCCGCCAGCTTGTTGCCCATGGTGAGCACCGAGCGGGGTTCAACAAAGAGGGTGCTGCCTGAGGCCGAACTGTCGTGCACCTGACCCGGCACCTGGCTCACCGCACCGGCCTTCACCGCCAGAACCGGACGGCCATGACGCTCGGCGATCACACTGTCCTGCAGGGATGGGGCCAGGCGCCGCAGCAGCTCCTGAAGATTGTCGCGACGTTCCTGGCGCAGACCGTTCCATTGATGCCGAAGCGCCGACAACGCCGAGCTGGCGCGATCAGCGACGCGGCCGCCCTCTTCGAGCGCAAATTTGAGCCGCTGCTCCAACTCCGGCAGCGTCACCATCGTTTCAATCAACGCGGTGCACACCGGGCGCAGCTCGGGATCGTCGATCTGACGGCGCAGCCGACGGGCCGCTGCCAACGTTTCCGCCACGGCCAGCAGCTCCTCTCCGGAAGCCACGCCTCCCTTGCTGCAGCGCAGCACAACGGGCTCGAGATTCCGCACACCGCGGAAGCTGAGCCCCCCCTCAGTGAGGTCATCGAGCACCGCCATTTCAACCGTCTCGGCCAGGCGCTGTTTCGACTCCTCCAGGCTGGCGGGCAGAGGTTGAACCCGGGCCGCATCACGGCCCATGCCGGTGCTGGCAAAGCCGCTGAGATGGTCACAGACCCGATGCCACTCCAGCAGTTCAAGGGTTTCCTGCTGAGCCCGGTCCGCCCCTTGACTCAAGTCAGTTGCAGTTGGAGGGGATGCCACCGGGGGGTTCATAAAGCATTTCGAGCCAGTTGCCTTCAGGGTCTTTCAAATAAAAAGACGCCGTGCCGTCGCGGTGGTCATGGACGGCACCAACGTGCACACCCTGCGCCTTGAGACGGTCGTGAATCACATCAACCTCCGCACGATCGCGGAAATGGAAGGCGAAATGTGGGCCAGCGGCTTTGTAATCCGGGCCTAACAAGGCGAGTCCATCGCGACCTTCCCCGGCTTCCAGATAGCACCAGTCGTTGGCACGCCAGACCAGACGCATGCCCAGATCGGTGTAGAAGGCAACAGCCCGATCGACGTTCTCAACACGGATCGCAACGTGACCGAGACGATCCACACCTTTGGGTTGATCGGCTGTTGCCATCGGATCAAGCCTCCTTCAACCAAGCCGCTGCATCGCAGGCGTGGTATGTGAGGATGAGATCAGCACCGGCGCGCTTGAAGCTCAGCAACGTCTCCAGCACAACGGCTTTTTCATCGATCCAGCCCCGCTCCGCCGCGGCCTTCACCATCGAATACTCACCACTCACGTTGTAGGCAGCGATGGGGAGTTCCGACTCTTCGCGCAGTCGGTGGATGATGTCGAGATAGGCCAAACCAGGCTTCACCATCATGATGTCGGCGCCCTCCTGCTCATCGAGCTGGGCTTCGGTGATGGCTTCCCGAGCATTGGCGGGATCCATCTGATAGGTGTCTTTGTTTTTGGGGATCGGCTTGCTGCCGGCGGCACGGGGAGCAGAATCAAGGGCCTCACGGAAGGGGCCGTAGTACGCGGAGGAGTACTTCGCCGTGTAGCTGATGATGCCCACATGTTCGAAGCCTTCGTCGTCGAGGGCTTCCCGGATGGCACCGACCCGGCCGTCCATCATGTCGCTGGGACCGATCAGATCAGCGCCCGCTTCAGCCTGCACAACGGCCTGCTTGCAGAGCAATTCAATCGTTTCATCGTTGAGGACCACGCCGTCCTCGCTGACGATCCCATCATGACCATCGCAGGAATAGGGATCCAGGGCGACGTCGGTCATGATCGCCATCTCGGGGATGGCTTCCTTGATCTGGCGGATCGCCCGTGGAATCAGGCCATTGGCGTTGAAGCACTCAGCCCCGTCTTCGGTCTTCAGTCCCTCAGACACCTT
Source organism: Synechococcus sp. N5 (assembly GCF_900473925.1). NCBI lineage: Bacteria > Bacillati > Cyanobacteriota > Cyanophyceae > Synechococcales > Synechococcaceae > Synechococcus > Synechococcus sp. N5. The sequence continues at coordinate 19,776 of NZ_UCNI01000011.1, read as the reverse complement.
GGGGAAAAGAACGATGCAACGCACCCCAAGGTCGTAGGCACGCTGCACTTCGCCGGTGAGGGCCGCAAGGCTCCAACGGCTGGCACCAGGCATGGCAGCGATTGGCTCCACCTCAGCGCCTTCATGCACAAAGAGGGGATAGATGAAGTCTGCAGCCGAGAGGCTGTGCTCACGCACCATGGCGCGTAGGGCGGGCGTACGCCGAAGACGACGGGGGCGGTAAGTGAGCTCCATCAGACCCAAACACAAGGTGTGATCGTAAGGGTCACCCGATCAGAGGGCCGCCGACCGAAGCCACTCTTGACGTGGATGGTCCGTGCGCTTGGCACGCAGTTGCTCCAACAATCGACGCTCCTCCTCACTCCACGAGGCAGGCATGGCCAGCGTCAGCGTGAGCAGGAGATCACCGCGACCGGTCTTCGACGGCCAGCCTTTGCCCTTCAGCCTCAGACTGCGGCCCGGGGCGGTGCCGGCCGGAATGCTCACCTGGGCCTCACCATCGGGCGTCATCACCGAGACCATGCCTCCAAGGGCCAGTTCATCGAGGCTGACGGGGAGATCGGCCCGCAGCTGATCCGACTCCAGGCGCCAGATCGGGTGGTCCTGAATCTTGAGGTTGAGATAGAGATCGCCCCGCCGTCCGGTGCCCGGTTGCAGGTTGCCCTTGCCCTTCAACCGCAGCCGTGAGCCGTTCTTCACTCCAGCAGGAATGCGCACCTCAACGCGCTCGTTGTTCACCGAGAGGCTGCGTTCACCACCGCGAAAGGCCTCTGAAAAGGTCACATTCACCGATGCTTCGGCATCGAGATTCACCGGAGGGCGTGAAGCCTGGGCACCACGCGGGAAACCGCCCCCTGCGAATCCTCCACCGGGAAATCCGCCCCCAGGGAAACCACCCCCCTGGAAACCACCGCCGCCTGGACCACCGAAACGGCCCAACAGGTCGTTAATGAAATCGTCGAAATTGCCGTAACGACCGAAGTCGACATCCATGCCGGGTGCGGCTCCCCCTCCCATGCCACCGGCCTGGTTCCAGTACTGGCCGAATTGCTCATAACGACGCCGCTTCTCGGGATCGGAGAGCACTTCGTAGGCCTCACTGATCTCCTTGAACCGCGCTTCAGCCTGGGCATCACCAGGGTTGACGTCAGGGTGGTATTGGCGCGCCAGGCTGCGAAAGGCTTTCTTGATGGCATTGGCATCGGCGCTGCGATCAACACCGAGCACCTGGAAATAGTCCTTGTATCCGCTGCCTGCCATACCCATCCAGTGGTAATCCCAGTTTCACCGCAACAGGGCTTGCGTTGTTGCTTCCGCATGGAGGGAAGCCCGAACGCCTGAATGCGACCTAGCTTCTGGCCAACCACTGCATCAGCATGAGGAGCATGGCTTCATCCCTGCTGGCATCCGTGCTGGTCGCAGCTGGCGGAGCTGTTGGTGCCCCGCCTGGTTCGGCCACTCTCTGGGCCAGCACGCTCGGAGAGCCCCTGCACGACTCAAGCCACCAGGCCCTCGAACTCACCCAACATCTCAAGGCGATGGGGGCCAAGTTTTACGGCGCCTGGACCTGCCCGGCCTGTTTCAAGCAGATGAACCTGTTCGGCAAACAGGCCGGAGCGGACGTGACCTATGTGGAATGCCGCAAGCCGAAGCAGCTGCCGGAGCAAGCCGAAGCCTGCAACGCCGCCAAGATTCGGGCTTATCCCACCTGGGTTCTCCCGGATGAGCGCCAAAAAGTGGGAGTTCAGTCCCTGGAAGCCCTGAGCCGCTGGAGTGGTCTGAACTGAGATGGCACTGATTCACGGCCTGCATCAACGCAACATCCGAGGCGACCTTCTCGGAGGATTGACGGCCGCCGTGGTCGCGCTGCCCCTTGCCCTGGCCTTCGGCAATGCCGCTCTGGGGCCAGGCGGCGCCATCTACGGCCTGTATGGCGCCATCGTGACCGGATTCCTGGCGGCCTTGCTCGGGGGAACGCCTGCCCAGGTGAGCGGACCCACCGGACCCATGAGCGTCACCGTGGCGGGGATCGTCTCCAGCCTGGCCGCCATCGGCATCGGTCGTGATCTCAATGCCGGCGAGATGCTGCCGTTGGTGATGGCCGCTGTGGTGATCGGTGGTGTGTTCGAAACCCTGCTCGGGGTATTGCGGCTGGGGCGCTTCATCACCCTGGTGCCCTACTCGGTGGTCTCCGGCTTCATGTCGGGAATCGGTTTCATCATCCTTGTGCTGCAACTTGGACCCTTCATCGGGGTGAGCACCGGGGGCGGCGTGGTTGCGTCCCTGAGTTCGCTGATCGATGCCCCGAGCTGGAATCCAGCCGCGCTCGCCGTTGGATTGATGACACTCGCTGTGGTGTTTCTGACCCCCCTGCGGATCCGCCAATGGGTGCCAACGCCTCTGCTGGCGCTGCTGATTGTGACGCCGTTGTCGCTGCTGCTGTTCAACGACAACCGACTGCTGGAGCTGGGCCTTGAACCCATCGCCAGGATCGGAGCCATCCCGGAGGGGGGCTTGCAACTGGTGGTTCCCGATTTCAGTCAGCACCTGCCGGAGCTGGTGAAAGCCGGCATAGTTCTCGCCCTGCTCGGGGCGATCGACTCGTTGCTCACCTCCCTGGTGGCCGACAACATCACCCAGACCAACCACGACTCCAACCGTGAGCTGATCGGCCAGGGCATCGCCAACACCGCGGCCGGGTTTCTCTCCGGCCTTCCCGGTGCCGGAGCCACCATGCGAACGGTGATCAACATCAAATCCGGTGGTCAGACGCCCTGGTCGAGCATGACCCATTCCATGGTGCTGCTGCTTGTGCTGCTGGGGGCAGGCCCCCTTGCGGCACAGATCCCCACGGCGCTGCTGGCGGGAATCCTGATCAAAGTCGGCCTCGACATCATCGACTGGGGCTTTCTGCTTCGCGCCCATCGCCTGTCGGCGAAAACAGCCGCGCTGATGTACGCCGTGCTGTTGATGACGGTGTTCTGGGACCTGATCTGGGGGGTTTTGGTCGGGATGTTCGTGGCCAACCTGTTGACCGTTGATGCGATCACGCGGTCCCAACTGGAAGGGATGGAAGAGGACAACCCCTCCGATGCCACGAATGCACTGCACGCCAATCTTTCCCCGGAGGAGGAAGCCCTGATCCTGCGCTGCGGCAAGGCCTTGATGCTGTTTCGTCTGCGCGGCCCTCTGAGTTTTGGTGCCGCCAAAGGCATCAGTGCCCGGATGGGATTGATCCAGAGCTACAGGGTTCTGATCCTTGACCTCACCGATGTGTCCCGCATCGGTGTCACCGCAACCCTCGCCATCGAACGCATGGTGGAGGAAGCACGATCAGCGGGCCGCACCCTGTTCATCGCCGGAGCCAACCACAGCCTCGAACAACGGCTGCGCCAATTTGGCGTGGAGGGGGTGCTTCGGCCATCCAGGCTGGAGGCCTTGCAGGAGGCGGCTCAGCTGATCTGACTGCTGATCTGTGGGGCATCCACACCACAGGAATGCATCCGCACGTCTTCCGGACGTTCTAACTCCCCTTCCAGCGCCTTCACTTCGGCCAGGGCCAGCACTTCGAGGCGCTCAACGATCAGCTCCCGCGGATAGCGCTGCTCACACAACACCCAGTACAGGCCGAAGTGGCGGGCTTCACTCGCCAACAGATCGCTGTAAAGCTCCCGCAACTGAGGATCCGGGCTGTGCTCCGCCAGCAGTGCCATGCGCTCATGGCTGCGGGCTTCGATCAGACCCGCCACCAGGAAGGAGTCGAGCATTCTCTGCGGCTCACCTTTACGGATCTGCCGGGCCAGATCAGCGCCATAGCCCGGGGAAGGCAGCGGTTCCAGGTAGCGCCCCCGGGCCTTGATCAACGCCAGCACCTGCTCAAAGTGCTCCAGCTCTTCCCGCGCCAGAGGGCTGAGGGCTTCACCCAGACCCGGTTCGCAGAGGTAGCGGAACATCATCTGCACCGCAGCCCCGGCAGCCTTGCGTTCGCAGTGGGCGTGATCGATCAGCACCTCCATCGGCCTGGCGTTGGCCTGCTCCACCCAGCTCCAGCTGGTGGGCGCAGCCAACCAGCGGATCGATGCCACTGTCTTTGACGGAACTGTCTTTGAAGGAACTGTCTTGGTGGAAACAGTTTGTGCTGGAGCAGTGCTGGTCATGCGTTCCGGCGCAGATGGCTGAGCAATCCGCTCAAGGCAAGGCTGTAGCTAGCGGGTCCGAAGCCGCAAATCACACCCACAGCGCGCTCAGCTAGAAACGAGTGATGGCGGAACTTTTCACGGGCATGGGTGTTGCTGAGGTGCAGTTCCACATAGGGAATCGCGACACCAGCCAGGGCATCACGGATGGCGATGGACGTGTGGGTGTAGGCCCCGGCGTTGATCAAGATTCCATCGCAGCGGCCCATGGCCTGGTGTATCCGGTCCACCAGGGCACCTTCGAAATTGCTTTGAAAGCAGTCCAGCTGCACTGATTCCTGCTCCGCCTCCCGGGTCAGCGCCGCTTCGATGTCCGCCAGGGAGGAATGGCCATAGATCCCAGGCTCACGCTGGCCCAACAGGTTCAGATTCGGACCGTTCAGCAGCAGAACGTGCATGGCTGGAGATCGGTTCAGCTCGGCAGATCGTATCGAGATCGTGGGGAAGGACACACCGACTGGTAAGTTCTTGCGGTGTGGTTCGGGTCGGTGCCCGAGTGGTTAATGGGGGCGGACTGTAAATCCGCTGGCTCTGCCTACGTTGGTTCAAATCCAACCCGGCCCATCCCCACATGCCCTTGTAGCTCAGCGGTAGAGCACTCCCTTGGTAAGGGAGAGGTCTCGAGTTCAAGTCTCGACAAGGGCTTTCTTGCTCCCCACGGCACCGGGGGAGAGGGGTTAAGACCCCAGAACAGCCGCCGATTGCGGGCTGACGCTTTGGTTGTCAACAAGCCCCAGCGTCCATATGAGGGATTGTCCCGACTCGATGGTTAGGGGCACAGGCGTGGAGCGACTGCGGTTGATCACGACCCGCAGGCCATCCGCAACGCCCTCCAGCACGTCAGCCCCAGGGGCTGACCAGCGCAGACCGTCCCTGCGCAAGACCCCATGGGCAGAGCGGAGTTCTGCGAGGGACTGGATGAATGGGCGCAGATCAGCACTCCAGGGAACGTCCCAGGGATAGGCCTCACGGCAGGCCGGTCCAGGACCGCTGGAGGGGCCCGGTTCAGGACCACCCGCCAGGGCAGCTTCAGTGCCGTAATAAATGCACGGCGCTCCCCGATGGAGGAAGAGCAGCAGCAGGGCCAACTTCAGGGCCGCAACGTCGTTGTTGAGGCTGTGAAGTGCACGGGGCACGTCATGGCTATCGAGCAGATTCATCTGGGCCCTGTTCACCACCTCCCGGTAGGAACGCGTTGTGGTCGTCCAGATGGTCAACAAAGCCTGCCCATCCAGGGGGTCGAGGGGATAGTCGGAATTGCGGTAGTCCTGCCGCAACGCTTCAGCGGCGGCCCAGCAAAGGCTGCTCCATCCCAACCGGTAATTCATCACGCCATCGAAGTGGTCGCCCTGCAACCAGGGGGTCGCATCACCCCACACCTCACCAACAATCCAGGCCTCCGGGTTGGTCGCCCGCACCATCTGCCGGAACTCAAGCCAGAAGTCCGCCGGCACCTCGGCAGGGACGTCGAGACGCCAGCCGTCAATCCCCTGCTCGAGCCAGTGACGGCCCACCGCCAGCAGATGCTCCCGAACCCCGGGATTGGCATGGTTGAACTTGGGCAGATCCGGCAAGGCCCACCAACCGTCGTAACCGCAGTCCTCGTCAGGGGCGGGATAAGGCTGCAGGGGCCAACGGTGCACATGGAACCAATCCCGGTACGGCGAATCCGCACCGTTTTCCACCACGTGATGAAAGGCCCAAAAGCCGCGGCCGCAGTGGTTGAACACCCCATCCAGAACCAACCTCATGCCGCGCTGATGCACGGCATCGATCAGGTCCCTGAGTGCTGCATTGCCCCCCAGCAGGGGATCCACCTCGAAATAGTCGTAGGCGTGGTAGCGATGGTTGGCGGCTGAGCTGAAGATCGGCGTGAGATAAAGGCAGGTGATGCCCATGGCTTGGAGCCGATCGAGAGCATCGATGACGCCGTAGAGATCCCCGCCCTGGAATCCCTCCTCGCAAGGGTCCGCACCCCAGGGCTTCAGAGCGAGATTGCGCTGCGCATCAACGCGGCCACTGCGGCGGAAACGGTCGGGAAAGATTTGATAGATCACCGCGTCCGCCACCCAGGCGGGGGGATCGCGAAACGGCGTGGTCGCTGCCAAAACCTTTGCAGTCAGCCATCTCCTCGCTAGCAGGAGAGAAAGACCTTGGCCATGGCTGAACAGCCTCTTCTTCTAGCCCTCGATCAGGGCACCAGCAGCTCCAGAGCCGCGCTGTTCAGCAGCTCAGGGGATCTGGTGCTCAGCGCCAGTGCACCGCTGCCGATTTCCTACCCCGCCGATGGATGGGTGGAACAGGACCCGATAGAGATCTGGAGCAGCCAGCGGCAGGCCCTGGTGCAGCTCGATTCGAAGCTGAGCGATACCCAGCGCAAGGCAGTGGTGAGCTGCGGCATCACCAACCAACGGGAAACCACCGTGCTGTGGCGCCGCAGCAGTGGCCTCCCCTGCGGACCGGCCCTTGTCTGGCAGGACGGCCGCACCGCCGCCATCTGCGAGGCCTGGAAGCAGCAGGGACTGGAGCAGGAGTGGTGCCAGCGCACGGGCTTGCTGCTCGACCCCTACTTCAGTGCCAGCAAGATCCGCTGGATGCTCGACCACTACGACGACGCCCAGGCTGCCGCGGCCAGCGATGACCTCTGTTTCGGCACGGTGGAAAGCTGGCTGCTCTGGCAACTCACCGGCGGCCAGCGCCACGGCAGTGACATGAGCAATGCCAGCCGAACGCTGCTGATGGACCTGGAGCAGCAGCACTGGGTGGATGAGTTCCGAGAGCCCACAGGGCTCCCCGCCAGCGCTCTACCCGAACTGCTGCCCTGCCGCGGAGAATTCGGGCGCATGGCTGCGGACCTTCCCTTTGCAGGCTTGCCGATCCAGGCCATGCTCGGCGACCAACAGGCCGCCACCCTGGGCCAGCTCTGTCTGCAGTCCGGAGAAGGGAAGTGCACCTACGGCACGGGGGCTTTTCTGGTGATCAACACCGGCGATGTCGTCCGCCGCTCAGATGCAGGGCTGCTCAGCACCCTCGGCTGGACGGATGCCGCTGGAACACCCAGCTTCTGCCTTGAGGGAAGTCTGTTCAACGCCGGCACCGTCATCCAGTGGCTCCGGGATGGGCTGCAGATCATTGATCAAGCCCCCCAGGTGAACGAACTGGCGCGCTCGGTGCCGGATTCAGGGGGGGTGATGCTCGTGCCCGCCTTCACCGGCTGGGGGACACCGCACTGGGATCCCCAGGCACGCGGTGTTCTGGTGGGCCTCACCCGTGACAGCGGACGCGGTCACATCGCCCGCGCCGCACTTGAGGGGATCGCCCTGTCGGTAGCGACATTGGTGGAGCTTGCCGAACAGGCGCTCGGGAGCGGCTTGGGTGAACTGGCGGTGGATGGTGGCGCCGCGGCCTCCGATCCTCTGCTGCAGGCGCAGGCAGATTGCACCGGTCTGACGGTGCGGCGACCCGCCAGCCTCGAGAGCACCGCCCGGGGGGTGGCGCTGTTCGCAGGCCTCCAGGCGGGGGTGATCAGCGACCTGGAGCAGCTCGCAACCGCAAGGAGGGACGGAGCGGAATTGTTCCACCCGCAGATGGATGCATCCCAGCGCGACCGCTGGCGCACACGCTGGCAGGACGCCGTCTCCAGAAGCCTGGGGTGGCATGGCTGATCACCAGGTGGACCTGCTGGTCATCGGCGGCGGCGCCAGCGGTGCCAGCGTGGCCTATGAGGCAACACGACGGGGGCTGAGCGTGGCCCTGCTCGAGGCCGGAGACATCGGCGGTGGCACCAGTTGCCGCAGCACGAAGCTGCTCCATGGCGGGGTGCGCTACCTGGAGCTGGCCTTCAAAACGCTGGACCTGGCCCAGCTGAGGCTGGTGCGGGAAGCCCTGCTCGAACGGAGCCACTGGTTGGCCCAGGCACCGTTCCTGGCCCAACGACTCGAGCTGGCCCTACCCACACAACAGCTCTGGGGACAGGCCTACTACCGACTTGGTCTGGGGATGTACGACGCCCTGGCCGGTCAGAGAAGCATCGGCCACAGCCGACTGCTGTCCCAGCAGCAGATGCGTCAGGCCCTGCCTCTGCTGAAGCCGTGTCAAGGCGGCGTGGCCTACAGCGACGGGCAGTTCGACGATGCACGCCTCAACCTGCTGTTGGCCCTCACCGCCGAGCAACGGGGGGCAACCCTGCGCACCCGTTGCCGGGTGGTGGAACTGGAGAGCGACGGCACGGGCCAGCTCAAGGCCGCCATCAGTGAATCCGCCACGGGCCAACGGGAACGCTGGTGCGCCTCAGCCTTTGTGAATGCCACGGGCATCCGGGCGGATGAGATCCGCCAGATGGCGGAGGCTGATGCTCCCCCAAGGCTGCTCACCAGCCGTGGGGCCCACATCGTGCTGGAGCAGAACCTCTGCCCGGAAGGGCTTGGGCTTCTGGTGCCATCCACCGCGGATGGACGCGTGCTGTTCATGCTCCCCTTCCACGGCCGCACCCTGGTGGGGACGACGGATGAAGCCTGCACCAAGGAGAACACCACATCCCCTTCTGCAGAGGAGGAGGCCTACCTGCTCAAGTACGTGCGTGATTGGTTTCCCCAGCTCCAGCATCCACAGGTGAGCAGCCGATGGGCGGGGGGACGGCCATTGCTGAAGCCAGCGGACCAGGGCATGGACAGCAGCCGTGTGGTGCGGGAACACGAGGTGGAAACCCTGGCCTGCGGCCTGGTGAGCGTGATGGGGGGCAAATGGACCACCTGCCGGCCGATGGCTGAAGACACCCTGACCGCGTTGGAACGCCAGCTGGGAAAGGCGCTACCCACCCCTGAAGCAATGCCACTACTGGGTGCAGCGGAGTCGCTGGAAGCAACCCAGCACGGCCTCCAACGCCAGAAGCAACAACTCAAATCCCTGCTGCCCGAAACCGCTCTACTGGGCGCACAAGTTGCGCATCTCCAGGGCACCTATGGCTTGGAGGCCGTGGCCTTGATCGAACGTGCCGAGCCCAGCCGACGCGAGCCGCTCAGCCCAGTGGTCCCCCTCTGCCGCGCAGAACTGGACCATTCGATTCAGCGGGAACATGCGCGCAGCAGCAGCGATGTGCTGGCCCGCCGCTGCCGTCTGGCCATGGTGGATTTGAACGAGGCCGAACGACTCCGGCCCCAGGTGGAAGAGCTGCTGAATCAGGCGGGCGTGGCTGCGGGCTCCACTTCTCCGATCAACCACCAGTTGAATCCATAGGGCGGAAGGTTCACGAACCACTCCGCCGCCGCGGGCGGGAATTCACAGCCCCACATCACCTCACGGGTTCGCTGACAAGCCCACTCCGAAAGATCCAGACTGAGCGAGGCTCCGGCTGCGGTGACATTGGCGGCCACGAGCACCGTCATCGCCTCGGTGCAGCGGAGATACACCAGCACTCCTGGGTGGGGGCTGCGCAACAACCGGAAGCTTCCATGCCGCAGAGCTGGCAGCAGACGGCGGCAGGTAAGCATGCGCCGGTGCCAATTCAGCAGCGACCCCGGCAGCTGCTTCTGCACCTCCACATTCACCACGCGGTAGTCGTAACCGGGAGCGGTGATCGGTGGCAGCACCAACAGCGGATCGGGGGCCGTGGAGAAGCCACCGTTGCGGGCCGGCGTCCAGGCCATAGGCGTGCGGTTTGGATCACGGTCCCGCAGACCGGGCCAGTCGCCCATGCCCAGTTCATCGCCGTAATACAGGCAGGGCATCCCTGGAAGGCTGTAGAGGAGCCCATGCAGTAACCGGTTGGAGCGTGGATCGCCATTGAGTAGAGGAGCCAGGCGTCGGTTGATGCCCCAGTTCAACCAATGCCCCTGTCCCTGGGGCAGGCCCACCCGGATGGTCTGAATCACCTCATCACTGATGAGATGGCCATCCCCCAACCAGAGTTCATCGTGATTGCGCAGAGGCAGGGCCCAGCGAGCACCAGATACCGCCTGCTCGGCTTGCATCAGACACTCCCCGAGCTGCTGTGTGCGGCCACTGGCAATGGCTGCAAACAGATGGGCGGTGAGCACGAAGTTGAACGCTCCATGCAGTTCGTCATCCGCGAGATACGGAGCGGCCTCCTCCACCGGCTGAATCGCCTCTCCCAGCAAGAGCACGTCACGGCCATGGGCATCCACCCGGTCCCGCAATCGCTTGAGGAAGGCGTGGGTCTCTGGCAATCCCTCGCAGCGGGTGCCCTCTGACTCGAACAGGAACGGAACCGCATCCAAACGGAACCCATCAACGCCGCGATCCAGCCAGAAGTCGACCACCTCCAGCATCGTGTCCTGCACCCAGGGGTTCTCGTAATTGAGATCGGGTTGATGACGCAGAAAACGGTGCAGGTAGTACTGCTCGGCAACCGGATCCCACTCCCAGTTGGAAGCCTCGAAGTGCCGGAACAGAACCGGTGCCTCGGCGTAGCGCTTGGGGTCGTCGCTCCAGACGTACACATCCCGTTCAGGACTGCCCTTGGGAGCCCAGCGGGCCCGCTGGAACCAGGGATGCAGGTCGCTGGTGTGGTTCAGCACCAGGTCCAAAATCACGCGCATGCCCTGGCTGTGGGCCGCCGTGAGGAACCGATGGAAGGAGGAGAGATCCCCCAGGTCTGGATGGATTCCGGTGAAGTCGGTGATGTCGTAGCCCCCATCCCGCAGGGGGGAGGGATAGATCGGAGTCAACCAGAGGGTGTTGACCCCCAGCCAGCGCAGATAAGGCAACCGCGCCGCAAGCCCCTTGAAATCACCGGTGCCATCGCCATTCCCATCGGAATAGCTGCGAACGATCAGCTGGTAGATGACCGTCCCTGACCACCACGGAAGCGCTGGGGTCATCCCCCGGTTGCAGATTCACCACTGCTAGACCCGACTGGCCTGATCGTCAGCCCTGTGGCCCCCACCCAAACGCAACTGAGCCGGATGAAGGAGCTCGTGGGAGCTGGGCTGACCCGTCCCTTGGCCTGGCGTCGAGAGCAATTGCAACGGCTCTCCGCACTGGTGGAGGAGCACGAATCGGAGGTGCTCGAGGCCCTCGCCGCCGACCTCGGCAAACCACCCACCGAAGCCTTTTTTGAGCTGGTGGCCCTGCGACAGGAGCTCAAGCTCACTGGCCGGCAGCTGGAGCGGTGGATGCGCCCGCGCCGCGTGGCTGTCCCTCTCTCACTGCGCCCCGGTCAGGCCAAGGTTGTGCCGGAACCACTCGGGTGCGTTCTGGTGATCGGACCTTGGAACTATCCCTTTCAACTGACGCTGCGGCCCTTGATCAGTGCCCTGGCTGCTGGCAACACGGCCGTGCTCAAGCCTTCAGAACACGCCAGTGCCATCGCAGATCTGATTGCACGGCTGATCCCTCAGCACTTCGAGCCTGATGTGGTGCAGGTTGTGCAGGGAGATGGTGCCGTCGCAGCCAACCTGGTGGCCATGCCCTTCGACCACATCTTTTTCACCGGTGGCGGCAGCATCGGCCGGAAAGTACTGGAGGGGGCCGCTGCCCACCTCACGCCAGTGACCCTGGAACTAGGGGGCAAGAGCCCCGCCATCGTTCTTGAGGGGGCTGACCTCACGGTGGGGGCGCGTCGTTTGATCTGGGGCAAGGGGATCAATGCCGGCCAGACCTGCATCGCTCCAGACCATCTGCTGGTGCCACCCGCCCTGCGTTCACCCCTGCTGAAGGCGATGAGGGAGGCCCGAACGGAGATGTATGGCTCCGATCCCCTCAACTCGAATCAGCTGGGGCAGATCATCAATGAACGCCAGTTCAATCGGCTGGAGCAGCTGCTGGAGTCCGCCAGAGCGGATGGACGCATCCTGATCGGAGGTGAAATCAGCCGGGAGCAGCGGCGCATCGCCCCCACCGTGATTCGTGTGGATGACCGGAATGATCCGCTGATGGCCGAGGAACTGTTCGGTCCTCTCCTGCCTGTGCTGGTGCTGGACGACCTCACCACAGCCCTTCAGGAGATCCGCCAGGGCCCCAAACCGCTGGCGCTGTACCTGTTCGGCGGTAGTGAGGCCCAGCAACAGCAGGTGCTCACCACCACCAGCTCAGGCGGAGTCTGCCTGAACGATGTTGTGATGCAGGCCGGGGTGCCACAACTGCCCTTCGGCGGCGTCGGCGCCAGCGGGATGGGCAGCTACCACGGCCAAAGCGGCTTCGACACGTTCAGCCACCACAAGGCGGTGCTCAAGCGCCCCTTCCGCTTTGATTTCAAACTGCGCTACCCGCCCTACAAGGTGGATCTCAACCTGCTGAAGCGGCTGCCGGGATAAGGCGCGCGCATCACCAGCACATCCCTTCTGCAGCAGGTGCTCTGGGGGGCTGGCGCTTTACCCCAGGCACCGTATGTTGCGGGCATCTGCCGGAGACGAATGCGCCGTACCGCTCTTGCCGCCCTGCTGCTGACGGCCTGGTTCCCCCTGTCAGCCACGGCTGCCTCGGTGACGGTGCGGTCCGGCGAAACACTCTCCGATATCGCTAACCGCTACGGGGTGAGCGTCGGCACGCTGATGCGGATGAATGGGATCCGCAATCCAGACCTTGTTCAAGCCGGGAGCCGCCTGCAGGTGCCAGGCCCCACCGTGACGGCAGGCTCGGGCCGCCATCGCGTCAACAGCGGGGAAACCCTCAGCAGCATTGCCAGCCGCTACCAGGTCCGCAGTCGCGACCTGATGGCCCTCAACAACCTTCGCAATGCAAACCACGTTGAGGTCGGCCAGACCCTGCGACTTCCCAGCAATGCCGTGATGCCCCGTCCGGCCTTCAAGCCGGTGGCTGTAACCCCGATCCCGGGAGCCACGGAACACACCGTTGCCAAAGGGCAGACCCTCACGCAGATCGCCAAGGCCTACAAGCTGCCGGTGGCCAGCCTGATCAGCATCAACCAGCTGAGTGACCCCAACAAAGTGGAGGTGGGCACGCGCCTCTACCTGACCGATCCCTCCTTCCAGACAGCCGTCACCACCCAGGCGCAGCCGGCAACAACAAAACCGGTTCAAGCCAAGGCCAAGCCCGTCCAAACCAAGGCAGCGCAAACCAAGCCAGTGCAAACGAAACCGGTTCAGGCCAAAAAACCGGTGGTCAAGGCCAAGCCGGTCGAGGCCGCCAAGCCCAAGCAGACCCTGGCCAAATCGGCTGACTGGCGCACCTATGGCCCGCTCCAAGTGGACTGGGGCAACTGGCAAGCCATGGGTGGCAGTCAAGTGGTGCCCACCCTCAATGCCCAGGGGCAAGCGCTTTATCTGGCTGTGAACTGTTCCGCCAAGAAGATCAATGCCACCGGTGCCGATGGGAGCTGGAAAACCTGGGAAGCTCCGAAGAACCGCTTCGAAAAAGACCTGGTGAAGGACCGTTGTCAGGTCAAAGTCTGATCTGAATCAGGCGGCGTAATCGAGCGGCCAGGGGGAATCCAGGAATCTCCGGCCGCTTTCGCGGAGATACAGCCGCTGAGCACCGTCGTTGCTTTCCTGGATCAACTCCTCTTGCACGAGCCGACGGGCCAACCAGGTCCAGCGGTCCTGGCGTCCAGGTTCATGCAGAGCCAGGTGCTCTCCAAGGCGACGCATCTCCGTGCCGTCCTGCTCGGCCAGATGGGCCAGAAGCGTTTCCACCTGAGCTGACCAGTCGCGTCGTTTGGGGGACTCCGCGCAGCGATCGCAGCGACCACAGGGACCCACCAACTCGCCGACAGCAAGCAGCAATGCCTGTTCACGGCACATTTCACCCTCAGCGACGGCCTCCATGCGACGCAGCTGCTGCTGAGCCAGGTCCAAGCGGCGACGATCCTCCAAGGAATCGCTGCCCCGGGTCGAGGCCCGCATGGCCCAGCCCAGGCTGGTGCGATCACCCGGCGAAAACAGCACCTGGCAATGGGCCGGCTTGCCGTCTCTGCCGGCGCGGCCCGATTCCTGCAGATAGCCCTCAGGTGTGGCCGGCAGATGGAGATGAAGCACCAGGCCCACATCGCCACGGTCAACGCCCATGCCGAAGGCCACCGTCGCCACCAGAACGGGCCGCTCGTGCTCAAGAAACAGCTTCAGAGCCTGCTGGCGGGTCTCCGGATCCAGACCGGCGTGATACGGCGTTGCCGCAACCCCTTGGTCAGTCAGACGTTCCGCCCACTGCTCCACCGAACGACGGGTGCGGGCATAGATCAGCGCAGCACCACGGGACATCTCCAGTGCCTCCAACACCTGCGGCATGGGGTCCCTGGGGCGCCGCTGCATCGTGTAGTGCAGGTTGTCCCGGCGGGCCGAACTCACCTGCACGAGCGGGCGACGCAGATCCAGCAGGCGAATAATGTCGGCCCGCACCCTTGGGGCGGCCGTCGCGCTGAGGGCCAGCATCGGCACTCCCGGGCAGAGGCTGCGGATCTGACCCAGGCGGCGGTAATCGGGACGGAAGTCATGCCCCCAGGCACTGATGCAATGGGCTTCATCCACCGCCAGGGCCACCAGTCGGCCCTCCCTGGCATGACGTTCCAGCATCAGCCGGGTCTGCTCACCCTGAAGTCGTTCCGGCGCGATGTAGAGGAGTCGCAGCGTGGCGTCCTGCAGCTGCTCCAGGGCCTGCTGTCGTCGAGCTGGCTCGAGTCCGGCATGCAGGCAAGCCGCAGCGATTCCCCGTCGCTGCAGGGCCATCACCTGGTCCTCCATCAGCGCCACCAACGGTGAGATCACCACCACCAGGCCCTCGCGCACCAAGGCCGGCAGCTGATAGCAGAGCGACTTACCGCCACCGGTGGGCAGAACCGCCAGCGCGTCCCGGCCAGCTAGCACAGCATCCACCACGGGCCGTTGCCCGGGGCGGAAGCCATCCCAGCCGAAGTGGGCCTGAAGTGCACGCTCGAGCGAAGCCAGAACACACCAGATGTGGAGGCTTCAGATTATCGAGCACAAGATCTGGAGTCAGGCCAACGGTGGCGGATCCAATTGATCGGGGGACTCCTCCACCAGCTGGAGCCGCACCCGCTTGCCACCCGCGAGCTCTCCCAACGACACCCGCAAGGTGGCGCCGCTGAGGGTCTGCAGAGCATTCAGCACATCGCGCAGGTAGGGCGTGCTGCTTCCGCTTTCAACCCAGAGCCGCTCCTGAAGCCCCCCCAAGCGCCGCCAGGAGGTGTGCAGCTTCAGCACCGCCGACTCAAGGGCCTGGGCCTGGCCCACTGCATCAGCCAGCAGGCCGAGGGCATCCAAGCGCTGGGCCTCCTGCATGGCGCGGTCCAGGTCCAGTTCCCCCTGCTGGAAAGCCCGCACGGCAACACCCGACTCGGTTGCCTTGGTGATCCAGCGTGCTGTGCTGGTGACGTCCTTGATCCGGTCGAGTTCAGGCTCATCGCGGAGCACCTTGCGCAGATCTTCCTGCTGCGACTCAGGAAGCTTGGCCAGTTCCCGCACCAGAGGGGCCACCGCACGGGGTGGCAGCAGGTTCTCCTGGGTGCGCTGACGAATTTCCTCCGGCAGCAAAGGGCTGGTGGCCGCCGTGAATTCATCCGTTAGGCGGCGCACCTGCTTGCGGGTGATTTCCTGCCCCTCGTTGGCGGCTTCGGAAATCATCAGCTGCACTTCGGGAACCGCCTGAGCGGTTTCCATGAAGGCCCGCTTGGAGAACTGATTGACGCTGCTCTCTTCCAAGGTGCCGTCGCTGAGCATGCTGTCGGCGGATTCCGCCAGTTGAATCAAGCCGTAGGCACGGGTCTTACTGATTTCCCGCTCCCGCAGCCACTGCAGAAATCCTGCGCCCCGGGCTTCACCGCCTCGCTTCTCCTTGTCCCGCACGGCGCGGAGGATGCGACCGCGCCAGATCTCGGTCTGGAGATCAAAGCGGTCGCAGACGGCCCAGGCCTGTTCCAGCCGAGCCAGAAATTCCATCGTGCTGATGTCGTCCTGCTCCGGGTCCGGCAAATCCAGCTGAAGCAGCGACGGATCAGGATCAAGGGCGATGGAACTGGTCAAAGGGACGCCGACGACGAAGGGACGACATTCTGTGACGCAGCGGTCATCACCCTCCATTCCACGAGATACGCTCCGATTGCATCTCCTTATGCCCAGCGATGGCGATCACCCGCGGCGCCAAGGTGCGCATCAAGCGCCCTGAGTCCTACTGGTTCAACGAAGTTGGCACCGTTGCCTCCATCGACACCTCGGGAATCCGCTACCCCGTTGTCGTTCGCTTCGAAAAGGTCAACTACAGCGGCCTGCAGGGCGTTGATGGTGGCATCAACACCAATAATTTCGCCGAAGCGGAACTCGAGCCGGCCTGAGGCCGTTGCCTGAACTCCCTGAAGTCGAGACGGTCCGTCGGGGACTGGCAGACCGTCTTGTCGACTTCAAAATTGCGCAGGTTGAAGTCTGCAGGCCAAGGGCCATTGCCAGCCCTGGAGGTCCAGATGAGTTTGTAGCTGGCCTCCGCGGAATGACGGTGGGGCAGTGGCAGCGCAGAGGGAAATATCTGATGGCAGCTCTGGAGCCCGAAGGAGGTGTTTGGGGTGTGCATCTGCGCATGACCGGCCAATTCCAATGGCATGAGCAGCCCTCAGAACCGTGCAAACACACCCGTGTTCGCTTCTGGAACTCAAAAGAGCATGAGTTGCGCTTTGTGGATGTGCGCAGCTTCGGAGAAATGTGGTGGGTTCCTCCGGGCCAACCGATGGAAGAGGTGATCACAGGCTTAACGCGACTCGGGCCTGAACCCTTCAGCACCGACTTCTCTGCCAGTTATCTGAAGCAGAAACTCAAGGGCAGCAGCCGACCGATCAAAACAGCGCTGTTGGATCAAGCCCTGGTGGCTGGAGCGGGCAACATCTACGCGGATGAATCCCTCTTCGCATCAGGCATCGCCCCTTTCACGCCCGCAGGGCAGCTGGAACTCAAACAACTGGAGAGGTTGCGGGATGCTCTGGTGAATGTTCTCACCATCAGCATTGGAGCCGGTGGCACCACCTTCAGTGATTTCCGCGATCTCGAGGGGGTGAATGGCAACTATGGCGGCCAGGCCTGGGTCTACCGACGTGGAGGAGAACCCTGCCGCAGCTGTGGAACGCCCATTCAAAGGGAAAAGTTGTCGGGCCGAAGCACCCACTGGTGCCCGACCTGTCAAAGCTGATTGGACAGCGGAAGCGCAGAGAGAACCTCCCGATAGGGAGGACGAACCACGCCGAATTCGGTGATGAAACCTGTCACCAGATGAGCCGGAGTGATGTCGAAGGCAGGGTTCCAGGCCTGGGCCCCAGGAGCCGCGACTTCCACTCCCTTTGGATGGGTGATCTCCTCTGCATCGCGTTGCTCAATGGTGATCGCGTCCCCGTCAACCGTCGCTCGATCAATGCTGCTGCCAGGTGCGCAGACATAAAGGGGAATGCCGTGGGCTCGGGCCACAAGCGCCAGGTTGTAAGTGCCGATCTTGTTAGCAACATCGCCATTGGCAGCAACCCGATCACAGCCCACCATCACGGCATCCACTTCACCCCGGCGCATCAGCAATCCACTGGCTCCATCAACGATCACGGTGCAGGGAACTCCGAGACAACCCAATTCCCAGGCAGAGAGAGCAGCCCCTTGCAAGCGTGGACGCGTTTCATCCAGCCAGGCATGACGTAGGAGGCCACGGGCATGGGCGGCCGCAATCACCCCAAGGGCGGTTCCAACGCCTCCCGTAGCGATCGCACCCGTGTGGCAATGGTGCAAGACCCGGCAGCCCTGAGCCAACAGGGAAACGCCATGATCCACCAGCCGCTGGGTCAAAAGACGATCCTCCTGCTGAAGCGCAGCGGCCACACCAACGAGCGCTTGAACATCAACTGGAGCGGAGGCACCCATGGCCGCCTGCATCCGATTGAGGGCCCAGCCGAGGTTGACGGCGGTTGGCCGTGATGCGCGCAGGGCTCGGATGGCAGTGGGAAGGTCATCACCGGAGCGTGCAGCCAGAACAACCCCCCAGGCCGCCGCGATACCGATTGCGGGTGCACCGCGCACAGCCATGGAGGAAATCGCCTCAGCAACCTCCTGCCATCGGTGCAATTGCATGAAGACCACAGCAGCGGGAAGTTGTCGCTGGTCCAGCAACTCCAGGTGATCACCGCTCCAGCGGCAACTAGGGGGAAGCGTCAATGCACGTGGGCCGCTATGTCCTGTATAGAAGACGGAGGGATCAGCGGATTGTGACCGCAAACCAAACCCAGCGCGAACGATTAACTGAGGTGATGCAGGGCATCCACCAACGCGGATGGTGCGATGGCACCGGAGGGAACTTCAGCATGGTGCTGCAGCATCAGCCCCTGCAGTTGCTCATGGCACCCAGTGGTGTTGACAAGGGGCAGGTACCTGCCGATCAGCTGATTGTTGTGGATGGGCAAGGCAAGGTTTTAACGGGCAAAGGAAAAGCCAGTGCCGAAACAACGCTGCATCTACGCATTGTTGAAGCAACCCAAGCGGGAGCTGTACTGCACACCCATTCCGTTCCCGGAACGGTGTTATCCCGCCATTACGAAAACACAGGAGGGATTGTCTTGGAGGGCTGGGAAATGCTGAAAGGCCTGGTCGGAATCAACACCCACGCCAGCAGCATCACCATCCCCGTGATCAGCAACAGTCAGTCGATGAATGAGCTGGGCGAAGCCGTCGCACCCTTGTTGGAAACCTCACCCTGCGGGTTTCTGGTGGCCGGGCACGGCCTTTACGCGTGGGGGACTGACCTGGATGCGAGCAAACGACACCTGGAAATCCTGGAATTTCTATTGAAGGTGAGATTGAACCAAATGCAGATTGCAGATCAATGATGAATCAACAACATCTTCTGCTCGACATCGAGGGAACAACATGCCCAGTGAGCTTTGTCAGCGACGTTTTGTTCCCCTTCACCAAGCAAGAACTGAGCCACTACATCAAACAAAGGTGGGACAAAATCTCTCACAACAAGCCGATCCAAGCCGCCAAGAAGGAATGGCTGGCTGACAAATCTCCCGAAAGCATGCAGATCAAACAGCAGGTTGCAAAGCAGGAAACAGAGGAGATGGACGGATTAATTCAATACCTGAAACACTTGATTTACATCGACAAAAAATCGACAGCACTCAAAGATCTACAGGGAAAGATCTGGGAACACGGGTACAATAACGGAGAGCTCAAATCTCAACTATTTCCAGAAACTGCTGAATGCTTGCGCGAATGGAGCAAAGAAGGATTAACGTTATCCGTTTATTCATCGGGCAGCATTCACGCTCAAAAGCTGCTTTACAGGCACAGCCCTGCGGGTGACCTTGAAAAACTTTTCAGCCACTGGTTTGACACCCATACAGGCCCTAAAAAATCAACGCAGAGCTATACAAGAATCGCCGAGCAGCTCAACAGCTCGCCCAACAAGATTTGGTTTGTAAGTGACAACGGAGCCGAATGCGATTCCGCTCGTTCGGCAGGAATGCACACCCTTTTCAGCCTTCGCGAAGGGAACCCTGACCGTGACCCACGGGATCACACGGTGGTTCAATCACTCCGCGAGGTAAGTGCTCATCTAAAAGCAGATTAATAGACAACAAAAAAGCCACCTCATGTTGAGGTGGCTTTTTTGCGGGTGGTGATGGTGA
>NZ_UCNI01000012.1:0-11042 GCF_900473925.1 Synechococcus sp. N5 | reverse complement strand
AAGGGTGTTGCAGATTTCATCATCGGTGGCGTCAGTGTGGATGATCAGGCTCCTGCTGTCGGGGAGGCACTGACTTTCCAATATCGCTATCGCCTGAATCTGAATACCTCATTCACAGGTGAGGATCTGCTCTACGCGCGCCTTCAGTCAGCAACCGGCGGTGGTTGGACAGAAGCAAATGCTACCCACCTGAGTGATTCAGGAGATCAGGGTGCATCAGTAGAAATCGATAAGCTGTGGTACACATTCCCAGTTGGGGACTTCACCTTCACGGTTGGTCCTGCGGTGGAAAACTACTACATGATCGAGACTCCAACCCGTTACAAGCCCGTTCTTAAGGCATTCAAACTGGGGGGATATGGAGCGGTACTGGGAGCAAGTACTGGTGCAGGTGCAGGTGTTCAATGGCGACAAAATGTTGAGCGAGGCGATGCAGCGTTTAACTTTGCAGTCAACTACACCAATAACGATGCCGCTGATTCAGCAAGAGGTCTCTTTGGTGATGGCACCGGAAGTTCACTGGTAACTCAAGTGGGTTACGGAACTCGGAAATTGTGGGGTGGTATCCACTACTCTCGCAAGGGTCTTGAGGCCGGCGCCTATCCAACCGATGGTCAGTCCAACATTGGGACAGTCAATAACGCTATGAATGCATGGGGCCTTCGTGGTTTCTATGTTGCTGATAGCAAAGCGATGCCTACAATCAGTGGTGGTGTCGATTTCGGTTCTGTCGCAGGAGAAATTGATGGCGACACGACTAGTACCTTCGGGTACATGGTTGGACTGAACTGGGATGACGTATTTGTTGAGGGCAACAAGGCAGGTCTTGCCTATGGATCCATCGGCAGTTACGTAACGGATACACAGGGCACAGCTAATGTCGACAACGACAATAGTGCTTTGGAATTGTGGTACCAGTATCAGGTTACTGACAACATCAGCATTAAACCTGCTGTATTCTGGACAAACAATTACGCCAACGACGACGACGACACGTTTGGTGCACTTGTACAAACTACATTCAAATTCTGATATCAGAATTTGAGAATATCAAAGCGCCCTATAGGGGCGCTTTTTTTTCATCAAAAAAGGGGGGGCAAAGCCCCCCCTAAAAGTCAAGACATAATTTACCAGCAGTTTTCTCCTTCACCGATGGGTACACAAATATCTTCCTGCTCAGCTTTTTTCTTAAGTGCAGCAGCATCAGCATCTAAAACACTTTCTTCGTCAACACCTTGATCTGTAGTCCATTCCTTAAGGCCACCCGCATCCTGAGCTTGTATGGCTGGAACAGCTGCTGAGGCGACGACAAGAGAGGTTGCGGCGACAAAGACAGAGATAGCAGAGGGCTTTGGCATTGAAAAAAACAGAACTGCTTTAATTCTAGAGAAAAAGGGGCCTGAAAATAACTGACGTGACACTATCAAAAGTTACAAATCAACTCGACAAGCGTCGCACAGCATTGGTGTAGCTTTGAAAGATCAGATCAAGTTCATCCGATCGGCCATGGCGAGCCAATAAACCTCGGGCGCCAGCATCAATATTGAATAACATTGAGCGGTCGTCAGCTGCCTTGACATAACTCTCAATCCAGCCGACACATACATAACGCTCACCGCTCATAACCGGTGTAACACAATGAAGTGTGGAAGATGGATAGAGAACAACTTGGCCAGGTGGCAAGCGAAATTCCTTCGTGTCCTCACCACCAGTTTGGATCATTAATGATCCGCCCTCATAGGAATCTTCATCACTGAGAAAGCAGGTGAAAGACAAATCCCGACGACCATGGCGGGAGAAAGGATTATCAACATGCCATCCATAAGAATCTCCAGCACTTGATCTAGAAACCAACAAACTATGGACCTTACGAACAAGTGAAAAACTTTTGACCAGGGTGTCACTCGTTAATGCTGTAGAAATACAATTGCTAATGGCAAGTGTGAGCTCAGCATTCGGATCGAGCTGGTAGTTTTTCTTCACCAATGCAGCCTGGTCTCCTGCGGTCAGTCGGCCATCTCGCCAGGGAAGGTTGGGAGCACTGAGGCGCTGCTGAAGGTCACGAACTTCATGAAGAGGCAAAAGAGAATGCGTCAGGAAGTCCATCGGTCAAAGAATCTCAGGAATAAAAGCGTTTGACAAATGCTACGAAACGGACAATCAAAAAGAGCTGACAACTGGACTTACAGACCTAGCATAGGTGAAATCATGTTTTGAGGCATGCGTAGGTTCTTTGCAGCGCTGTGTCTGGTGGCACCAATTGCTGCCCTACCTTCAGTGGAAGCAAAGGAAGTAAGGGTGTACTCAGGCCGGCATTACAACACTGATCGTGCTGCCTACAAACAATTCAGTGAAGAAACTGGGATCAAAGTCAGACTGATCGAGGCCACAGGGATATCACTAGTGGAACGTCTTAAACGAGAGGGTAAAAATTCAAACGCCGATGTGATTCTATTGGTTGATGCTGCAAGGATTAACAATGCGGCACAAGCTGGTCTTCTGCAATCGGTATCCTCGAAACAACTCCAATTGAATGTTCCTTCACGCTATCGGGATCCATCAAATCGATGGTTTGGTTTCACAAGGCGCGTTAGAGCCGTAATTGTAAATCCCAATGTCGTTGATCCAAATACGATTAAGACTTATTCCGATCTTGCCAATCCAGTTCTAAAAGGAAAACTCTGTTTGCGCAAAAGGAAAAACGTATACAACCAATCACTTGTAGCCGATCAAATCATAGCGAAGGGTCAAAGTGCAGCCTCAACTTGGGTCAAAGGGATGATCAAAAATGTAAGCCAGCCGTATTTCGGTGGTGATGTATCACTGATTCGTGCAGTCGGACAAGGTAAATGCGGAGTGGGCCTTGTCAATCATTACTATCTGGCACGAATGCAGGCAGGAGCAAGTGGCAAAAGTGATCAGAAAGTAACATCAAATATTAAATTAGTCATGCCAAATCCAGCCCATGTGAACATCAGTGCAGCAGGAGTTGCTATGTCTGCAAAGAACAAAGCAGAGGCAATTCAATTTATTGAGTTCATTTCGTCACCAAAAGGTAGTCGACTCATTGCAGGCCCAACCTTCGAATATCCACTAAAAAATCAAGGTACATCGAAAGAATTAAAAGCATTTGGAAAATTTATTCCAGACAATGTTTCTATTAGTGCTTTAGGCGCAACTCAGAAAACCGCAATAAAAGTAATGGCAGATGCTGGCTGGCGTTGAACTAAAGAACTCAGTAATAGACTGAAAAAATTCAAGATTTCAGATGCTTTTGATAATGACTCTCATTTAACTTGGTGCAAATAACACACCTTGAGAGCAATTTGACTTGCATGTGCGTATCATTTGGACATCAACAAGTAAAAAATGCTGAGCACAAACAATTCGATCTCCGCTTCATCTATCGCTTGCGGACCATCAGGTCGTGCAATTGCAGAAGCGATTGACTCTGAGCTTCTAAGCGCGATACAAGCCCACCTCAACATGGAGAGGCAAGCCCATGCCTCTTATTTCGCTGCAGCAATCTGGTTTGCTGAACGAGAGTTGAGGGGATTTTCCCGATTCTTCCGAGACGAATCCAACAGCGAGCATGAGCATGCTGCAAAATTCGCGGAATACATCATTGCTCGAGGGCAAAGCGTTGCACTACAAGTGGTCGATGCTCCCTTGCAGAACTGGGCATCCCCTGCAGATGTGATGGCAACCGCATTTCAAATGGAGGTTGACGTCACAGCTTCGTTGCAACAGCTGTATTCAATGGCAGAGAGAGTGAGCGATACGCGTACCACGGTGTTTCTCGACCCGATGGTGGAAATGCAAACTCAGTCAGAACACGAATTTGCGCACCTTCTTGGACGGGTGAAGTTTGCAGATAATCAAGCAGCGGCTTTATTGCTCATCGACAACGAGCTAGACCAAGGAAATAACAAACCTGCATCTCTTCAGGGTTAATTCACTCACGTCCAGAAAGTTGATTAACACACATCAACTTTCTGACATCACACATTGAGCCCTTGTGGGTCGATTACGAAACATTTTATATCCCGCATTAACGATTTAGGCGAAACTTCCAGGTATTCAGAAATAAGCCGATGCGACCAGCCTTGTCTTCTTAATGCCATTGCAATCTTCAGTCGTTTTTTACGCCAACCATTAGGAGAACCTAAATAGTGGGAAACTCTTGATGTTGAGCCTGAATTCATGACATAAGCCCTTTATTTGAGAGATAATATAGATTAAAGCACGTGAAACAATTAAGCAACGATTGAATGTTGCCTGCCAACATCATATAAGCAAGACTAGTGTATAGATAACATCAATCCAGAACGTAGCCAATGATGCTCAAGCGAGATACATATATGAGCAAAGGTGACTAATTGAAGTTATTGTATGATTTTAGTTGGAGTAATGACCTCATTCAAGGTCGAATTAAGGATGCCTGATGGAGTCAAATACTTCGAATGTCCTGATGATGAATACGTTCTAGAGGCAGCAGAGCAGGCTGGGATTGATATGAGTTATTCATGCAGAGCTGGAGCATGCAGCACTTGTGTAGGGAAGATCATCGAAGGAACAGTTGATCAATCTGATCAAAGTTTTCTTGATGATGAACAAATGGAAGACGGCTATTCACTTCTGTGTGTAGCTTATGCTACATCGGATTTGATCGTAAAGACTGATTGCGAAGAAGAACTTTGGTGACAATTGTTGGAACGATAGGATCTTCTCAAAATGAAAGTACTTAAGGAAAACGAGATTAGTTTGGTTGATCAGTATCTAAATGCGTCCTGTTTCAACAAAATAAGCGACAGAACCTATCAGAACATGCTGAGTTACGAATCAAAGGCCGATCCAATCGAAAAAAAATTGATTAAACGGATCAAAGAACAAGTAAGGCACGGAAAGGTTGTACTTTCTTCTGAATCAAAGGTGAAAGCTTGATAAGCCTGGATGTGATAAAGAATACAGCCAGTCGTCTTCTCTGAGAGAAAACATAATCAAAAGCATCAGAAAATAAGAAAAATAAAATCAGATGAGCACCAGTCAGATACTTTGGATCGATCTCCAGCCGTCACTGTATTGCCTTTTCAAGCGAACAGCGCAAAGCTTGGGTCAACATTTTGAAGTCAAAAGATGGTCATTCGAACATGATCTTGATGAATCATGTGATGTTGAAGTTGTCCACAGCCTAATGAGGCAGACGATAGAAAACTCTTCAAATCCAGTTCATCTTATAGGCCACGGTATAAGCGGTACAATTGCATATTTATTTGCTCAGAAATATCCCAACAACATATCATCGGTTTCCGTGCTATCAGTAGATACTCACTCGACAAATCAATGGACTAGTCATTATCAGAGTATGCGGAGCCAATTACCCTGCTCAAGATTTCATATTTTAAGCCATCTAAGCCGACTATTGGTCGATAGAAAAACTGAAAAAGGTGTCAATGTTATGGCGTGGCTGTTAGCAAAATGTTTAGATAATGATTTAGTGTATGGATCTATTGTCAATAGCCAACCAATCACGAATCTAAACAAAGCTGAGGTTCCAATACTGGTGATTAATGGCGAAAGAGACTTTGTTGTTGATGAGAAGAGTGATATCAGATGGAGACACTGCCTAAAACCTGGAGACTGCTACCAAAAAATTTCTAACGGACGCCATTTCTTCCCATTTACAGAGTGGAGTCAAACTGCAAAAATGATCGAATCATTTGTCAGGATGGTACCTGAGCGACATCAGAACCAAGTCCCTAATAGCTGCAAGAATCTGAGTATTAGTAAAACCAACTCATGAATCAAATGAATACCTTCGACGTCATCATCATTGGTGGAGGACCAGCGGGTTGTTCTTGTGCATTGTATACAGCAAGGTCAAATCTATCGACAATTATCCTGGACAAAAATCCAGCTGTTGGTGCACTTGCTATCACTCACAAAATTGCGAACTATCCGGGTGTGGAGGGAGACACATCAGGTGAGGAATTGTTAAAAACAATGAGAGTTCAAGCAATTAACTATGGAGCGGAATACAAGCAGGCTCAGGTTTATGGAATCGGCATGACTGATTCAGAGAAGACTGTATATACACCAGAGGGAACATTTGTAGGCAAAACATTGGTTCTTGCAACAGGTGCAATGGGTAGAGCATCAACACTTCCCGGTGAGAACGAATTTCTTGGCAAAGGGGTCAGTTATTGTGCAACTTGTGACGGAGCTTTTTATAAAAACCAAGAAGTAGCTGTCTATGGTTCAAATCATGAAGCCGTTGATGAGGCACTTGTACTCACAAAATTTGCATCAACAGTACATTGGATTACCAATAATAAACCAAACGCAAATTCTCCAGCAGTAGAAATCCTTCTCAATTCTAAAAATGTAAAGCACTGGAAGCGCACAAGGCTCACCTCCATACAAGGAGATGACCAGGGAGTAAATGCTGTCAAAGTTCAATCATCTGGAGGTTGTGAAGAGCAGATAATCCAAGTTCAAGGTGCTTTCGTCTACTCCACAGGTTCTCTGCCCATCACCGATTATCTACAAGAACAGGTACCGGTCAATCCAAATGGTGGAGTTAGAGTAAACAGCGACATGATGACAGATCTCGAAGGAGTCTGGGCAATCGGCGATATCCGCAATACACCCTTTAAACAAGCTGTTGTTGCTTGCTCTGATGGATGCATTGCAGCGATGGCAATTGACAAGTATTTGAATAAACGGAAGGACGTCCGGGTAGATTGGGTGCATCGATAAAAAAAGCGCCCTCTCGGGCGCATACAGTTCAGTAATAAATTATGTTCAGGCCTCAGCGTTTATTTGCTGAACCCAGGCCTGCAAACGTTGGTCTGTCAATTCCGACTCATTGTCTTCATCGATTGCAAGTCCGCAGAACTTACCATCGATAATGCTCTTTGAGTCATCATAGGTATACCCTTCTGTGGAAACCTTACCAATCAACTTGGCACCAGATTGAAGAAATGCCGTATACAGTTCCTCCATGGCATCACAGAAAAAATCCGAATAACCGGAGGAATCACCAAGACCTACGATTGCGACTGATTTACCGGCAAAATCCTTGTCAGGAATTTCCTGAACCAGATCATCCCAAGCTGTTCCTGACCGTGCTTCGTCAGCGCCTGTATTCCAGGTTGGAACACAACAAATTAACGAGTCAGCTGCAACCAACTCATCAATTGAGTCGATGTTGTCAACATCCTTCGCTTCTGTTCCAGGAAGAAGCTCCTTGAGTCGATCAGCTACATCCTCAGTTTTACCAGTAGATGTGGCAAAGAAAATAGTGAAAGTCATGCAAAAGAAATCACCAATCAAGAATCGCAAATCATCGCTCTCCCGAATTAACGCTTGTTTCAACTGCAGGTGAAATCAGTTACATCCAGACACCTCATCCACCTCATTCTGCCAGACAAATTCTTATCTAAGACTTTCTAAGACGATTCAAAGACTCACGATACTCTGATAATGCTTGATCAAATCCTGTCTCACGGATACGTTTGAGCCACCGGAGACGAACCAAGTCATCCTGTTCAATGTGGTCAATGAACTCTTCGAGTATGGCTGATCCAACAAGCATGTCAAACTCTAACGACCAATGCCAAACTTTAATTAATTCTTTGAATGGCAGTCAGTCAAATGATTCTTTTGATTAGATCTTAAGCTATACTTAATAAAAGCAAATAAGGAAAAAAGAATGACCTCTTGACAAATTCATCAAGGGAATTTCATTCGATTTATATTAAAAGCCTAGCGCAACAAGTTAATAAAATCATGAAGGCAAGGAATAGCTACAGGAGTAGAACTTTTAAAATAAAGTATAAATAATTAAACAGCAAACGTTAAGCCAGGCAAAAATCGTAAAATCAGTTTAAGAAAGGTGATATGACATCTGTGCTACTGACAGGCAACGAGACAGCAATTCCTCTAACAAACATTTTTGCATAGATTGAGAATCAAGAGATTGACTAATCACAGTTAGAGAGTCTTTTATAGCCAAACATCTGACACGGTAAAAAGATATTTCTGCAACGAGCCGATTTTTAAGCTTGGGATGCTGACAATGCTGTATAGAACGACTAGCAGATTGAAGTCGCCGCCGCATCCATTCAGCTTCTCTGCAGAGATCGCCAAGTACACCAAAGGAATTCACGGTCCTCAGAATTGCAGAGGTGAAGCGTTGATGAGATCAGGTGCAATACGCATCGTGACATCACCAGACGACATGGCGATCAAATCGGCTTGACGCCATTTCGAGAGGAGACGGGTGGTGGTCACCCGGGTAGCACCAATCAACTCGCCAAAACGATCATGGGTTAAACGGAAGGGAAGCTGATAGGCATCGCTGCAGCGAAGTCCAAGCCGGTTGACCAAAAGCGCAAGAAGAGCGTGAAGCCGCTGTTCTGCCTGACCCAGATGACGGACTCTCAGGAGCTGCAGCGTCCACTCATTGACTGCGTCGATACCAAATTCGTCTGTGGAAACGGAATCACGACGAAACTTGAGGGCCGTGAGTGCCTCAACACAAGCCCCCTCACTGCACATGCGATCAGTGCGAAGCCTGTCACCTGACTGCAAAAAAGCCAAAGTCATTCCCTCGGTTTCCTCGCAAGGGCAATACACCCGGCAAACACCCTCTAGCACCTCAAGAACAGTGGCCTGATCACGACCCGCAGGGTCCAGCAGAACGGTCTGAAGCCTTGGCATCGACAAAGGTGCCGCTGGATCATCAGGCAGAAAGCGGTAGGCGGAGGTCGTCACGAACTATCGCGATTGAGAATTACTCGCAACAGTACAGGCTCCTTGTCGATATTGCAAGTCATTCTCAATAAGACCCTTAAATTGAGATTCTTTCTCAATACGCTGCGAGCTGGCTCCCTCAGCGCAGAGAAGAAGAGAGCGGAGCAGCTGCGCATCGCCCTGAATTCGAAGCATCGGCTTAATGTATGTATGCCTAGTACACCTTGCTCGCTGAGTGTCCAGTAGATCGCTTTCAACGCTGAAGCGTTCTTATTGAGCGTTTTGCCTGTATTTCCTTGTCAAAACCACAAGTCATACAACTATGATGTTGATCTGCCTGCCCAGCTACTGAAACGGTAGGGCTCACCAATAGGGCGATACAGAAGGAAGTGCATCGAGGTAGCGCTGATGCTGTCGGGCTCCACGAATAAGACTCACAACTGGCATGAAGACGACATATCAGGTGCAAGAACAGAACATAGGTCCATCGCGTCAACGAACTAGCACATTCCGAGACAGGATTGTCTCAAGGAAAGAACAGAATATCAACTCCGGCTCCAGCAACCAGAACAGCCTGATGCGACGGGGCTTCACTCACCAATACCTTGCCACCTCTCATATGGTCACCACAACTGTCAAATATCACAGCACTAAATCAATTACCAGGGAGAAGCTGACCATTGAGCTTCGAGTTCTCCATCCAATGGTTCCTCCAATGACCATTGGGTGCTGAAAACACCACTGACTCCCTTCTGGCAATGCGGGGAGTCAGATCAGCGTAATTCCGTTCCAACGGATGAAACAGACTGCTGAGGCATTGCTGATAAATGTAGGTCGATCAATACAAACATCGATCAGTAGAATTTAGGACAAAGCCTGAATCAGCAGTGGCTAGATTTCACAAAGAAGCAATCTACCCTTGACCAACATTGAAGCATTTGCACACATCATTGATCTCTCAAATAGAACGACTGACGCAGCTACTTACAAGTATTTAATGCAAGAAGCACAGGAAATTCTGCGCGACAAAAATACGGAAGAAATAGATTATTGTGATTTCAGACAATTAGTGAATGAGCGGCTCGAGAATCAAAAGCTCAAAGCAAATGACCAGGGCTGCACATGAGTAGTGGTCAGCCTTGATTGGCCTCGAATCGATCGGAAGGCCCCTTGGCTTAGAAAACAAATGTCGTCTTCATCAGACCACCCAGTTGCTGGAACGTTGAATAAGCAGGTGTGAGGCCACCCATGGGTCGCGACAGATAAAACACCGCCGGGGTGACGCTGATGTTGTCGGTCACTTGGAACTGATACCACCACTCCCAGAGGAACTGACCATCAGCAGGGGTGTCGCCACCACGCAAATCGGTCGCAAAAACAGGCTGACCCACAGCCATGCCGGCATTGTTTCCCGCCAGTAACACGTCATTCCACTCCAGTCCCACCGTCCAGGACTGACTGCTGCTCACCTCACCGCTGCTGACAGTGTCACTGCTGTTGAATCCCCAACCGACGCTGACCGCAGGAACCCAACCGCTCTCTTCCGTTGCCCAGGAGCCACCCAAACCAAAGGCGTGGGTAACACCGTTTCCACTCAAATTCTGCTGCGTGAATGGTGTGGCGTAGGCGATCAAGTCATGACCGTTCTGGATCTGGGAGTAGATCGCGGCGACATTCCAACCTTCCGCCTCCCAACCCAGCTGAACCGTGCCGGTTCCTCCGGCCGCATCTGTTGCAATGCCGCCTTGAGAAGAGTCACTGGTTGCACCATTGGCAGCGACGTAGTTAGCAGATGCCCGCATTCCGCTGGAATCAGACCACGAGATGCCTGCACCCGCACCCAGGTTTTTGTTGTAAGCGCCGGGTGCTCCGTTGAGCGTTAGCACATCGAGAATCGGATCACTGGAATAAGCACTGGGCCACACCGCCAACATGTCTTCCTGTCCCACCAATGGCCCAGAGGTGATGGTGATTGAATCGCCAATGGGGAAGGAATAGAACAGCTTATCGATTGCAAGAACATTCGCCCCTCCATCAGCTTGATAAGCAGTCTCCAAAACAGAGAGTGCGGATGGGCCGCCACTGCCGAAGACACTGGAAGCACCAAAGTTGCCAGCGCGTAAAACCGTGCTCAGTAGATCTCTGCCTGAGAACGAGGTCTCCAAGACCAACTGGAGGTCGTAATTAACAAGAGTGGCACCTGAGTCCCTGTTGTTCGTTGACCGGAGCTGATCGGCAGATCCCATGAACCGGTTAGCGCCAGCGATAAATGTCGCGAGACCAGA
>NZ_UCNI01000013.1:0-104857 GCF_900473925.1 Synechococcus sp. N5 | reverse complement strand
TCGGCCGCGACATCGACCACACCACCCTGCGGGAACAACTACAAGCCTGTGTGGCACCGGATGCAGGAAAAGGTTTCAGCTGATTCAGCAGAACCCAGGAATGGTGCTTATTGTGCGTGCCATGGGAGAAACCTCAATGGTCGAACCACTGCTGCTTGGAACGGTTTTTGTTCTCGCCAGCCTGCTGCTGTTGCTTCTGGCTGATTCCGATGATGACAACGGCGGTGGTGGCTTACGCCAGCCAGTACTTGTTCCCATCCCGGTGCGTCACCACCAACGCTGAAACCATCAATTCTTTTTTCCCAATCCTCCGCTGCGGCGGGGGATTTTTTATGTCAGCGCCTGGCCAAGCGGAAGCAGCGTGACTCTGGCCCCATCCCTGAAGCTGAGGCGACAACGGGTGTGGGGAGGATGCTCCTGTTCGATCGGACAGTGGGCCCGCACCAGCACATCCGCGACACGGATTCGGTACTCCCATGCATCCCCCAGAAATTCACGGCCCAGGACGCTGGCCTCTCCTTCGGCATCGGCGACGACAGTGATGTCGTGCGGATCCACAAGCACACAACAGTCACCGGAGGCTTCGCGGTCCGCCTGGACCCATGGGGCCGATGCATCCAGATCTCCCAGTAGACAAGACAACTGGCCTTGGCCATGGTCCTGCACTGGAATCAAATTGCGTTGAAGCACAAAGGATCCAACAAAAGGCGTCGCCGGTGACCTCACGATCTCGGGGGGCGATGCACATTGATGCAGCACGCCGTCCCGCATGACGGCAACGCGATCGCAGATCGCCAGAGCTTCTCCGGGGTCATGGGTGACGATCACGCCGCTCGCACCGCAGGCGTCCAGTACGGAGGAGAGCTCACTGCGCAGGCGGAGCCTCACCTCCACATCCAGGCTTGAAAAAGGCTCATCAAGCAGAACCACCCTGGGCGCTGGGGCCAGAGCGCGTGCCAACGCCAGCCGCTGCCGCTGACCACCGGAGAGCTGGTGCGGGTAGCGCTGCTCGAGCCCCTTCAGCCCCAGCAGTGCAAACAACCAGGCCACGCGCTCACGGTTGGGATTCCGCCGGGGCAAACCGAAACTGGCGTTCTGCCAAGCGTTCAGGTGAGGGAAGAGGGCGTAATCCTGGAACACCATGCCAACGCCCCGACGTTCCGGTTCCATCCAGATCCCATCTCCAGCCACCATGCGCTGATCCAGCTGCACCGTGCCGCCCCGGGGGCGTTCGAAGCCGGCAATCAAGCGGAGCAGGGTGGTCTTGCCACAGCCGGAGGGGCCCAGCAGGCCGAGCAGCTCCCCTGGCGCCACCTGAAGATCCACCCCCTTCAGGGTCCAGCCGTCAGAGGGGTCGCCGTAGCTGTGCCAGACCCCGTTTAAAGCAACCGTTGGCTCCATCGGGAGCAGCTGTTCCACAGATCAGATGAAGCTTGGGAACCGACCGAGCTTATGAGTGTGACAAATGATCGAAGCCGGTGTGCGGTTTGCACGCCCTCGATCAGATCCCCATCGTTCATCGCCAGACTCGTTCCATGGCAATGTCGCAACACCACGTCGCGACAACGGTGTCCGGCCCATCGCTGAAGTGAAGTTGCTGCCCAACCGGAGTGTTGTTCCAAGCCCAACCCGGCTGGCCCTGATCCTGATCGCCTCCATCACGGGCCTGGTTGCGATCTGGCCGGTGTTGACGCTGGTGAGGGAGGCCCTGACGTCTTTGCACAGCGGCTTCAGCGATCTTGGCCCCGATGGCATGCGCCAGATCGTTGGCACCATCCAGCTGCTGCTCGGAACAGCAACGCTTGGCACCTTGCTTGGCACTGCGAACGGTTGGCTGCTGTGCAACTGCCGTTTTCCCGGTCGGGCATGGCTGCGCATCGCCCAGCTGATTCCCCTGGCAACGCCGGCCTATCTCCTCTCGGCGATCCTCGTTGATCTGGGCAGTCGCCACAGCTGGACCATTCACGGCATGGGGTGGGGCATTGCTGTGATGGCCCTGACGACCTACCCCTATGTGTTCCTGCTGAGCACGGAAAGTTTCTCCGTCAGCGGTCAGCGTCAGCTGGAGGCATGCCGGAGCCTGGGGGTTGGTCCCTGGTCAGCCTTCCGGCGTGTGGCCTTGCCCATTGCACTGCCCGCGATCGGAGCCGGCGTCGCTCTCATGGGCATGGAAGTGGTCAATGAGCTGGGTGCCGTGCAGCTTCTCGGCATCCCGAGTCTCTCCGCGGGCATCCTGGAAACCTGGCAGTCCAACGGCGATCCCGCAGGCGCCATCAGCTTGGCCTTGATCACGCTGGTTATCGTGTTGACATTGGTGGTGTGTGAACGCAGCCTGCGCAGGCGCAGTCGGCGCTGGAGCGATGGCGTGGCCGGCGGGGATGCAACCGCGTGGCACCTGCATGGATTCCGCGCTGGGGTGGCGCAACTGCTCGCCGTGATCCCTCCGATCGTGAGCCTGGGCACCCCACTGCTGTGGGCCGCCAGCAACTTGGACCAGCTCCAAACCAGCTGGAACGACGATCTGATCAGCCTGAGCGGCCGCAGTCTTTTGCTGGCTCTGGTCGCTGCTGTTTTGGCGGTAACGGCAGCGCTGGTGCTGGCCATCGCCAAACGCTGGTCCAACGCCCCATGGCTGAAAAGCCTCACCTTCCTGGCCGGAACGGGCTACGCCATCCCCGGCACAGTCCTGGCTCTGGCCCTTTTGCTCACGGGCGCCCCCTGGCAGGTCGCCCCCTTGCTTCTGCTGCTGTGGGGCTACAGCGATCGATTTCTGGCGGTGGCGAAAGGAGGCCTGGATGCAGCCCTGGAACGGATCAGCCCGAGCCTCGATGAGGCGGCGACGGGGATGGGATCACCGTCTCAGCGCGTGCTCCAACGGGTGCATCTGCCTCTCTTGCGCGGACCGATCACCGTCGGACTGCTGTTGGTGTTCGTGGACACGGTGAAAGAGCTTCCCCTCACCTTTGCCCTGCGGCCTTTTGACTTCGACACGCTCTCGGTGCGCGTGTTCCAGTACGCCGGCGATGAACGGCTGGCCGAAGCGATGTTGCCGGCCCTGATGATCCTCGTTCTGGGGCTGGTCGCCGCCATGGCCTTGGTGCCAACCCTGGATCACGCCTCCAGACGAGAAGGCTCGTCATCCCCGCAGCAACCGCTCTGATGCGTTGCGCTGGAGCAAGCCAGCACGGGTATTGAGACGGAGCGGGAGTGTGGACCAGGAGATCGGCCGTCCCGTGGACACGGCGTAGGTGGTCTCCCGCAGGATGCCCCTGCCCCCATCGATCTCCAACAAGGTGAAGGTCTGCTGTGCTGGCGCTTCACCACGCAACAGGCGCCGGGGGCCACTGCCCAAGGCGCCGAGCTGGATCAGATCAAGCTGGCCACGACGACTGGAGAACCAGGTGTGGTGATGACCACTGATGTAGGCCTGCACGCCGGCGGTATCCATCAAGGCCTGAAGTGCACCTCCCCGTTCCAAAACCTCACCGGGGCGATCCTTGCCCAGACCAACCCCAGCCAGGGGGAGATGACCCACCACAAACCGAGCACGAGCCTTTTGTGCCTCGATGCTGGCCAACTGCCGTTGTGCCCAGATCAGCTGATCCTCAGGAACACGGGCTGAGCTGGCATCCCAGACCAGCCAGAAGATCCCGTCCTGCAGCACCGAGTAGCGAAACGGGAACTGCGAGGCATCCACAAACGCCAATCCCATCCGTGAACGGATCGGGTTCCAGAACCGACCCACAGCGGCACGATCCGCGGGAAACCCCGGTGAACCGTCATGGTTCCCGATCGCTGGCAGCAGTGGAATCTTCGCCGCCTGAAGCCGCTGCAGAACCGACGTCTCAAAGCCCCGCCACATCGCATCCAGCTGCTGAACAGTGAGGCCTCGCATCTGACCCGCCACCATGTCGCCAGCACACACCACCAGATCCGGCTGCAGGCCAATGAGCTGATCAAGTCCCTGATCCACGGCAGGGATGTAGCGGGTGGAGCCATAGCTGCTGTTGAGATCGCTGATCAGCCCAACCCGTTGAACAACTCCCCTGGCGGCGCTCAAGGGCAGGGCCGCTGCCGTAAGACCGGTGCCAAGCACCAACTGCAGCATCCGGCGACGACTCAGCAACACAACAGCACGGGGGTCAGCGGTGGCGTTTCAAACGTTGGCCCAGCATCCGATCGGCCACCAGGGCCCCGCTGGCAACAACATCGGCCAAGGTGGAGAGAAGTCGGTAGCTGAGAACCACCGCGAGCAACTGCGCCTCTGGTACGGCAGCACCCAAACGCAGCAGCAGGGTGGCCTCAAACACCCCGAGCCCCCCGGGGGCACCAGGCACCACCAGCCCAACGGCATAGGCCAGACCAAAGGCCGCAAGCCAGGTGAACGGTGCCGGACTTTGAATGCCGAAGGCCTGCACGCTGCACCAGAACCCGGCAAAGCGGCAGAACACAAACAGCAGCTGAAGGCTGAGGGGCCGCCAGGGATAGCCGCCGCGGCCGCTTCCCTCACTTTCCAGGGGCCCACTTCCAACCGACTGCAATTGCGCTGCCTTGGAACGCTCCAGTCGACGCAGAAGGGGCTCGCGCCAGCGGGACATGATCAACAGCGCAGGCCACGGAGCCAGCAGGGCAAGGCCCTGCTGCCATCCACCAGCAACCACAACAAGAACGGACGCCGCCACGATCAGGAGTGGATCAAGGATCACCCCAGCCAGGGCAGGGCCGCCGCCAATCGCCGGACGCAGCACGCGGACCCGCTCCACCAGATGCCAGATCCCTCCCGGCAGGTACTTGAGAAGGTTGCTCCGCACAAACAGCGGCACCACCGCAACCCCCTGGGGAGGATGTCTCAACCAGATCAGAAGGTCGCGCCAGGCCAAACCATTGATCAGGATGCTGAGCCAGGTGAGGCCCAGCCCCAGCACCAGCCACCACCAACTGTTGGCCACCAAGCTCAGCTGGCGAAGTTGGCCCGCCTGCTGGGCCAAAGCCACAGCGATGAAGATCAGGCTGGCCAGCGTGATCCAGAGCTTGGGTTGCCGGAGAACCTTGCCCACTAGGCCCAATCGTCCGTGCTGACGAACGGCGCTACTGCAACAGCAGCCCGCAGCTCATCAAAGGAACACCCAGTGCTGGCCTGAAGAGCCTCAAGGGCATCCGCCTCGGCTTTGACGGTGCAACGGCCATCGGGGCGACGCACCTGTTTGGCAGCGACGGGACCCCAGGGGGTTTCGAGCACACCCTGCCGCCTCGGCAACACCCAGCGTCCCTGGCGCCGCTCCCGCAGGCCGATGCTGCTGCCAGCACTGAGCCAGAGGCTGCGGAGCTGGTCGGCATCCCCATCCCGCACCAGCGCCGTGAGCAACTGACCACTGCGGCCCTTTTTCATCAGCAACGGCTGCACCGCAACATCAATCGCTCCCGCATCACGCAAGCGATTCATCAACACCGCAATCTCCTCTGGAGTGGCGTCATCGATCCAGGCTTCCTGCACCACCAACGACTCCCAACGGGGATCTTCCTCCGCAGTAACGGCTGGGGTGTGCAGCACAAGGCGCACCAGGTTGGGGCGATCCAGTTGGCGGTGGCCGAGGCCAACACCAACCTTGTCAGCCACCAAACGTTCAGGAGCGACAAACTGATCCGCCAGAACCGACACCAGGGCGAGGCCCGTGGGCGTCACCAACTCTCCTGTGGGCAGATCTCCGCCCTGAAGCA
The DNA here is from genome assembly GCF_900473925.1 of Synechococcus sp. N5. NCBI lineage: Bacteria > Bacillati > Cyanobacteriota > Cyanophyceae > Synechococcales > Synechococcaceae > Synechococcus > Synechococcus sp. N5. The sequence goes on along the minus strand of NZ_UCNI01000013.1, from coordinate 99,139 downwards.
GAGGAATGCGGTGACGTCGTGCCAGTTCAAGCACGGCGGGCACGGGCACGGGCAATAGGCCATGGGCGGTGGCCACCGTTCCACTCCCCGCAGGCAACGGAGAACAGACGATCCTGGCTGGATTGAGGTCGTCAATCGCCGCACAGACACCCACCACATCCACGAGGGCATCGATGGCTCCAACCTCATGGAAGTGAACGGCCTCCACCGGAGTTCCATGCACGGTGGCTTCGGCTTCCGCCAGACGGGTGAACACGGCGAGCACCCGTTGCTTCAGCGATGGCGCTAGAGCAGCTGCATTGATCTGATCACGGATTCCCGACCAATGGCGATGGGGCGGCTGATCCTCAAGACCCTCCACATCAACGCGGATACCTCGGAGACCAGCACTGCGCGCCTCCTGCTGGGTGAGGCGATAGCGCCCCGTCAAACCGAGGGCCGCCAGAGGCGACTCCACCACGGCCTGGTCCACACCCAGATCCAACAGTGCGGCCAGGAGCATGTCCCCTGCCAACCCTGTTGGTGCATCAATCCAAAGCGCGCTCATCGCCCTAGACGCGGAGCCGCCTCCAACAGAACAACGGCCTGCTGATCAAGCACCTCCCGCTGCTGACGCAACTGCTGCTCAATCTCCCTCCGGGCGCGGCGCTGCTCCCGCTGGGCGGTGGCCACGTCATGGCCCGACAGTCCCCAAAGCCGGCCCAGCAAAGCGCGGTCATCGGCCCCACCACGGGCCTTGCCGAAAACGACGGTCTCAGCGGCGATGCCGGCCTGAAGCACCCGGCTCCAACGACGTAGATCCTCAAGCGGCATGCGGACGCTGTCCGGCACGGCGAACTCCGTGGCGCCGCTGCTGCGCAGTCCTGCACGCACACAGGCCAGGGTTCCCACCAGCACCTGCTGAACCGGAAGTTGCTCCGCTTCCGCGATCAGAACATGGCCCGCCTCATGCACCGCAATCCGACGCAGACGCTCCTGCCCACCGGGCAAAGCTTCGGCAAGGATGTGTCCACCCATGCCTTCCCAGGTAGCGGCATCAACGCTGAGGGTGACCAGGGCACCCCCAACCGCCACAACGATCCAGGCAGCAGACAGACCCAGGGCAGGACCAAAAGCGCCGAAGGCAGTGATGCCGGCAACGGCAATGCCGGCCCGAAGTGCCCCCGTGGAGCCCTGCCCCCCCTCGGCCATCAGCTGCGAGCGCGGGAGGTGGCACGGCCACGACCTCCCTTGGATTTGCCGCCACGCGTCGGCATGGGAGCAATCACGTCGTGATTTTCGAGGTGCAGTTCCTGGCCCTGGCGGCGCAGGTCAAGGCTGACGAAGTGACGCAGGTTTTCGAGCGGAAGCTCTCCCTTGATCTGGAGCTTGAAAGGAAGCGGACGGTGGCCGTCGGCACGGGACTGCTGCCGCACTTTCACCACCATTTCGCCAGTTTCAGGCTTGGTGAAGATCAACTCGCCTCGAACGGAGAAGAAGTCGTCCCCTTCCGGCAGGGTGTCGGAGGCATCGGCTTGGTCTGGAGCCAGGGTGCTGGGTTCCCAGACCCCAGCTATCTGCAGATGCAGATGATCACTTTCACGGCTTCTGGGATACACGACCCAGAGGTGGGGTTGATCAAGGGGCAGATGCCGCCGCATCAGGGTGAGCACACGACCGAGCACGACAGTTTCCAGGGGGACCCCCTGGGCATCGGTCAAGGTGCCACGGGTGAGTTGCTCGGGGTCGGTTGGGGCGTAAGTGCCGCGCACAAGACCGATGGCCCGGTACTGCAACGGCTCTGTGACCGGGGGAATCGGATGGGCGCGCATTGATGCTGAACCGGGCGGAGTCAAAAGCCCTTGTAAAGACTGTAGCCAGCCCACTGCAATCTCCTCAGACTGAAGTGGCTGATTCGAGATCGGATGCCCAGCCCGCGCCGAATTCTGTTGCTGCTGGCATCCATCGTGGGGGCTGCACTGGTCGGTTGGGTCGCCGCGGCATCCATGGCCCCGGAAACGCGAGCGCGCAGCACTCGCCAGGCTGAAGATCTGCAGGTTGAGCTGCTGATGCAGCAGCTTCAGGACCAGGAGGAACTCAGCGAAGCAGAACGGGGCCTGCTGCTGGAACGCTTGGTGACACTGGAGCGCCTGCAAGAGGCCGAAGTGGTGCTGCAACCGTGGCTGTCTGGCCGCTCGACGCCGCGCGAACTCACCCTGTTCAAAGCCGATCTGCAACGTCGCAATGGCCAGCCCGAGGCCGCCCGGCGCAGCCTCCAACATCTGCTGCGGCTGCATCCGAATGATCTGCAGGTTCTGCAACTGCTGGTGCTCCTGGACCAAGAGCAGGGACGTCAGCATCAGGTGACAGCAGAGCTCACGGCCCGGTTCAAGGGCCTGGAACCTGGCCAGCGTTTGGAGATAGGTTTGCTTTTGGCTGATCTGCTGCGACAAAGCGGATCTGATCAGACCGCGATGGGGTTGTACAGCCAGCTGGCCACAGAGAACAAGACAGATGCAAGGCCCCTGCTGGCCTTGGCCCTATTGCGGCAAGAGCAAGGCAATTCAGAGGCGGTTCAAACCCTGCTCAAACAGGCCGGAGAACGGCGGGATGCCAATGGGAGGCTCCATCCCTTGATTGATGTTGTGGCAGCACAACTGGGATTGAGCGCAGCCCGCAGCACCGGATCAGAACCCTCCAGCGCTAAGGCGTCGCTGGAGGGTTCTGATAGGCCTTGAGGGCCGCATCAATGGCATCGGAGGGTGGCGTGGCGTCGTCCATGGCCGTCGCCCGTCGGATCTGGTTCAACAAATCCATGGGATTGGCGGCATCCAGAATTGAGCCGCTGCCATTGGTATCGCCGTAGATCTCGCGTTCCTCGCGGTTCTGAAAAGGAGCTTCAACCTGGGCCCCTGCACCCATCGGAACCGTCGTCACCACCAGGGAAGACAGCACAGACTGAGCGACAGCCGCAAGACGGCGAGACATCAGCGGAATCCGAAGTTGGCTGATGCTAAGGGTCTTTGACGCCACTGGATCAGCCGTGCAGATCGCCACCTGGAACGTGAACTCGGTCCGCACGCGATTGGATCAGGTGCTCAGCTGGCTGGAGAGCGAGCAACCGGATCTGCTCTGTCTGCAGGAAACCAAGGTGGATGACCCCCTGTTCCCGCTGGAAGCCTTCAAATCTGCTGGTTGGCACGTGCACATCCATGGCCAGAAGGCCTACAACGGCGTCGCCCTGATCAGCCGCGAGCCCCTAGAGGATGTGCGCTGCGGCTTTGTTGGGGAGCTCCCGGATGATGCGGAAGCGAACGAGCTCGGCGCACAGAAGCGCGTGATCAGCGCACTGCTGAATGGCGTTCGCGTGCTCAACCTTTATGTCCCGAATGGATCAAGCCTGAAGTCGGAGAAATACCCCTATAAATTGGCCTGGCTCGGCTGCCTGAAGCGTTATCTCGTTGCTCAAGAGCAACGCGGCGAGCCGCTCTGCATGGTCGGCGACTTCAACATCGGCCTCGAAGCACGCGATCTTCCTGACCCCGACCGCCAAACCGGCGGAATCATGGCGAGCGATGCCGAACGCCAGGCCCTTCGTGATGCCCTCGGTGAACGGCTTCAGGACGTGTTCCGCGTGTTCGAACCGGATTCCGGTCACTGGAGCTGGTGGGATTACCGGAGCGGTGCCTGGGATCGGGACCGCGGTTGGCGCATCGACCACATCTATCTATGCGACGAGCTGCTGGGACTCGCCCGCAGCTGCATCATCCACAAAGGCATGCGCGGTAACCAACAACCCAGCGACCATGCCCCTGTCAGCGTCGACCTGGACTGGCCTCCAACCGACGACGACGGGGATGAACCGTTCTTCTGATCCTGTTCAGTAGACCTCGACGCCGGCGGGGAGCGTCACCATCCGTTTGGCCGATTCACCGCAGGTGCGCGGCGTGGGCAGCACCTTGCCGGGATTGGCACGGTTGTCTGGATCAAAGGCAGACCGCAACAGCCCCATCGTTTCCAGGTCGTCCGAGCTGAACATCCAGTCGAGGTAGCAGCGCTTGTCGGCGCCGACGCCGTGCTCTCCGCTGATGCTGCCACCGGCATCAAGACACACCCGCAGGATTGCGGCACCGAGCTCCTTCACGCTCCGCTCCACATTGGGCTGGTCCAGTGAATACAGGATCAGTGGATGAAGGTTGCCATCGCCGGCATGGAAAACATTGGCCACCGGCAGGCCGTGCTCCTGGCTGAGCCGTTCAATCGCCGCAAGCACCGACGGAAGGCTGCTGCGGGGAACGACACCGTCTTGCACGTAATAGGTCGGCGTGATTTTTCCCACCGCTGAAAACGCAGATTTGCGGCCTTTCCAGAGCACCGCGCATTCCGTGGGGTCTTGGGCCCGACGCAGCCCACGGGCTCCTGCCGCGCGACAAAGGGCCTCGGCCCGCTCAGAAGAGGCCTGAACCTCAGCCTCCTGCCCATCAAGCTCAATCAGCAGAACGGCCGCTGCATCACGGGGGTACTCGTCGTAGCCGAAGAAATCATTGACGGCGTTGATGGTGACGTTGTCCATGATTTCCATCCCTGCAGGCAGGAGGCCGCTCGCGGTGACAGATCGCACCGCTTCCCCTGCCGCTTCCATCGTGGCGAAATCCGCCAACAGCACGTTCACGCACTCCGGAGCCCGAAGCAGGCGAAGGGTGATGGCCGTCGCGATGCCCAGCGTTCCTTCGCTGCCGATGAACGCACCACGTAGGTCCAGTTCGGAGGATTCGGCCAGCCCGTTGCCCAACTGCGTGATGGTTCCGTCGGGCAGGACCACCTCAAGCCCTAGAACGTGATTGCTGGTCACGCCATATTTGAGGCAGTGGACCCCGCCCGAATTTTCCGCCACATTGCCGCCGATGCTGCAAACCACCTGGCTGGAGGGATCCGGGGCGTAATAGAACCCGTCTCCTGCAACGGCGCGCGTCACCCAGCTGTTGACGACCCCGGGCTGCACCGTGACCCGCTGATTGGCCAGATCAAGGTCGAGCACCCGACGCATGCGACTTGTCACCACCAGAAGCGCCTGCTGATCCACCAACGCTCCCCCCGAGAGGCCGGTGCCGCTTCCACGAGCCACAAACGGCACACCGTGTTGATGGCAGCACTGCAACACCGCAGCAACCTGCTCGGTGGTCTCCGGCAGCACCGCCAGGGGCGGACAGTGGCGCTCAAGCGTCAGTCCGTCACAGTCGTAACTAAGCAGTTCCTGACGCTTCGCCACGATGGCCCGAGGGGGCAGACATCGGCGCAGATACCGCTCCAGCACTGACCAGTCGTGGGCCACATCGATCTCGATCTGATCAAAGACTACGCATCAAAATGCGTGGGAAGTGGGCAATTAAGAAACACAGCAAACGGAACCGGTCGTTCCTGAGTCAGGATGTTGCACGGTTTGCATCAGCCCTTTGGCGTCGGTTCCAGTGACAGCTCCCGCGTTGAACACCAGCCACTCCCAGGCCATCTTCGGCGCAGCACAGGCCCTGATGCCCGGAGGTGTCAGCTCCCCTGTGCGGGCGTTCAAGTCGGTTGGCGGTCAGCCGATCGTGTTCGATCGGGTGAAGGGTCCCTATGCCTGGGACGTGGATGGCAATAAGTACATCGACTACATCGGCAGCTGGGGACCGGCCATCTGCGGCCACGCCCACCCCGAGGTGATCGCAGCACTGCAGGAAGCGATCGAGAAGGGCACCAGCTTCGGAGCACCTTGTGCCCTGGAAAACACCCTGGCCGAAATGGTGATCGACGCTGTACCCAGCGTTGAGATGGTGCGCTTCGTCAACAGCGGCACCGAGGCCTGCATGGCTGTGTTGCGCCTGATCCGTGCCTACACCGGCCGCGACAAGGTGATCAAGTTCGAGGGCTGCTACCACGGCCATGCGGACATGTTCCTAGTGAAAGCCGGTTCCGGTGTGGCCACACTCGGCCTGCCCGACTCCCCTGGTGTCCCGCGCAGCACCACGGCCAACACCCTCACGGCGCCTTACAACGACCTCGAAGCCGTTAAGGCCCTGTTCGCCGAGAACCCCGACGCCATCGCAGGCGTGATCCTCGAGCCGATCGTCGGCAACGCCGGCTTCATTCAACCCGAACCCGGCTTCCTTGAAGGTTTGCGGGAACTCACCAAAGAGCACGGCGCTCTGCTGGTGTTTGACGAGGTGATGACCGGCTTCCGGATCAGCTACGGCGGTGCCCAGGCACATTTCGGCGTCACCCCAGATCTCACGACCATGGGCAAGGTGATCGGTGGCGGCCTTCCTGTGGGCGCCTATGGCGGCCGTGCCGACATCATGGGAATGGTGGCCCCGGCTGGACCCATGTATCAGGCCGGAACCCTCAGTGGAAACCCCCTGGCGATGACCGCCGGCATCAAGACCCTGGAACTGCTCAAGCAGCCCGGCACTTACGAGAAGCTGACGGCCACAACCCAGAAGCTTGTGGCGGGCATCAAGGACGCCGCCCAATCCGCTGGCATGCCGATCACAGCTGCCAGCGTCAGCGCCATGTTCGGCTTCTTCCTCTGCGAGGGACCCGTGCGCAACTTCGAAGAAGCCAAGAGCACGGATTCGGAACGCTTCGGCAAACTGCATCGCGCCATGCTCGAGCGGGGCATCTACCTCGCACCGTCAGCCTTCGAAGCCGGTTTCACGTCCCTGGCTCACTCCGACGCCGACATCGAAGCGACGATTAACGCCTTCCGCGAAAGCTTCGCGGCTGTGGCCTGATCAGTCCGTGCTGGCCTCAGCACCACCTCCACCTCCACTGGTCTGCACCATTCAGACCGTGGAGGCCCGGTGGTCTGGCCATCCGATTGCAGGCATCCGACAACTCAAGCAGCAGCAGTTTCGGGTTGAGCGGGGTGAGAAGCCTGCGATTAAACCTCGGACAGTGATAGACAGCAGACTCACCCCCCTGGTGGAGCGCTTCAGCAGTTCCGGTGTTGAACAGATCGCGGGCTCTCGCATGACCTATCACTGGTCCTACGAAGCCCCTTTAGGAGCGCTCACATTCAATGACTCCGGCGCCTCCAGCGGTCCTGCCAAGGAGAGTCGTGTCGCTGTGAGCGGAGATCTTGTCATTGATGATCAAAAGGGATTCGAACTCAGCCAACAGTCCCGGCTGACCCAAGCAGCTGGGACGAAAACCCTGAGCAGCCTTTTGGAAACGGCCCATGGCTCCTGCCGAGAACAACGCTGAGTGTTTACTGGCGCGAGCGCGTCGGGCCGCCGAACGTGCCCATTGCCCCTACTCGAACTTCCACGTGGGGGCCGCAGTGCGGTGTGATGACGGCAGTGTGATCGACGGCTGCAATGTGGAAAATGCCAGTTATGGCCTGAGCATCTGCGCAGAGCGGGTCGCCCTTTTCACGGCGATCAGCCAAGGCAAACAACCGATTGAACTGGCCGTGAGCTGCATCGATGCCCAGAGCGATGCAGCCCCAGGGTCCCGGATGCCATGCGGCGCCTGCCGTCAGGTGATGCAGGAATTGCTGCCAAGCAAGGCCAAGGTGAGCATCGATGGTGTGGGCACAAGGCAACTCGAACAACTTCTTCCTGCTCCCTTTGAACTGAGGCAAGCAAACATCAACTGATCAACACCATCACAGCCCTGAAGCGCTCATCCAAGAGCGCACAGCATCAAAAGACCACGATTCAACCGAACATCAGGATCGGGCCCAACAGGCCAGGGCTTTGTCGGGATCAGTGATGTCAGACACATCGCTGTAGACGTACTTCTGCCACTCCCGCTCAGGGAGACCGGCAAACACCATCAGGTTGAGCGGATATTGCTCGGAATCGGTGCACCTGCGGAAATCATCCCGAAACAGGAAGGTGGGTTTACCCAGGGCAATGGCGGCACCAAGCTCCACCATGACCCCCTCATCGGGAGGCGTTCCATTCACGATGGCGAACAGCGCATCGGCATCACGCACATCCTGCAGATCCCGCTGCGCGACGCGATAGGCCCATCCCTGTTCCGCCAGATTCACCTGACCATTGCGAGCAAAGGGCTCCCAGACCTCCAATCCCAGGGCTTCCAATGCCTCGATGAACTCCGGCAACAACAGCCGCTTCCATTGCTCCGAGAAGCCATAAGGAGACGCCAAATAAATCGTGCGCGCGCTGTTGTTCATCACAGGCCCCGGGAGGCGCGGTAAGCCTGCTCATCGGCACGGGCCTGTTCAAGGTTCTCCCAAGGAAACACCAGCCATTCCGACGACGCGGCAACCTCGGCTGCCACCCACCAATCAGGACGCACCTTGCTGACCCAAACAGCAAAGGATGCCTGCGGCACCTGACCTTTCAACGCCTGCAAGGTGCGTCCGGTTTCATAGACATCATCCACAATCAGGGCTGATGGCTCAGGTGCTGAGAGCAAGGGGCGATCGATGGCATGGCTGAGCGCTACGGCAAGGCACAGGCCCCCACGGGGGACCCCATAAACGCCGGTCACCGCAGAACCGGCAAAGCGTGAAGCCAACTGCTGCACCGCCTGATCGAATTGGGCCCAGCTCAGTACCTGCATAGCCGGAGAATGACACATCCACGCAGTGATGCCCCTTGAGCCAAGACATCCCGCCCCAGGAACAAAATCGCAAATGGTTTCGCAGCCATCTGCTCAGCCGGGAACTGGAATTACAGGAGCTCTATGACCTGCCGCAGGGAGAGCTGGATCTCGTGATCCCACAGTCGCGGGTGCTGGTCCACCTCTGAGCTGGGGATCTCGAGACGGATCCAACGCAAAGTTGATGGTCAATATCGAGTACGGGGACGACAGAGAGGGGTTGAGAAAAGATTTTGGGCTTAAGAGCTGGCTTTCCAGGAAGCGCGAGAATGCGTGAACGCTCGAACAAGGGAGTTCAACGGGAAGAAAGAGCTGATCAGAGGGTCGAATCCCGCCTCAGGTTTTGGAGTTCCTGGCGGAACCGCTCCAAAATCCGTCGATGAACTTGATGCCCTCGATCCCCTCCGCGGGGCATAACTTTGCCCACTGCATAAACGGGTTACCAGCAACGGTCTGGAACTTTGGTTCTCCCGCTGCATTGCCTTCGCGCCAATAAACGTCCTGGGTCCAGGCATCTGACCTATTAGCACTCGAACTGCTGGCGAACTGCTCTCCCTTGCAGTCAGCGAACAACCAGACATCGGCAACAGGGGGACCTGCACGACCTGACGCTGGTTCATCAATACATTCCTTCGTTTCCCAGTCGCATCTGTTGATCCAGGTCCTGCGTCGAACCTTGAGGCGGATCCAACCGTCATCCATCCGCTCAGGGAGAGACAACTGTTCCGTCTCGACTCGGCACCCCGTGCCACACCCATAGACAGGCAGCACTGAGTCCTGAGGAATCGCGATAGGCGCAAGAGCACCTGCAACTAGTAGGAGTACTTTCACTGCTTACAGGTAGACCAGGTCGATCACTCACGACCTCTCATTAGCTTTGACAAGACAACAAGACCCAAAAAGCTCCATAAGCCAATCCAGCCAAGAAACCAATTGAGATATATCAACCAGGTACCATCATTATTGGATGCGAAATCAAGCCATCCATAGTTGTACCAGATAGTGACTATCGAGCCAATCAGCGCATCCCCAAGATTGACATCACGCCCGCCAGGATCTCTCCCAATAAGCATTACTGAGATAGATCTTCCAACAATCCTCACAAAAGGCAAACAGCTAACAAAGAAAATAAGAATTGCAACCCACACATAGGATGAAGGGATTACTGAATCAAAAATCAGAACCCCTATTGAAGCCAACACAGAAATACTGCCACCAATCAGATTCACGAGGGGCACCATAGGAGCCGTCAGCGGGAAGAGCGCGACAAGCCCAGAAATCCAGAATAGAGCAGTTGGTGACATAAACAGCAATTCCTGAGAACGTAGCTTTTTTAAGTCGAGGAGATTTATCAAGCGACTGAGCGCTCGAAACAAGACTCAAGAAGATTGAGAATTTGGATTTTGAGATACTGGATCTATTTTATTGGGCGCAAACAAGAGGTAAGCACCCAGAAGAAAAGCAAACAGATTTGTGATGATGTGATCACCAAGCCCCCCAAAAGACATAACAAAAATAACGCCCTGCACAGTCCAAAAAACATTCAGTGGAAGCCCTGCAGCCTTTGCACGCCTAAGCTGCAACAAAAGAGAAGGGACAAGGGCGATGATATAAAACAACCCCAAATATTCATTCGGATCGTCGGGGAGATCTTGCCCGAATAACGAGTAGCAAGCAATCACAATAAAGATGTATGGAATCGCAATGGCAATTCCGACGCCCATGCATGACCAGAAGTAATTCGAGCGCCCCATAGGGAGCCGTGGGTCTAGCCACCAAGGCAAATAGTCAATCATTGAATACAAGTGCAAGTCTCAGCTTCAAGCAATATATGACTGAAAAACAATAGGTCTAAAATTTATTCATTATTTTCATGTTTTCAACACCCTCACCGCTTTGCCGCCAACAATGCTCAAGCCCTTGCCTGCAAATCCTTAGAAAAGCAACGTGAAGAAGACTCGACTCTCACCATCAATGCAAATCATTGACGGGCAGCAGAGGCAGCAGCCCCCATACGATATTAACTCCCATAGAGCCGATAAGCGCCGCCTAGAACACATCAAGAGACTGACATTAGTCCTCTTTGATAGTAAATGAAACTAATAAAATAATAAGCAAGCATGCCAACGCTAAAAGCGCAGGAGCAAGCAATATCTCCTTCTTAAAAAAATAGGCTAAAAGCCAAATTATCGATAGATAGGAGCAGACAGATGACAGCAACAGCATGCCGACTGATCTTTTTCTCATCATGAAACCTCTGATTACTTGTAAAGACCAGGATGCTGGATCCCAGAAGTTAGTACTGGCATCTTAGGGCAATGTAGGAAGTTTTGCTATCTGGACTTGCAGCGAGAGTCAAAATTGCTCTACCACCTACCTATTCAAGCAAAAACACCGCTTTGACAGGACAGCTTCGTTGAAATATTCTCATCAAAATAATAACAATAAATGCGCTCCAGCCATCCCCAAACAAGCCAGGTGATTTTGCAAAGACTAGATAACAACCCTCTATCCAGATTTTTGATTAACATCTTGGACAAGAAGAGGCATAAGCAACGCAGCCCCCGTAGCCATCATTGTCCATGCTTTTGCTTCATCTTTAACTGAAAAGTTCGCGTAACCAATCATCAAGCCAGAAACAGTGAAGAGAATAGCTCTTGCAAATTTATTCTTGATTAGCATTGAAGGCTGATTAGATTCGTGCACTGGGTTGAGGGCTCTCGCTCAATATCCACATTATCGACCATCCGACGGGGCATCACCTTCCTATCTATTTGATTGTTTGATCTGACATCCATCTTGGAAGTGCTCCCCCAACTCTCTCAACCCCTCATATGTGAGATAAATCCCCTCCAGGGCATGATGAGCTGGGCATCACACAGCATCTCCGAGCGAACTCATCCGTTAAAGAATCCACTGCGGGGACGCTGTGGAGAGGCGCTTAGAGCCAGGTGAAGGGCAAAATCAAAATGGCTTGAAGCCTTGAACGTACCTACTGGAGCTGATTGGGAATGGCTCAAACCCTCCTTTTCATCACTGGAGTGCTGACGGGGATCATCGTTGGATTCCTCTTCGCAAGGCGCACCAGAGGCTCCTCCGCACCCAACGGCAGCAGTGAACGCCTTTTGGAAGACCGTCTCAGCAAGGCGGATGCAGGGCTAGAGCAGTTCAGCAGGCAGTTAGAGGCTCAAAACGAGGAGCTCAAGAGCCAGCAGAAACAGCTACAGGAAGCTCGCGAGGCTGCTGCCATCAGTCGAACGCAACTCGAGGGTGCGATCCAAGAGAGAGACGCACTAAGGACTGCCCAGGCAAGTACCAACACTTCTCTTGAGGAGATCAGGGCAGAGAAAGAGCGTCTCAGCAAGCAGGCAGCAGAAGCAGCGGAAAAGCTGAGGTCTCAGGAGAGTCAGACAAAGTTCCTGGAGGAAGCAAGAGCCGATCTGCTCACCCAGTTCCGCTCCCTCAGCGGGCAGATGCTGGATGGGTCCAGGGAAGCCCTGCTCAAGAGCACCAAAGAGACCGTCAGCGAGCCCTTCTCGAAGCAGATGGAGCAGCTTCGCCAGCAGATGCAAGTGCTGCAGAAGGAATCAGTCGAAAAGCTTGGGGTGCTTGCTCAAACCACCATGGACCTGCGTCAGCGCAGCGAAGACGTCCAGGGAGCAGCCCAACAGCTCACCTCAGCGCTGAGGTCTCCAAACGTCAAAGGGAGATGGGGAGAGGTCAACCTCCGAAGGATCCTGGAGTTTGTGGGGCTGATCAGCTACTGCGACTTTGACGAGCAGGTGCACGTTGGGACAGAAGACGGCGCCTACAGACCCGACTGCGTCATCACCATCCCTGGGTCCAGACGACTGATCGTTGACTCCAAGGCACCGATTGAGAGCTACCTGGATGCTCTGCAGGCAAGCGATGAGACACAACGCGAGGCAGCTCTGAAGGAGCACCTGAGGAAGGTGCGTAGCCATGTCGACCTGCTGAGCAAGAAGGATTACGCCAGCAAACTCAGCTCCCTGGGTCAGGTTGTGGATGGAGTGGTGCTGTTCATTCCAGTGGAAGGTGCCCTTTCGATGGCACTGGAACGCGATCCAGACCTCTTGGAGTACGCCTTCAGCAAGAACATCATCCTGACCTTCCCAACAAGCCTGCTGGCGATCCTGAAGGGTCTGGCGATGTCCATTCAGCAGGCTGAGATCGCCACCAACATCGAGGAGATTCAAAACAACGCTGTTGAGCTGCACAAGCGGTTCCTGACCTTCATCGACAAGTTCAATGCAGTCGGCAGCAACCTGGCTCGACTCAACAAGAGCTACAACGAGGCGGTTGGGTCAGCACAGAGCAGGTTGATACCTCAGGGCAGACGCTTCTCAGAACTCGCTGGGCAAAGCGGGGAAGCAAAGCTAAGCGATGCTATTGATAGCGTTGTCAGAGAAATCCAGGCAGGTGAGTGAGATGAACCTAATAACGAGAAACTCGGCGCAACAGTACTGGGCTTTCTTAAAAAGATTCCGATGGCAAGATTATGGAAATTTTGCCTTAACAGCCTATTTAGGCAAATTAGTCGTGAGCGGTGAGGGCTGGCTTACCAAGGGCATCTTCCTTTTGCTTCTATATTTTTCAGGAGAGAAGATTGTCAAGGTATATCGACGACAAGACGCCACTGGACTTGAATATTACTGCAAAAAGGCAGCAAAAAGCTACAGCTCAGATGATTTCAAAAAGGCAATTCACTATATCAATAAAGGACTCGCGGCAGGATCAAATCTAAAGGACAACCCAAATCTTTATTCAGCATATGTAATGCGTGGAGGTTCACGATTAATGCTTAATAAGTACGATGAAGCAATCATGGACTGCACAGCTGCAATAGAAATCGACCCATCAAAAGGCAAAGGATATTATGCAAGAGGCTACGCTAAGTTTCGAAGCAATAGCAATGATGAAGAGTACGAAAAGGATATAAGGAAGGCAGCAGAACTAGGCTACGAAGACGCCATCAATATGCTGGAATCAATAAGTCGGGCAAAGCCCGAGATTTCATTACTTAATCCTGCAGACAACTTAGAAGAATGGAGAATTTCCCAGGCTCTACTTGCCCGCAATGCTGCCTATATTCAAGCCTATGAAAGATACATTGAAATACTCGACGACAATAAAGTTCTTCAAGAGTTTCAAAAACTTAAAGATCAGCTTGGCATCGAATACTTCACACAGCTTGAGGTTGCAAGCAAATACAAAGATGAATACATGCTATTTCGACTTAGAAATCTAACTACTGCATGCATGGCGGTAAATATGCATGGTCAAAGCCTTGAAGACAAGGATGCGTTTGGAAAGTATTTCCTGCATCCTATCTTCGATGAAACTGACACAAGACTGCGGAAGAGACTTAGAGAGGAAGATATTCAAAAGCAGTTCGACCGAGCGAATGAGCTTGAGCAATACATTGTCTATGGATGCAGTCTTTACTGCAACAAGTTACTCAACCTAATCGATGGTGGCACACGTGAAGAACGCGACAAGGGTGAGAACTACGACAAGTTTTTAGAGATTCAATCCTCTATCGAAAGCAAGAAAATGGTGGATGAGATTTATGTTGTGCGAGAAGCAATGATTTGGACTATTGCATCCACTAATGTAGATCTTGTAACGTCAGCAGAAGATTCTGATGCCTTCGAGGTCAAGGCATTTAAGCTCTTATCAAGTACAAATAAGTATGGAATTGAGTATGGCAATGGTCCATATAAAAGAGGAGACATTATCGATGCAGTTATCCAGAGAAAAGAGTGGGAATGTCAGATATTTGAAGATGCAAAGGGATTTTCAATTTCTAGCTACAAGGAGAAGGTTTTCTCGATGACTGACACTCAATTATCCGAAGAGGCTGCAGGAAATGACTCTCCATTAGAGATGCGTGAATTCTTGAATAGATGGGGACAAGCTTCACAAATCAAATATGGAATCAAGGAACTCCGACAGGCTGTAATCAATGACTATGCATACCTTTGCCATGAGGATGGCGGCACAAAGCCTGACGAAACATCTTTGCAACAATTCAAGAAGGATGTCGCGACAATGAGTAGAGAAGAGTTGCTATCAGAAACAAGTGTAATCGAAACGAGCGCTTTCAAAGCAGACGAGTTAGTTGATTACATAGAAGTCTGGATAGACAAATGTGAATTTGCAGAGCTAGCTTATGAACAAACAAATGAAGGCGGCACAATCCTTTTAAGAAATTCACCAATAAAATCCGACTTGCCGCAAAATATTGGCTACAGGGAATATTTCAATACTGCGCTTTCAGAGTGGAAAGCTGGAGACCTTAGAAGTGCTTTAAGCAACTGCAACAAGGCACTTGAAATCAACAACAGCCATGGACAATCAATAAGGCTAAAGGGTTTGCTTCATTATTCTCTCGGAGAGCTAAAGCAAGCAAGGAAAATTTATCTTAAAACCATCGAGCTAGAAGAGACGTATGTCGAGGACTTTTTTGATTTAGGCAAAATCGAGAATTCATTAGGCGAATTCGAAGCATCTACCACCCATCTATTGCAGGCAATTGCCATAAATATGCAGAAAAGAGATGATTCAAACGAATCGTTCGATCTTGCTATGCTGGCTAAATCATCATATTATTTAGCCAACTCTTTCCTAAATCTTGGTGAGTATAAGTTAGGCATTAACGCTTATGAAAAATGCCTCGACATGTGGGATTGGAGCGAAGAAGAGTATTCAAAATTTAATGCTGAGTTTCTACGTTTGGCAGCTTGCCTATACAGCGGCAACAAAGATAGTGAGAAAGCTCAGGAAGCAATTACTCGCGCGCAATCCTTAGATCCAACCTCAGCTGAAATTTGGTACGACAGTGGTGTCATAAAAAGAGAATCAGGTGACCTTGAGGGTGCTATTAGAGATTTCAAAAAATCCTATGAAATCAATCCTTCTTTAAACTCTGCTGCTCACAATATTGGATCAATATACTTTGACTTAGGAAACAATAAGAAAGCGTGTGAATATTGGACAATAGGTGCCAGCCTAGGGAATCAGAATTCTCAAGCCCTTATCGAGAAGCACTGTTCAGATGAGCGATAAGGCTGAATACAGCAGAGAGCAGTTCATCGATGCCCTGACCGCTACCTACAGGTACAACAAGGAAGAAGGCGACTGGGACACTGACGAGACCGAGGAGCAGTACCTCGAAAGACTTACCAAGTCATCTATGGATGAGTTGGTCGAGGATTCCTGCATGGACTGAATTTACACTTGAAGAATTCTTTTATGCCTACTCATAACTCAACGAAATCCTTTCTTCCTCTCTGAAGCATAGAACAGTCCTACTGCCTCTTTGAGCATGAGATTTACAGATCCATAACGAGAGTTCTTTCTAAGCATCTCCTTGAGAAGAGCCTCACTCTTCTTATCTAACTTGATATTCATCGTCTTGGAAAGTGCTTGAAATAAAAGTCTTCCATTGCCACCTTGTAGCAACCAGACCTTGTTAGTCTGGTCTTACGCATCAAGGCTTCCTCCATCTGACGAAAAGCATTGACTTCTCTTCGATTGAAGGAGACATTAGTAGAAGGGGTCTTAGTGATATACATAGTTTTTTGAACAGAAAAGATAGTGATGTCAGTTGATCATCGATACAGCTGGATCTATGAGAGTAAAGCCTCAGGCAACAAGCACACTTGACTTCTAGAAAGCATTTGAATCTATTTATATGTTTTCAACCTTAAAGCCAATCACTTTTGAATCAAGAAGTACTCCAAAGAGGACCCAAGCGCACTTAAAGCGGAAGCAGTGCGGAATCAAAGCTCATAAGCCATGATCCAATCGATTCAAACTCAAAAGAGTCTTGAATCTAAATTTCGTATACCTTCACCACTATGTATAAGAGTTTTCAGTCAGAAACAGTTATGCGTAGCCTGCTGTCATATTCAACTGAGGTTTATTTCAAGGGAATAAGGACTACTGGTACTCATCACTAAGGATCCTTCGATTACCCCTATAGAGATGTCTCGGTAGATGCCGTGACCTCCAGAGAGCATCCGAGATGCCCTTCTGAGGTGGAAGGCGAGTAACCCTCTCCTCATCACCACAAGCATCAACATCCTCTGGTGAGGGCACCTCTAAGACCTCTGGGGAAGGCAGCAGGAGGTGAGCTGCATGCTCCCTCACGAAGTCCAGCAAGGTCGTTGCCGTGCCGCAGCGATGGCACTTAAAGCGCCATCGATCTGGTGACCCCTTATCAGGATGGAGATACCCCTTGTGGACGTAACCAGGGGCATGACTGTCGTGTTGGCAGTAGGGGCACCGAAAGCGATACACCCCACTGTCAGTCTTTCTCCATCCCAGATGCTGCAAGGTCACTGAGAGATCCTGCAGCAGTTGCTCTGGGGAGTGCATCAACGGGCAGCACCTGCAAGGCGGGCTGCACGTCGATTCCAGCTGAAAACAACACCATCCATAAATAGATCAAAACCAGTCAAGAGGGGCATTGCTTCAACCACAAATAGGTAGCCAG
Organism: Synechococcus sp. N5; assembly: GCF_900473925.1. Taxonomy (NCBI): domain Bacteria; kingdom Bacillati; phylum Cyanobacteriota; class Cyanophyceae; order Synechococcales; family Synechococcaceae; genus Synechococcus; species Synechococcus sp. N5. Next base: position 82,029 of record NZ_UCNI01000013.1, on the reverse strand, counting down.
GGAAAGTAAGCACATGCTTGTCTGGTTGGCTCGCGACAAAAGATTCAACATCGGCAAACGTACAACTAGATGCAACGCCAACATTCACATTGATCGATTCACTTTCCAGCCAAACACGCATCGCAGTAGCAACAGATCGATAACTCAGGCAATCTTTACTAAAACAAGTAAAGGCAAAACCAGTCCCAGAAACCTTCGTCTTAATAAGACTATTGCTTCCGCTCAGCGCTTCATGCAACTTCTGATAGCTTTTCATAGCAGACTCCATACAGTACAGATTGTTTGTTCTCGGTGTTTCTCACCGATAGGGTTTAAAGACGGCTTATCGTCTTCGCCAGAGCACATATGCAGTGGCGAATATTTTATTTGTGTATCGCAGAGGAGGCGTCCTGCCCTCGTTTCGATACACATATTATATGGCAAATAGACGCCTAAACTGGCTAGCGTGGGACACTTAGTTTCCACCCCATATCTAGACAAAAAAGGGCTTTCAGAAGCCAGTGCTAGCAATGGCTTTGAGCCAAAAAATCGGCAAGCTTAAGACCCCTGATATAGCCGCAAAAATTGGCACACATCCTGCCTTATATGCCAGTAGAAGACCCCTTCAGCAAGGGCACTGGTCAAATCATTAGTGGCTCATCTTTTCTCGCTCACACGCCTGCTGGTGCCTTCTGAAAATCTTGGCTGAATACAAACCAAGGTCTCCCTCCTCAGAGCAGGCAATGACGTCTCCGCAATGAGGACATCTGAATTTCTCCCTCCTTTCCTCAATCCACTGGTCTTTGCTCTGCCTCACCATGTCGGCACCTTCACTCGCCCTGTGGGCTTGGCATAGGTCCTGAGCAATTCCTCAGTGCGGTGTCCTGCCACTGCTGCCAAATCAGCAGGACTGTTCCCCATCGCCAAGGCATGGCTCAGGAATGAATGCCTTTGGGCATACAGACGCCTTGGAGCTAGTCCAACACGACGCTGCGATCGCTTCCAGACCTTCTCTAACCCCGCGTCATACAAATGCCCATGGGTTCTTGGCGTCACAAACACCAAGCCATTCTTCGTATTCAGCCCCAAGCACTTCATGGTCTCTCTGTGCTGACTGAGCACCTCAACGACCTGCTGACTCAACGGCACAACACGTGCTTTGCCTGTCTTGGTGCCTGACCACACCCGTTGAAGTGTGGCAGTGCCATCACGCCTCAGCGTCTTGCTGATCAACAGCTCGCCTTCCTCAAGGCGTACACAGTCCCAGGTCAGACCAATCACTTCTGCATTCCTGAGACCTGTGCCGAGCCACAAGGCAAAGCAGGGGTAAAACCACTCCTCATTGCTTCTGAGATCGTCCAGCACACTCTTGATCTCTTCCCTACTCAGCACCTCCGCCTGCACTGACCTGGCTGGCACCTTGACCTGAACCGACCGCAATGGCTCATTGCCTGGTTGCACAGATCGAATCGTGCAAAGGATCGTGGACTGAGTGGATGCCGCTAACCCCTCTGCCTTCATCCACGCAAGAAAGCGATCAACCTCGGCTTTGGTTCTGATCGGCAAGCCAAACCTCTTCACCACTCGATAGGCATGCGTAACCCTTGCCTGCCTCTTCTCCTCTGCCAATGACCTGAGGGCATCGAGCAAGTCCTGGTCTCGACCCTTCACCAGTGGGCGGTATCGATTCAGGGATAAGTCCAAATCCCCTTGCTGGGCATCTCTCCAGATCTCGGCACAGATGGCTTGCCCCCTTGCTTGGGCGACTGGATCTTCGAAACGACCAATCCGATTGATGAAATGGTCTCGACCACCCAACCTCAACCTGACTTGGAGAGCACCGTTGTTGTCCCTCACCCTGGGTGGCTTCTTCAGCATCCCTCTCCCTTACATGGGGCTCGGGCTTAGAGCTGACGCCCCTCAAAAGCCAAGCCAGATCCATTGATCCAGTAGCCCTTCGTAGCCCTAGACCTCTCAACACAAGATCCAGTGCCCTTTTGGCTTGGGTTCTGGCTTATGGAGTCAGGAGAGTCCTGAGAATCCATGAGCGTCAACTTCAAAACCACTGCAAGTACAAGGCATTGCGACTCCCTTCCTGACTCGCGGCGTCAAACTGAATTACATCAACGCAGTGATGCCCCTTGAGCCAAGACATCCCGCCCCAAGAACAAAACCGCAAATGGTTTCGCAGCCATCTGCTCAGCCGGGAACTGGAATTACAGGAGCTCTATGACCTGCCGCAGGGAGAGCTGGATCTCGTGATGGCCGAGACCGCTGAAATCCGTTCGGACCCTGAAAACCGATCCCGCAGCCATGGGCGCTGGTGCACCGCCGGCTATGTGCTGGAACTGGCAAAGATCATCGATGCCCGACGGGCCCGGGACCAGAGCAATTAAACGTCAGCTCTCATCGAAAAAACGTACCAACCATATGTGACGAGGCTAAAAATCATGCCGGAGAATTTCAAAAACTCGTTGTTGATCACCGACAAGTCTTTCTTTTAATCAGCGATAGTTCTCAAACTGCAGAGGAACATCAAGATCATCTTCCTTACTCTTGACGAGCTGAATCGCGGCTTGCAGGTCATCTTTGCTCTTACCGGTGATCCGCACACTTTCACCCTGGATCGCCACCGTCACCTTTTTGAGCTCATCGCGCACCATCTTGCTCAACTTCTTCGCAATCTCCTGACTGAGGCCCTTACGCAGCTTCACCACCTGCTTTACCCGGTTGCCTCCGACGGTTTCAGGTGTTTGAAAATCGAAAATCTTGAGGGAGAGGTTGCGTTTGGTCGCTTTGGTTCGCAGCACATCCTCCACCGCCTGAAGCGTCATATCACTGGCCGAGGTGATCACCAGCTCCGTTTCCTCAAGATCGATCTCGGTGCCGGAATCCTTGAGGTCATAACGGTTGCCAACATCACGACGAACCTGATCAAGGGTGTTCACCAGCTCCTGACGATCAAAGTCAGAGACCACATCGAAGGAATAAGTGCTGGCCATGTCGCAAACCTGTCGATCCTCCAGTTTAGAAACCCATCGATCTCCAGCAGGGTGTGGCCCACCTGAGCCCGTTAGGGTCCCGGGGATTGATTGGATGTCATGACTCCTGCGTTTGCCTGGGCCCTTTGCCTGATGGGAGCCGTCGTGATGGTGAGTATCGTGCTCACCGGTGCCGGACGGGCCAAAGCCGACTTCACCATGGCGGATCTTCAGGCGCCTCGGGCGATGTTTGAACGGCTGCCCGCCTTCGGGCAGCGCGCCGTGTGGGCACAGGAGAACAGCTGGGAAGCACTGACCCTGGGGGCACCGGCCATGCTGTTGTGTCTGATTAGCGGAGTCAGCAGCCCCACAGCCATCGCAGCAGCGTGGATCTGGCCAGGCATCCGATTTGTTTATCTGTTTGCCTATGTCAGCAACGTCCCACCCCTGAGGGGACTCTGCTGGGCTACGGGGGTGACTGCCGTTGGCATCTGCTACGTGGAGGGACTGCGGGCCGTGATCAGCGCCGCCGGCTGATCAGTCGAAATACAGAAGGCTCACCACCTTCCCCATGTCCTCAGCAGTTCGTGCACTCGCCAGCAGGGTTTCACTGTCGTGAAATGCGAGACAGATCAACTGATCACAACGGTTGATGATCTCTTGATTGCACAAACTGCTGGCCATCGGCAAGGGCAGGTCGTCCTGCTCGGGCTTGTCCACAAGGTGCAACACCCGATCCAAGAGATCTCGGATTTCAGGAACCTGCCGATCGAGGCTCTGGGGCAAAAGCACGGTGAGCTTGGAGGGATCCACCTCAAGACACCCGCGAATCACTGCTGCATTCACCCCCTGAGATCCGGATGTGATCAGAGAATGGCCTTCCTGCACCAATGAGCGAGCCACCAATTCGATCAGGTGAACCGCCACAACGGGCACATGGCGGCTACCGAGAATGGCGATCCTTCGTTGGCTTTTGTCCTGCAGCAGAGCGAGTTCCTGCGCAAGCGTGTCAACCCGATCAAGAGCCGGCAGATCCAGTGACTGACCCAAGGAAAACTTGCCGCCTGATTTCATCGGAAGTTAGCAACCATCAAGCGTGCTGAACCGTCAGATTCAATGCATTGAAGAGCTGATCAAGCTTGCAATGCTCCTCCACAAGACGGAAGGCGTAGGTGGCCTTCACGGCTTCATGCAGGCGAACATGGCCGAAGGCCTGCTCAATCACCCCCACCGTGGCCAGGGTGTCGTGCTCCACCTTGAGCAAAGGCACATCCAATTCTTCGGCGCGATTGATCAATTGAGGGAGAGGTTCCCCAGCCCCAGTGAGAATCAAACATTGGGTTGAAGCTTCAAGGGCGGCCAGCTGGATGTCGGTGCGATCAGCTCCCGTCACAACAGCCATGTTGCGTCGTTTGCGGAAGAACTCCATGGCGGAATTCACATTCATCGCGCCGATGCTCAGGGTTTCCACCAGCAGTTCCTGCCGTTCCTGGCAACAGATCACCCGGGCATTGAGGCGCCGCACCAACTCGCCGACCGTGACGCTTCGCAGCAAAGGAGAACGGGGCATAACGCCAAACACCTGCAAGCCCAGGCCCTGCAAGGCAGGAACCACCTGTCGCTCCAAGCTGTCGACCTCTTCTGGAGTGACGGCGTTCAGCACCACTCCAACCAGACGGTCACCCAGGGTCTGCTTGGCCGCGAGCAGCGCATCCACACTGCGGCTGTCCTGCCAGAGGTGCACCAGAACGACCTTGGCATCGAGACCTGTGGCCAGCTGCGGAAGGCTGAGGCCGTACAGCAAACCCTCCTGGAGACTTCCCGCACATTCCAAGAGTGTGAGTCCATCATCAGACTGAATGCACTGGCGCAGCTCCGCAAAACCTTGGCCAGCATCCAACTCGCCTTGGCCAAGCCGCTGGGCAGCTGTGGTCGGAGACAGCAGATGCATCGAAGGAATCAAACGCTCAGGCGGCAGATTCAGCGTTTCACCAACAAATCGAACGTCGTCGTCGATGAGTGGTTGAGGCAACGCCCCCTGGTTCGGATCCCAGTCCAGGCTTGTGGCCAGGGGCTTTCCGAACCTGATCTGCTGTCCGGCACGGGCGAGCTGCTGAGCAATTCCAAGAACAAGGGCCGACTTCCCACTGAACGGCTCACACGATCCGATCAACAGTGTCGTTCCCATGGAGGTGATGCCTGACACCACTGAATCTAGGCCTGTTCAGGAGCATCTCCGCGCTCGATCAACAACCACTGCCAGAACCCATTGGGCAAATCGGGCTCCGATGGCTGCAGATGGGAACAATCCATCAACCAGACCACCAGCTGATGGGTGGTGATGGCGAAATCAAAATCTCCCTCGGGATGACCGGGAAAACGAAGCTGACAGTCCAGCCTCTCCATCGGTGCAGCGACCCCATTCCAGCGGAGTTCGTAGGGGTGTCCATCGCTTCCGACCACCGGACGCCGCCCCTGCAATGCGCCCCGCCCCAGGATCTGCAGGGCTGCGGATAGATCCTGCTCGCGACTGACGCCACCGCAGTAGGGAGCGAACAGAACCAGTTGGGCGGCATCTGACACAGCTGGTGCTTGATTCGTGCCCCGCTCGTTTCAAGGATGCCCCAAGCTGGCCCCATGGCCCAGTCCCCCTTTCTCGGCAAACGGATCGGCATCACAGGCGCTCGTGGAGCCCTCGGCGCAGCCCTGGCCCGTTGCTTCCGTTCCGCAGGCGCCCACGTCGTCGGTTTCACCCACGGATCTATACCTCCAGAGCAAGCGGACGGCCCACACCGTTGGGTGAGCTGGAGCTGCGGAGACGAAGCCAGCTTGGACGCCGATCTGGAGGAGCTCGATGTTCTGGTGCTGAACCACGGGATCAATCCTCAAGGCGGCCAAAGCCCTGAAGTGATCAATCAGGCGCTGGAGATCAACACCTTGAGCAGCTGGAGGCTGATGCAGCGATTTGAGGCCATCAGCAGAGCATCGCCGCAGGCTGATCCGAGGGAGGTGTGGATCAACACCTCAGAGGCTGAAATTCAGCCTGCCGTCAGTCCCGTGTATGAACTCACCAAGCGAATGCTGGGGCAACTGGTGAGCATCCGCGGTGCGGTGCTTGATGCCACCGGACGAGAAGCCCTGATCCTGCGCAAGCTGGTGCTCGGCCCCTTTCGCTCATCGCTCAATCCGATTGGGGTGATGGGCGCCGATTTCGTCGCAGACCAAGTGGTTCGCCAGGCGAGCTGGGGGTTTCGCCTGGTGATCGTGACACCAAACCCACTGACGTATGTCTTGATGCCTCTGACCGAGCTTGGACGGCGGATCTACAGCCGGATCCTCAGTCGCCCCGATCGGTAAGGATCTCGCATCCATCACTGGTCACCAAAACGGTGTGCTCCCACTGCGCCGAGAGAGAGCCGTCGCGAGTGACGACAGTCCACTGATCCCGCAAGGTGCGGCAGGCCTTGCTGCCGGCATTGAGGATGGGCTCAATCGCCAGGGTCATGCCAGGACGCAAGGTGACATTGGGGAGCTCGTCGGTGCGGAAATTGAACACGGAAGGTTCTTCGTGCAGGTTCCGGCCGACACCGTGGCCGGTGTAATCCTCCACAACACTGAAACCGTTGGCATTGACGTGGTCTTCAACGGCTCCAGCGATATCCAGCAAGGTGTTACCTGCTTTGACCTGGCTCAGACCAGCCATCAAGGCTTCCTTGGCAACACGGCTCAAGGTCTGTGCTTCCTGGGGTGCATCTCCCACGCAGATCGTGATGCAGCTGTCGCCGTGGTAGCCCTCGAAATAGGCGCCGGTATCCACCTTCAGTAGATCGCCCTGGCGGATCACACGCTTCGGACTGGGGATGCCATGCACCACTTCGTTGTTGATGCTGGCGCAGATGCTCGCCGGAAAACCGTGATAGCCCTTGAAACTTGGGGTCGCCCCCATCTCTCGAATGCGTTTTTCCGCATAGGCATCAATATCTCCCGTCGTCTGACCTGGCTCCACCATTCCCATCACCTCCCGCAGCACGGTGGCGACGATGTGGCTGGCCTGGCGCATGATCTTCACTTCACGGGCTGATTTGATCTCAACGCCGCGACGCCTCTGAATGCGCGGGCCCGTCGCCGTCACTTGCCCCTGCGCTGCCTGGGTGGATGCCAGAAGATCAGCAAAGAGATTCATGGCTCAGCCCAATATCCGTCACGCTATCAACAGCAACCGAATTGATGCCGGTCATGTCGCTGCTTGCGCGCTTGCGGGAACTGCATCGAAGCGTTGCACCCTTCGTTCTGGCGCCTTTGCTGGTGACGGTGTTCTCCGGTGTTAGTTACCGCCTGGCACGGGACTGGTTCGGAGCCAGCCGAGACCAGGTTCACTGGTTAATGGTCGTGCACGAGGGAGAATGGCTTGGTTCCACCTTGGAACCGGTCGTCGTTCTTCTCAACGCCATCGGCCTGCTGTGGATGCTGATCACAGGCATAGGGCTCCTAATGGAGCGATGGCGTCGAAAGGTACACTCATAGTTTGGCGATTCAACGCGGAGCTGGGATGGCAGCCGATTCGAAGGACACAGCGGTGACCGACGACAACACCGAAACGGCTGTGGAAACAGCACCTAAGGCAGCGGCGAAGGCCAGCAATGCTTCCGGTGCCCCTGCCAAGAAACTGAGTCCTGAAGCTCTGATTCGCTCCTTTGAGTCGGCTCAGCAGAAGGATGATCTCCCTGAGATCTACGTGGGCGACACCGTGCGCGTTGGTGTTCGCATCAGCGAGGGCAACAAGGAGCGTGTTCAGCCCTACGAAGGCGTGGTGATTTCCAAGCGCCATGGTGGCCTTAACCAGACCATCACCGTGCGCCGGATTTTCCAGGGCATCGGCGTTGAGCGGGTGTTCATGCTGCACAGCCCCCAGGTGGCTTCCATCAAGGTGGAACGGCGCGGTAAAGTACGCAGGGCGAAGCTTTTCTATCTGCGGGAACGGGTGGGCAAGGCCACCCGCGTGAAGCAGCGCTTCGATCGCTGAGGTTTCGACCTCGTTCAATCAGTTGCCAACTTCAACGTTGGCTGAGGGGTACATCGCCTTGCGCCGTTAGTTCAGTTGGTAGAACGCAGGTCTCCAAAACCTGATGTCGGGGGTTCGAGTCCTCCACGGCGCGTCCGATGTTCCCCTCGTGCAGTTTCCCGGTTCTGAGCATGGAGTTGGATCTTCAACCTGGTGATGTTGTGAAGGTGTTGGAGTCAGCCGCCCTCGGCTGGGTCCGTGCCCGAGTGATACGCGTCAAGTCCGGCGGCCGTGTGGTCGTTCAGAGTGATCAAGGGCGTGAATTCACAGCCCGCGGCAATCAGGTTCGGCTCATCGAACCTGCAGGATTCCGTCCCTGAATTGTTGGTTATTGAGCGTTGAGCTGATGTTTTCCCTCATGTCCCGGCGACTCTGTCGTCGGGATTTTTTTGTGGTGGCGCCAGCATGACAAATCCAGGCTGATCCATGGCTCAGTTGTTGACGGAGGGCAGGGCGACAGTTGATACTGATTAGGTCGCGCAAGCGACACAGATCAGATTCTTCGGAGCGCGTCTCGCGAGTTCTGAATCAGATCTGGGACCGTAGTTCAACCGGTTAGAGCACCGCCCTGTCACGGCGGAAGTTGCGGGTTCGAATCCCGTCGGTCCCGTTCTCACCACCAAGAGCCACGATGGTGCGCGTTCGATTGGCCCCCAGCCCGACGGGCACGCTCCATATTGGAACGGCGCGAACCGCTGTTTTCAATTGGCTCTACGCCAAGCACGAGCAAGGCGCGTTCGTGCTGCGCATTGAAGACACCGACAAGGAGCGGTCCAAGCCCGAGTACACCCAGAACATTCTCGAAGGCTTGCAGTGGCTCGGGATCGACTGGGACGAGGAACCCGTCATCCAGAGCGAACGGGTGGGGCAGCACCGTGATGCCATACAGACCCTGCTCGATCGGGGACTGGCCTACCGCTGTTACGCCAGCGAAACGGAACTCACGGCCATGCGCGATGCGCAGAAAGCGGCCAATCAAGCCCCGCGCTACGACAACCGCCACAGGTGTCTGACCCCCGAGCAGGAGCAGGCGTTTCAGGCAGAAGGCCGTGAAGCGGTGATTCGTTTTCGCATCGATGACGCTGCCGAAATTCGCTGGAATGATCTGGTGCGTGGCGCCATGAGCTGGCGAGGCTCAGACCTTGGCGGAGACATGGTGATTGCCCGTCGCGCCCCGGCGGATCAAATCGGCGACCCCCTCTACAACCTTGTTGTGGTGGTGGATGACGCCGCGATGGACATCACCCATGTGATCCGCGGTGAAGATCACATTGCCAACACCGCCAAGCAACTGCTCCTCTACGAAGCGCTGGGCCTGCCCTTGCCGACCTTTGCCCACGCTCCTCTAATCCTCAATGCCGAGGGACGCAAGCTCTCAAAACGGGATGGGGTGACCTCCATCAACGACTTCCGCGCCATGGGCTACACCCCTGACGCCATCGCCAACTACATGACCTTGTTGGGGTGGTCCGTACCGGAGGGCATGGAGGAACGGTTCAGCTTGCGTGAGGCCGCAGCCGTTTTTGGTTTCGACCGCGTCAACAAAGCCGGGGCGCGTTTCGACTGGGACAAGCTCAACTGGCTGAATGCCCAGGTTCTGCATGGCTGGACGGCGGACCATCTTCTGGATGAACTGACGCCTCTGTGGACCGAACGCGGTTGGACCCCTCCGAGCGACAAGAGCTGGTGCCTGGACCTCTGCGCCTTGCTGGGGCCATCCCTCACCTTGCTCAAAGATGGCGTCGATCAGGCGGAACCGTTCTTTGATCGTCCGGAGCTCCAGGACGATGCCCTCGAGCAACTCGCGATCGAAGGAGCCAAGGCAGCCATTGCGGACCTGCTTCAGCGGCTCGAGAACAACCCTTGGGACGGCAGCGACGTCGATCAAGCCAAGACTTGGCTGGGGGATGCCGCCAAAGCAGCCGGTGTGAAGAAAGGGGTTGTGATGAAGTCACTGCGCGCCGCTCTGCTGGGGCGTCTTCAAGGCCCCGATCTGATCACCACCTGGTCATTGCTGGCCCGAATCGGTGAGGACCTGCCGCGTCTGCGCCGCTGCCTCGGCTGAGGCAGGCTCGTCATCCTCGGCTTTAACTAGGCCAAGAGCCTGAGCCAACGGCTGAGCCGTGAGGCCCTGTAAGCCAACGGTCATCAGGATGGTGAGGAACACCAACCCCTGAAGGCGTCCTGCCCCCAGGATGCCGGCCTGCTCCAAGCGAATCGCGAAGAGAGAGGCCACCGCTGCGGTGACGATGCCTCGAGGAGCGAGCCAACCCAGAAACAGCCGTTGTTCAAGCTTGTAGGGCAACCCGATGGTGGCCAGACCTACGCCGATCGGACGCACCACGAGCATCAACGACAGCACACAGAGGATGCCGCCCCAACCCAGCGGACTGAGTTCAGCCCAGGAGACGTCAGCAGCCAGCAGCGGAAACAGCATCGTGATCGCCAACTGCGCCAGTTCCTGAATCAAACCATCCAATTCAGCGGTGTGGGGGCCTGGACGTCGACCGACAACGATGCCCGCCGCCACCGAAGCAGGCAGGGCGGATTCCGGCAGAAGCCACTCACTGACGCCATACATCAGAAACAGCAAACCCAGACTGAGCTGAAGCGGGAGCCCCTTCAACTGATCGGGTTTGAGCCGTCGCAGCAGTTCTGACAGCAGCCAGCCGACGCTCGCGCCAATCAGCACACCACCGCCCAATCGATACAGCAGGCCGAGCATCACCTCCCGCCAGCCATGCAGGTTGCCAAGGACAAGCTCCAACAGCAGCAGGGCTAAAACGGCGCCGATGGGCTCAAGCAACAGTCCCTCAGCCTCCAGGACTTCGCCCAGAGGAGGTGCGAGCCGAATTTGACGCACCAGGGGTGTGACCACCGTTGGCCCCGTGGCCAGCACGATGGCACTGAACACAGCCGCAAGCGACCAGCTGAGGCCAGCAAGCCAATGGGCCGCCAACAGACCGCCTCCCAGGGAGATCAACAGACGCAGGGCTGCGATGCGCTGCACCGTGGCCTTGATCGTGTCTCCAGGCAGACGCAGATTCAGTCCGCCATCGAACAGCACCAGGCTGACAAGAAGACCCACCACGGTTCCAAGCCCGGAGCCGAGATCAAGGGGTTCCACCCAACCCAGACCAGAGCGACCGATCAGCAGCCCCGACAGGAGCAGCAACACCACCCCAGGAAATTCCGACTTGGCCGCCAGAAAACGGGCTGCAGCACCCGAGGAAACCGTGACGCCCCAGAGGAGGCCCAGACGCTCAGGCGTCATCGACAGAGGAGAACTGAGGTTCCACGCGCACGCCGATCACCGCTTGGGGGCGTACGACCAGATACTCGCCCTCCAGGTCACTGAGGGGAACGTTGACGAAACCGCCCTGGTTCTCGGCATTGACCACCCCTTGGTACCACTCCTGGAAGGTCTCGAGTTTCGGAAAAAACACCCGTTCGGTTTGCCCTCCCACAAGGTGGAGATGGACGGCGTAGCGACGGGGCGTACGGGACATCAGCGCGGAAAGACATCCATCACGGTCCCCACAGGATGACGGATCGGTTCCGGGTCTGCCCAGAGAAGAGGGCGAAGACAGGCGTTACGCGGGGCATAAAGCGGATGGCGCGGTTGCCCCGAGGCCGTCTGCCCGAGCATCAGAGGATGCGGCGAGTCGGGAACGGAGCGTCGGCGGTGCGGCAGCAAATGCTGAATGGTTCCAAGAACCAGCTGAGTCCGGTCCCATCGCGCCCCATTCGCCCCCCACCCACACCAGAGATCAACCCCAGATGTTCGGGACCAGTGGTTGAACCAGCGGTTCAAGATCGCGTCGTTCTGCTCACCGATGGGGTCCTTCACCCGCAGCAACGCCGCCGGAGACGGCGACATCCGGGCGAACAGATTCAGCACCAGCAACTCCCGATATCCCCATTGCCTGGCGAAGCCGATCAAACGGCGCAGGGTCGGATCATCACGCTGGCCATCAGCTCTCGAGGGATTCAGACCCACGAAAAGGAGGCACCCTTCGCCGGCACCCAGGCATCGCCGCAGCCACCAGCGGTAACAGCCATCGCTGCTGAAGGACGCTTCAGACCCCGAGCTGTCGCCGACAGCGTTCAAGGATGCGTTCGCTGGCGTGACCATCGCCGAAGGGGTTAACGGCGCGGGACATCTCTTGATAGGCCGTGGCATCCCCAAGCAGCCGCGAGGTCTCCTCCAGGATCACATCGGGATCGGTGCCCACCAGCCGGGCAGTGCCCGCATCAACGGCCTCCGGCCGCTCTGTGGTTCGCCGCAGAACCAGCACGGGTTTGCCGAGCGCAGGGGCCTCCTCCTGGAGACCACCGGAATCGGTTAGCAACAGGCAGCAACCTTTCATCGCTGCAACGAGACGGTCGTAGTCCAAAGGTTCGGTCAGAACGACTCGGGGATGGCTTCCAAGCAGGGCCTGCAGCGGTTCACGCACCGTCGGGTTGCGGTGCATCGGCAGCAGCAGCGCCGTATCGGGGTAGCGCTCAAGCACCTGCAGCATTCCTGCAGCGATGTCGTGCAGCCGCTCACCCCAGTTTTCACGGCGATGCACCGTGGCGAGGATCACCCTCTGTTGATCCCAGTTGAGGCCATCGAACTGAACATCCGGCGCCGATTCCGCCATCAACAACAAGGCATCGATCACGGTGTTGCCGGTCACGGCGATCTCCCCGACCACCCCGGATGCTTTCAGGTTGGATTCAGCCTTGAGCGTCGGAGCGAAATGAAGGGTTGCGATCTGAGAAAGGAGCCGACGGTTGGCTTCTTCTGGGAAGGGATCCAAAAGATTGTCAGTGCGCAGGCCGGCCTCCACATGACCAACCGGGATCTGCTCGTAAAACGCAGCCAAACCAGCGGCAAACGCCGTGGTGGTGTCGCCCTGCACCAGAACCAACTGCGGGGGGTAGGCCTGAAAGTCTTCCCGCAGCCCTTGCAGCGCAGCACAGGTGACATGGGTCAGGGTCTGACGGGGTGCCATCAGATTGAGATCCTGATCCGCCTGGAGATGGAACAGATCCATCACCTGGCCCACCATTTCGCGGTGCTGACCGGTCAGGACGACACGGGTCTGCAATGCATCACAGGATTGAAACGTCCGGATGACCGGAGCCAGCTTGATCGCCTCCGGACGCGTTCCCAGAACGATCGTGACGCGGGGCTGTTCAGCCATTCCATCCGGACGGACCGCTGGAGTTTACGGGCGTTAACCCGGAGAGAACAGTGAGAAATCCTTGCCAGTTCCGGCATCGAGACGATCCTGAATACAGATCCCTCGCCATCAACGTGGCTCAGCCGGTTTCCCCCCCAGCTTCCCGCCGCGCCCAGCCGCCTCCCGTAGTTCAGAAGGACTTCGGGAGGTTCACAACCCGGCGCCCCGATCCGCTGCAGATGGCTCTCCAAGCCTCGAGGAGATCGTGCGCATCGCCCATGATGCCGGCCATTCCGATGTCCACCTGGGGGTTGGGGAAGTGCCGCGCTACCGGGCCCGGGGAGACATGCAGGGCACGGATTGGCCAGTCCCCCGCGCCGAAGTCTTTCAGGGATGGCTCCAGGAAATCCTGACGCCACAGCAGATCGATGGCTTCAACCGCGACAAGGAATTTGACGGCTCCCATGCCTTCCCCTTCGTGCGCGTTCGCATCAACCTGATGGATTCACTGCGGGGCCCGGCGATGGTGCTACGCCTGATTCCGCAGACGATCCTCACCATGGAGCAGCTGAATCTCCCCAGCGTGCTGGAGAGCCTCGCGGCCCGTCCGAAGGGACTGATCCTGGTGACCGGTCCGACAGGGTCCGGCAAAAGCACAACCCTGGCGGCCATGATCGATTGGATCAACCGCAACGAGGCACGCCACATCCTCACGATCGAAGATCCCGTCGAGTTCGTCCACGAGAGCCGCAAGTCCCTCATCCGGCACCGGAAAGTGGGGTTGCACACCCTCAGATTCCACAACGCCCTGAGGGAAGACCCCGATGCGATTCTGGTCGGCGAAATCCAGGATCAGGAAACCCTGTCCACAGCCCTGGAAGCGGCCCAGACCGGCCACCTGGTGTTCGGAACGCTGCACACCAATTCAGCGGTGAAGACCGTGGAAAGGGTCCTCAGCATGTATCCACCTGAAGAGCAGGAGAATGTGCGCCGTTCGTTGTCCGAGTCGCTGCTGGGGGTGATCGCCCAGGGATTGATCAAGACAACAGATGCAAAACGGACGGCCTATCACGACATCCTGATCAACACCGACGCCTGCAAGGACTACATCCAGCGGGGGGCGCTCGATGAGGTGGAGGACATCATGGAGCGCAGCGGATTCGATGGGATGGTGACCACCAATCAATCGCTGCTGGCACTGGTGGAGGCAGGTCGCATTGATGGCGATCAAGCTGGTTGCCGTCAGCCTCAAACCCAACGAGCTGGCTCAGGCCCTGCGGGGCCGAAGCTGATCAGCCACCGCTGAACACACGCACCAAAAGAACGACGGCAATGCCTGCGGAGAGGCCGATCATCGCCAGACGGCCGTTCCAGATTTCGGCTTGTGGAGTGAAGCCACGCTTCCAAGCGTTCAGCTCATCAGCCTCCACGGGCTCCGGTGCATCTGATCTGGTTTCCGGTTGGTCCACGACGCATAGACCGAACAGTGCCTTCAAGCCTAAAAGGCTTTCCTAAAAGGGTGGGTCTGGTGTGTAAAGCGCATTGGCCTGATCCAAGGGCCAGCGGGCGGCTACGCCGGATTCAAGAGACGTGCAAGCCGCGTTCTGGCCCAGACGCAGCAAGGCCGCAGCTCCGATCATGGCGGCGTTGTCGGTGCAGAAGGCCAGGGGAGCGATGGAGACCGCTATGCCCCGCTGCTTCCCCTGTTCGAGCATGCTCTGGCGCAAGCGACGGTTCGCTGCGACGCCTCCAACCATCACAAGTTGCTGAACACCGTGGTCTTCAGCACAGCGAAGACTGCGCTGCACCAGAACATCGGCCACCACCTGTTCGAAACTGGCGGCCAGGTCGGCAAGAGGCAGCGGATCGGTGTTTTGCCGCAAAGTTTCCACAGTGCGGAGCATGGCGGTCTTCAGACCACTGAAGGAAAAGTCGTAGGGGTGAAAACCGCCGCCCGGCAATGAAATCCGCCCTTTGGGCAGGCGAAAGCACGTTGCATCACCCGTTTCGGCTACAGCCTGGATGGCAGGACCTCCGGGGTATCCCAGACCAAGCAGGCGGGCCACCTTGTCGAAAGCCTCTCCAGCGGCATCGTCATGGCTTCGGCCGAGCCGCGTCATCCCGCCGTCGTTAGCCACCAGGATCAGCTCCGTGTGGCCCCCGCTCACAAGCAACACCAGATAAGGAGCCTGCGGTGGGGCATCTCCAAGCATCACCGAGGCCAGATGGCCCTCCAGGTGATGAACGCCGAGAAAGGGGCGCTGATGCAGCGCAGCAAGGGTGCGACCCGTCACCGAGGCCACCATCAGAGCCCCGGCCAGACCTGGAGTGATCGTGGCCGCGATGGCATCCAGCTGCCCCAGAGCGACACCCGCCTCGTCAACCACGGCCTCCACCAGCCCCGGCAGGGCCTCAACGTGGCGGCGCGAAGCGATTTCGGGCACAACACCACCCCAACGGGCATGCTCCTCAACCTGAGATGCAATCCGCGACGCCAGAACGTCGATTCGTCCATCCGCGTGACGGCGCAGGACCGCTGCAGCGGACTCGTCACAACTTGTTTCGAGGGCAAGCACTGCGTGCATCGAAGCGATGCGCCTCCCCTACTGTCCGACTTGTGACATCTTGCCCTTTCGGGGCACCGTTCAGAGGAATTGTTCCGATGCGTCGTCTCTTCGCCGTCGTGCTTTCAGCACTCCTGGTGTTCGGCTTCGCCCCCGTCGCCAAGGCGGATGTGGCTGGCCTCACACCCTGCTCAGAAAGCGCTCGCTTCCAGCAGCGTGCTGCCGCTGCCACCACGCCTCAGGCCAAAGCTCGCTTCGAGATGTACAGCCAGGCCTCCTGTGGTGAGGATGGCCTTCCCCACCTGATCGTTGATGGCCGCTGGAGCCACGCCGGTGATTTTGTCTATCCCGGGATCATGTTCTTGTACGTCGCCGGCTGCATCGGCTGGGCCGGTCGTGAGTACCTGAAAGCAACTCGCGGCAAGAATGCTGCCCAGTACGAGATCTTCATCGATCGCAGCATCGCCATCAAGAGCCTTCTAGCTGCTGCCACCTGGCCTCTGGCTGCTTTCGGTGAATTCACCAGCGGCAAGCTGCTCGAAGACGACAGCAAGGTGACTGTTTCACCACGCTGATTCAAAGGACTTCAAACATTGCCCCCTCAATAATGAACAAGTTTCTGACCGCAGCTCCAGTAGTTGCAGCCATTTGGTTCACTGCCACCGCCGGAATCCTGATCGAGTGGAACCGCTTCTTCCCCGATCTTCTCTTCCACCCGATGTGAATCTGGTTTGATTTTCTAGAAGCAAGGGAACCTTCGGGTTCCCTTTTTTGTGTCTGCCCCCGTTGCGAAAGTCAGGGTTGCGAAAGTCCTGGTTGCGACGATCAGCGTTGCAAAAAGCAGCTCCGCGTCATCCCAGCCCCATCAGCGTCTCCACCTGGTTCAACGCTGCTTTGAGATCGTCATTGATCACGACAGCGTCGAATTCCTGTTGGGCCTCGAGCTCCTCGCGAGCGCGAATCAAGCGGCGCTGAATGGCGTCCTCCGCATCGGTTCCGCGCCCACGGATCCGGCGCTCCAATTCTTCAAAGCTTGGGGGAGCCAGAAAAATCTGAAAACCGTCCGGGAAACTGCGACGCACCTGGCGGGCACCTTCCAACTCAATCTCCAGAAGCACGGGGCGCCCTGCCGCCATCTGTTCTTCCACAGGACCTCGGGGGGTGCCGTAGCAATTCCCCGCGAATTCCGCCCACTCGAGAAAACCTCCCTGCTCCACCAAGGCCTCAAAACCCGCACGGCTGTGGAAGAAGTAGTTGATGCCGTTCTGCTCCCCCTGGCGCGGAGAACGGGTGGTGGCCGACACCGACAGCCAGATCTGGGGATGCCGTTCCAGCAGCTGGTTCACCAGCGTTCCCTTGCCGACTCCACTGGGGCCGGTGATCAAGGTGAGCTTTCCACTGGTGGACATCGCGGCGTCTGCGTGGGTCAGCAGAGTAGGAAGCCCCGATGCCTCGCCCTCTGCTCCAGGTGATCGCCTCCACCAGCCTGCAGCCAATGGATCTCACCACGCTGCGCGCGGTGCTCTGGGATCTGCGCCCAAAGCTGGTGCCCAGCCGCTTCGAGAAGGCCCAACAACCGGATTCGGCAACGATTCAGCTGGGATGCCGCAGCCTCAAGGGGATGGTGTGGCTGGAACTGAGCTGGCAAGCCGAAGCCCCTCGGCTGGTGGAGGTCAACCCTCCCCCGCGCAGCGGCAGCGGCAGCACCTTCGCCCAGCAGTTGCAACACAGCCTCCGCCAGCTGGCTCTGGTGGAGCTCCACCAGAGCGGTTTTGAACGGGTGGTGGAATTCCGGTTTGCCCAACGCCCTGGGGAACCGATCCAGCGGGTGCTCGTGCTGGAGCTGATGGGACGGCACAGCAACCTGCTGCTGCTGGATGAGCAGCGCCGGATCATTGCCCTGGGGCGACAGGTCCGGGACCATCAGTCCCGCGTGCGCCCTCTCTCCACCGGTGATTCCTACAGCCCACCCCCGATGCTGCAGGGGTTGGCACCGGATCCAACGGAGGGCTTTGAGCGCTGGAAGGAGCGGCTCTCTCTCGTGCCGGTCCCCCTGCGCAAGGCCCTGCAGCAGACCTATCAGGGGATCAGCCCAGCCCTTGCTCTACAGCTCGCCGGCGACCATCTGAACACCCCGGTGGACAGCCTGGATGCACGCCACTGGTGCCACCTGTTTGAACGCTGGTCGCTCTGGTTGGACCAGCTCGAGCGTGAGCAGTTCACCCTGGTGGTGGAAAACGACGGTCGTTACCGGGTCTGGGGGGCTCTCCGGGGTGAAGTGCATCCACAGCCCGCTCTGGCGCTCACCCTGGGATCCCTGCACCAGCAATGCCAAGAGCAACGGGCCCTGGCACGGGTCAGCCAAGACCTGCGTCAACGCCTGGAGCGTTGGCGCAGCAAAGAACAGGCAGCCCAGCAGGACCAACACCAGCGCCTGAAGGCCACCGAAGGGCACGAGGCTCTTCAACGTCAGGCGGACGCTCTCCTCTGCCTTGGCAACCCAAGCCGCGACCAGGTCGATGAAGCCCAGTCGCTCTATCGCATGGCCAAAAAACTGCGGAGATCGCGCCCGATCCTTGAGCAGCGGCTGGAGCACCATCAGCAACGGCTGGAGCTGATCAGCGCGAGCGAAACCTTCATCGAAGATCAACTGAGTGCCATCTGGCAGGACGGCCCGGCGCGCCTGGCCGCCCTGAATGATCTACGGGAGGAACTCGATGAGCTGTTGCAGCCCAAGGAACGCCGTCGCAGCATGCGTCAGCAGCGTCAACGGGACCAGCCGAAGCCGCTGGAACTGAACACTCCCGGAGGTCTCAAGGTGCAGGTGGGGCGGAATCACCGCCAGAACGACTGGATTTCGCTGCGCCAGGCCCGCAGTGGTGACCTCTGGTTTCACGCCCAGGAATGCCCAGGCAGTCACGTGGTGTTGAAGAGCTCCAACGGGCTGGCCGAGGAATCCGACCTGGCGATGGCAACGGATCTGGCGGCCTATTTCAGCCGCGCGCGGGGCAACACGCGGGTGGCGGTGGTGATGGTGCCCACCGATCAGCTGCAGCGCATTCCCGGTGCCAGCCCGGGCACCGTGCGCCATGGACAAGCTGAAATCCGCTGGGGGGATCCCCAGGGCGCGGAAGAGCGGCTGCTTGCCCCTAGCCTGAGCCCACATTCGGGCTGACCTGTTGCGCCGCCCGTCCTGCGTCCGTGTCTGAGCGCCCCGAAGGTCCCCCAGCTCTGCAGCCACCACCGCCCATTCGCATTGGGAGGGCACCTGGCGATGCAGATCTGCCCAATGAGGTGGAGATGCCTCTGGTGGATCACCTGGAGGAACTGCGTCAACGGGTTCTGCGCAGCTTGCTGGCCGTTGTTGTTGCAGCGCTGACCTGCCTGCTGGGGGTTAAACCTCTGGTGCGCCTGCTGGAAGCGCCAGCCAGCGGAATTCATTTCCTTCAACTGGCACCGGGAGAGTTTTTATTCGTCTCGCTGAAGGTAGCCGGCTACGCCGGCCTCACCCTGGCCCTGCCCTATGTGCTGTTTCAGATCCTGGCCTTTGTGCTGCCGGGCCTGACGATCCGCGAACGACGCCTGATCGCCCCTGCCGTCGCTGGCTCCGCGGTTCTGTTCATGGCGGGCCTGGCCTTTGCCTGGTGGGCCCTGGTACCAGCCGCCCTTCGTTTTCTGGTGAGCTACGGCGCCGATGTGGTGGAGCCGCTCTGGTCGATCGAGCGTTATCTGGATTTTGTTCTGCTGCTGATGCTGGCCACCGGGCTGGCGTTTCAGCTCCCTGTTCTGCAATTGCTCCTCGGGGCCCTGGGGCTGGTGCGCTGGCGGCCGATGCTTGGGGCCTGGCGCTGGGTTGTGCTGGGTTCAGCCCTGGCTGGAGCTGTGCTGACGCCATCCACCGATCCGATCACGATGCTGCTGCTGGCTGGAGCGATCACGGCACTGTTCCTGATCGGCGTCGGCCTGGTGGCCCTGACCGAATCCTTCAGACCAGAAACTCCTTGATCAGCGTTTCCGCTTCCGGCCCTGTCGCCTCCAGCGGAAGACTCAACGCCTTACCAAGACGGGGTTTGTCGCGGGTGGAACCGAGCCATTGGCGCACCTCACCCGCCAAACCAAGACGATTCACAACATCCAGCACCTCACCGAGATGCTGCCGATAGGCCTCAAGGTCCATCGGGAACGACTGTTGCTCGAGATAGGCCCACATCACCTGGAGGTACAAACGACGGCGTCGAACCACCAGCTGAAGGTCGTAAGTCGCCCGCCAGCGCTGGCGTAAGCAGGCCATCACCTCGTCAACACTGAGCGGCGGCTCGGGCACGGCCTTGGCGATATAAAGCACAGAAGCAGGGGCGGCAGGGGCAGGTAGACGCCTGTCGTTGCAAAGCTTGACAGGCACTTAAGCATCCATAATGGACGCCATTCTGAGCTGGATGAACGTCCGCCATGACCCAACTCTCCTCGAGCGATGTGCCCGGAATGGGTCGTCGGCAGTTCATGAATCTGCTGACGTTCGGCTCCGTCACCGGTGTGGCCCTGGGAGCCCTCTACCCGGTGGCGAATTACTTCATCCCCCCCAAGGCCGCGGGCAGTGGCGGTGGCACCAGCGCCAAGGATGAGCTGGGCAACCCGATCACAGCCAGCGGCTGGCTCTCCAGCCATCCCGAGGGCGATCGCAGCCTGGTGCAGGGCCTCAAAGGCGATCCCACCTATTTGATCGTTGAAGGCGAAGACGCCATCGGCAGCTACGGCATCAACGCCATCTGCACCCACCTCGGTTGCGTTGTTCCCTGGAACAGCGGCGCCAACAAATTCATGTGCCCCTGTCACGGCAGTCAGTACGACGCCACCGGCAAAGTGGTCCGTGGCCCTGCCCCTCTCTCCCTGGCCCTGGCGAACGTCAGCGTGGAGAACGACAACGTGTTCGTGAGCCAGTGGACCGAGACCGACTTCCGAACTGGTGATAAGCCCTGGTGGGCCTGATTTTTCCCTTCCCTACGCCTGCATCCCCCTCACCGTCCCATGCGTCGTCACCTCTCGCTTTTCCTTGGATCGCTGGTCATCGGACTGGCTCTGTTGATTGCTCCGGCTGCCAGCTGGGCCTATCCCTTCTGGGCTCAACAGAATTACGACAGCCCCAGGGAAGCCACCGGCAAGATTGTTTGCGCCAACTGCCACCTGGCCAAAAAGCTGACCCAGGCTGAAGTGCCCCAATCGGTCCTCCCCGACAGCGTCTTCACCGCCAGCGTCAAGGTTCCTTACGAAAATGGCCTCCAGGAGATCGGTGCCGACGGCAGCGATGTGGGCCTGCAGGTGGGCGCTGTTGTGATGCTTCCTGACGGCTTCACCCTGGCTCCTCAGGACCGCTGGACCGACGAGATCAAGGAAGAAACAGAAGGCGTTTATTTCACCCAATACAGCGACAAGCAGCCCAACATCCTGCTGGTGGGTCCGATTCCTGGTGATGAGCACCAAGAGATCGTCTTCCCTGTGCTGTCCCCTGATCCCGCCACCGACAGCAACATCCACTTCGGCAAATACCAGATCCACGTGGGTGGCAACCGCGGCCGCGGCCAGGTTTATCCCACCGGCGAGAAGAGCAACAACACCGTCTATACGGCTCCTGCCAGCGGCACCATTGCCTCCATCGAACCTGGTGACAACGGCGCCAGCGTGGTCAGCATCAAGGCTGCTGACGGCAGCAGCGTGAGCGAGACCATTCCGGTTGGTCCTGAAGTTCTGGTCAGCGTTGGCGACAGCATCGAAGCCGGTGCTGCCCTGACCAACGACCCCAACGTGGGCGGCTTCGGCCAGGTGGACGCAGAAATTGTTCTGCAGAACCCCGTTCGGATCTACGGCTTGCTCGCCTTCTTCGCGGCTGTGGCTCTAGCCCAGATCATGTTGGTGCTGAAGAAGAAGCAGATCGAAAAAGTTCAGGCTGCTGAGGGCGTCTGATCGCTATGGCTGTTGAAGCCCTGTTTCCCCTGGCGACCTTCCAGTCGCCAGGGGAATTTTTGCCTCACACCCAAAACTGGTTCCTTCCCCTGCGTTGGTACGGGCTGCTGATTGCAACAGCCGTCTTGATTGGACTGAACCTCTCCAGCCGACTGGCCAAGCTTCGACAGCTGGAGAACGGCCTGGTCAGCGATCTCCTGCCGGTGCTCGTGCTGTTTGCCGTGATCGGAGCACGGATTTACTACGTGGCCTTCGAGTGGCACAACTACGCCTCCAACCCGCTCAAGGCCCTGGCCATCTGGGAAGGAGGGATCGCCATCCACGGTGCTTTGCTGGCGGGAACAATCACGCTGATCCTGTTCTGCCGCTGGCGCCGGCAACCCTTCTGGGATGTGCTGGATGTGTTGGTTCCCTCCGTGGCCTTGGGACAGGCCATCGGTCGCTGGGGGAATTTCTTCAATTCCGAGGCCTTCGGGGTTCCAACTGACCTGCCGTGGAAGCTGTTCATCCCGGCGCAGAGCCGCCCTGTGATGTACAGCACGTCGGAATTTTTCCACCCGACGTTCCTCTACGAATCGATCTGGAACCTGCTGCTCTTCGGACTGTTGATGCTGCTCTTTCGCCGCGGACTCAAAGCTCCTGGGATGCTCCCATCGGGCGCCATGAGTTGTGTGTACTTGGTGGGCTACAGCCTTGGCCGTGTTTGGATCGAAGGTCTGCGGATTGATCCTCTCTGCATCGGTTCGCTTCCACCGGCTTGCGACGGGGGAATCCGCATCGCCCAATTGATGAGTTGCACCCTGGTCGCGCTCGGCGTACTGGGACTTTGGTGGCTATATCAACGGAAGCGACCCCTGCCTGATCCATCAGGCCAACGCAGTTGAGTCACGTTGTCAGTTTCGTCGGCGCAGGCCCCGGTGCTCCAGACCTGCTCACTCTTCGCGCGGCTGACCGTCTGAACAAAGCCGACGTGCTGATCTGGACGGATTCCCTGGTCTGTCCAGCCATCGCCGATCTGGCGCCGGCGGATTGCGAACGCATCCGCACCAGCACGACCACACTCGAAGAGCTGATCCCGCTACTCATCGACCGGCAGCGCCAGGGCAAACGGGTGGTGCGGCTCCACGATGGAGACACGGCGCTCTACAGCGCTATCAATGAACAGATCTGCGCCCTGAGTGACGCCGACATCCCTGTGGAAGTGATCCCCGGGATCAGCGCTTACCAAGCGGCAGCCGCCGGACTCGCCAGCGAACTCACCCTTCCAGGCGTGGTGCAAACCATTGTTCTCAGTCGCGCTGGGGGTCGCACCGGCGTGCCGGAACGGGAACAGCTGGATCGGCTGGCCGCCCTGCGCGCCAGCCTTTGCATCTATCTGAGTGC
Organism: Synechococcus sp. N5; assembly: GCF_900473925.1. Taxonomy (NCBI): domain Bacteria; kingdom Bacillati; phylum Cyanobacteriota; class Cyanophyceae; order Synechococcales; family Synechococcaceae; genus Synechococcus; species Synechococcus sp. N5. The sequence goes on along the minus strand of NZ_UCNI01000013.1, from coordinate 58,931 downwards.
ACGACACGTTGAAGAGGTGCAAACCACCCTTCTGGAGCACTACCCCGCCGACACGCCCGTGGCCATAGGACATCGGGTGAGCTGGCCTGATCAGATGCTCACCGTTGTCCCTCTCAGGGAGATGGCTGCGGTGAGTCGAGAACGCAATCTGATTCGCACAACGCTTTATGTGGTGAGTCCAGCCCTTGCCGGTGGTCCCCAGCGCTCACGGCTTTACTCGCCTGACCACGACCACCTGTTCCGTCCGAAACCCCAATAGGCGGTGGTTTAAGATCGATTTGTGCGGGCGATTAGCACAGTGGTAGCGCACTTCCTTCACACGGAAGGGGTCACTGGTTCGAATCCAGTATCGCCCATATTTTTTGGTGGGATTTAATCCTTTTGGTGCTTTCTGCACTGTTGGATCGGCCTAAGTTCAGCTTTGAACGAGGTCGATCGACCCATTGATGAACGAGCGGAGTCCTGCGGACGACCAAGGCAAAGCCACGGGCCTGGTTGAAGCAGGGCGACAGTTGGCCGAAGCGCGGGCTGCTGCGGGCCTGAGCCAGAACCAGCTCGCCGGCCAGCTGCACATGGGCGAGGAGCAACTGGCAGCACTGGAACGGGGCGATCAAACCGAACTGCCTGAACCCGTGTTCATCAAGGCCATGGTGCGCCGGATCAGTTCGCATCTGGGTGTGGATGCTGACGCCATGGTTCAGACCCTCGGCCCCCTCACCACCAGACCGCCCAAACGGTCGACTCCCGGGGCAACAACGCGGGGCATCGCTCCTCAGAACCGGAGAACATTCAATCCACTTCCCCTCGTGGCCCTCGCCGGGCTTGCTGGCCTTGGTTTTGTTGTGTGGAGCAACGCCTCCGAGTTGACGCGCTTCGCCCAGGGGTTGAAGCCTGCCAATCCAACCCTTGAGCCAAGCGAAACCGATCTGGAGGTGACCAAGGTTGCAGATGAGCGCGATGCCCTCATCGTTCCAGCGCCACCAACGGCAGACCTGGGCCTCACGATCAGCAGCAGCGAACCCAGCTGGATCGCCCTACGGCGTGAGGGAGTTGTGGAATTCGAAGGGCTGCTGAACGGTGAGCGCAGGATTGACAATCCTGACCTGGTGGAGATCTACGCCGGCCGGCCTGATCTGGTGCAGCTGAGTTCTCCGGATGCCGAGACACGCACTCTTGGCGCTGTGGATGACATCCGCTGGATCCCGCTCAGCCCTGCACCCTGACGCTCAGATTCACGCCAACCGCCTCCTTCACCACCTCAGCGCAGCCTTCCAAGCTCCACTGTTCAAGGCTGACGTTCTGGTTGACCCGCTCAGGGACGATCTCCAGATCCAGACTTCCCTTCACCGCATGAATGCGGAGTGCTGAGATCACCGGCTCAGGCCTGCGATCCAGAGCCGCGGCCAAGCGCAGCAGCAGGGCCATCTGATGAACACAACGACGGTTGTCTCGGGTGGCCACAAGCTGCCAGGACTCATGGCGTTTCTTCGGCAGGCTGCGGCGGTGATAGCGGGCAATGGCCGCCACCATCAAGTGCTCCGCCTCGGAATAGCCCAGCAGCTCACCATGACGAATCAAGTACCAGGTGTGCTTGTGGTAAGCGCTGATGTTGATGTGCTGGCCACAGGTGTGGAGCATGGCAGCAGCCCAAAGCAGTTCACGCCCTTCGCCACTGTCGTCATGCATCACGCCTCGCGTGGCGTCGTAGAGGCTGAGGGCATGGCTGGCAACCCGTTCAGCCCTGCTCTGGTTCACCGCAAAGCGCTGCACCTGATGGAGCACAGTGCGCTGCCGAATGCTGCTCTGAAAGCTGAAGCGGTCTTCCAGAAGACCCTGGCGAAGCATCCAATCAACGATCAAACCTTCCCTGAGCGCCCGCTCACTGAGCACGAACTCCTTCACACCCAGCATCTTCATGGTGGTTTGCAGGATCAGCGCACCGGGAACGATGATTTCGGCCCGACGATCGTTGATGGGAGCCAACTCCCGTCGCTGCGCAGGGGTCATCGTGATCAATTGATCAACCACCTTGTTCAGGCTCTGCCGGGTGACGCAATACCCATGCAATTTGCGGGGTGGGCGCTCCTCTTCACTCGCTGCAAGGGAGCCAATCGCCATCGCCGTGCCGCTGGTGGCCACCAAAACAGGGGTTTCACCGGGTTTGATCCTGCGGCGCACTTTGTCGACCGCAGGTTCAAGCGACCCCTGGATGAAGGCCTGCAGGAACGATCGACGTTGAGGGGGCATCGGATCATCCCGAACAAAGTCCCGCTGGAGTCGCACAGCCCCCACACGGGTGCTGGTCAGGGCGCGGGCATCACGACCATCGGCAAGGATCAGTTCCGTAGAGCCACCGCCGATGTCGAGCAGAAGATGCGGACGGTCTCCAAACGGCATTCCTGAGAGGACGCCCAGATAGATCAACCGGGCCTCCTCGGGGCCGCTGACCAAATCCACCTCCATCCCCAGATCGTCCAGGATGCTCTGGAGGAAATCGCGACCATTGGGTGCTTCTCGAACGGCACTCGTCGCCGCTGTGACGATCTGCTCAACCCGGTGACTGGCGGCGAGATCTCTGAACTGGCGAAGGGTGTCCAGCCCCCGTTGCATCGCCGCCGCGGTCAGCTCACCGGTCTCGGGATCACGCTCCCCCAGACGCGTGGTGGCCTTTTCGGCCTGGATGATCCGAAACGTGCGCAGCTTCGGATCAACGGCTGCCACCAGAAGATGAAAGGAATTGGTTCCGATATCGATGGCGGCGATCCGACGCTGATCAGCGTTCACTGCCTGCGACGCGCCGTTGTTCTGTTCCGTTGGCTGGGCTGGGGCCTTGGCATCCAGCATCAACGTCAGAGCGGCAATGAAACCCACTCTGACACTGACAGCCGAGGCCATCAGGCCCTGACTAGGGTTCTTCAAATCCCGTTGATTGTGATCAGCAGCTCTGCACGTCTTCAGCCCTGGATCGAACTGCTCCGCTGGAACAAACCCACCGGCCGGCTGATTCTGCTGATCCCAGCAGGCTGGGCCCTCTGGCTGAATCCAAGCGCTCCGCCCAGTGTTGTGCTGATCCTGCAGATCCTGCTGGGGGGCCTGGCGGTGAGCGGAGCAGGCTGCATCGCCAATGACCTCTGGGACCAGCGCTTCGACGGCCAGGTGGAACGCACACAACATCGGCCTCTGGCCAGAGGTGCGCTGCAGCGAGGGCCAGCCTTCGCTCTGCTGCTGATCTTGCTGGGCCTCAGCCTGGCTGTTGTGCTGAGTCTGCCGGCCGCCAGCCTCGGGATCTGTCTCGCCTTGGCCTGCACGGCCGTGCTGCCAATCCTCGGCTATCCATCGGCAAAGCGGTGGTTCGCCTTCCCCCAGGCGATCTTGGCGCTGTGCTGGGGCTTCGCGGTGCTGATCCCCTGGGCCGCAGCAACGGCCTCCTTGAGCGTGAGTCCTGCCCTGGTGTGCAGTTGGCTGGCAACCGTGGTCTGGACCTTCGGCTTCGACACGGTCTATGCCATGGCCGACCGACGTGACGATGCCAGCCTCGGCCTGCGCAGCAGCGCCCTGACCCTCGGATCCCGCGTGGTTCCTGTGGTTCGGGGCTGTTACCTCGTGACAGCCATCACCCTTGCCATAGCGGCACGTTCGGCTCAGATCCCAGCACCGTTCTGGCCTCTCTGGTTGCTTGCCGCCGTCTTCATGCAGCTCAGCTGCAACCCCTTGAACAAACAGGATGCCTCAATGGGCACCTACGGGAAGCACTTTACCCAGCAGGTGCAGGCCGGGACGCTGCTCTTGCTCGGCCTGGTTCTGGCCAGGGGATGGGGAGCCTGATGCGCATCACCCCGGCTCCTCCACTCCGCACTGGAGACCGTGTGGCCTGTGTGGCCGCCAGTTCAGCCCTGCAGGACGACATCAAGCTGCAGGAGGGCATTGCGGTCCTGCAGAGCTGGGGCCTCGATGTTCAACCCCAGACCTTGGCCAGCCGACGTTGGGGCTACTTCGCAGGGCGCGATGACACGCGTCATGCCGATCTGCATCCGGCAGAACCGGCAGCGCTGCTCGCCTGTGCCCGCGGTGGATGGGGGGCTGCTCGGCTGCTGGAGCAGCCCATCCGCTGGCAGAGTGGCTGGCTGTTGGGCTTTTCCGACGTGACAGCTCTGCTCTGGGCCCGCCAGGCAGCAGGGTTTATGGGGGGCATCCATGGCCCCTTGCTCACAACACTTGCGGAGGAACCACAATGGAGCCGTGACCGCTTGCGCAACCTGCTCTTCGGCAACACCATTCCTGACCTGCAAGGTCGGGGTGGTGGCGGCGGGGTGGGAAGCGGTCCCCTGCTCGTGGCCAATCTGACCGTGGCCACCCACCTGTTGGGAAGCCGTTTCGTGCCCCCCCTTAAGGGAGCCGTTCTGGTGCTGGAGGACGTGGGTGAAGCGCCTTACCGCATTGATCGGATGCTGACTCAGTGGAGGCTGAATGGCAGCTTGCAGGGCCTGGCGGGCCTGGCATTTGGCAATTTCGAAGGGTGCGCCGATGAAACCAGAGACGCCTCCGAAAGCTTCAACCTTGAGCAGGTTCTTGAGGAACGCACGGCCGATCTCGGCATTCCCAGGGTGATGGACCTGCCCGTTGGTCACCGATCCGGAAACGCAGCCCTGCCCATGGGGGCGATGGCACGCCTGGACGGCGAAAACGGCCGGCTCAGCCTGCTGACCTGAGGGCGAGCACGGATTCCGCCACGGTGAGGTCAAACGGTGTGGTGACCTTGATGTTGGAGGGACCGGCATCCAAGACCTGCACAGGCCACCCCAGACGCTCGTACAACGACGCATCGTCGGTGACCGTCCAGCCTTGGGCAACCGCCTCAGCGTGGCCGCGACGCAGCTGATCAACGGCAAAGCCCTGCGGCGTCTGCGCAGCCCAAAGCTCCGATCGATCCGGCGTATCGCGAATCACACCATCAGATCCCACGCGCTTGATCGTGTCGCTCACCGGCGTTGCAGCAATCAGCGCCGTGCCGGCCTCCACCACAGCTGCACAGCGATCAAACAACTCCGGTTCAGCCAAACAGCGGGCGCCGTCATGAATCAAGACGTGCCGAGCCTGCTCCGGCAACCCCGCAAGACCACAAAGCACCGACTCCTGCCGCGTGCTGCCGCCCTGGATCCAGTGCACCGGCTTGCTGGGTGCATCCAGCACCGCAAGGATGGCCTCTCGATCGACCTCCTGGCCGACGATCCCGATCCATTCGATCCGCTCGGAACGCAGGGCCGCCTCCAGGGTCCAGGCAATGACGGGGCGTCCGGCCAACGGCAGCAGCAGCTTGTTGCGATCCGCACCCATGCGCCGACCGCTTCCCGCCGCAGCAATCAACAGATGCACAATCGACTCCTGCCCCAGACAGGCGTAAACGACCTCCATACAATCAGCTCGCACCATGGATGGCGGCGCTGCATGCGAGTTCTTGCCCTGAGCCCGGGTTCGCTCGAAGACCAGCTGGACCGTCTACCGGCTCTGGCCGACATCTGCCAGAAGCTCAACGCCAGCCTGCAGGTGGCCTGTGACCCCCAGCAGGCAGCTCCATGGAAGCTTCTGCCGTGCCTGGACAAGCTGTTGCCGTTCAGCTTCGAGGCCAACCCCACCCTTGCGGACTGGGCAAACCTGCTCGGTTGTGTGCGCGAACCCGACTTTCAGATCTGCATCAACTTCGCTGAAGGGCAGCAAGTGAACCTGATGCTGTCGATGAGCCATATCCCCAAACGGTTGGCGGTTGAGGGATTTGCCTGCACCGACCAGGTCAGCGTCGGTCCCGGCTGGACGGCGCAGCGTCTCAACCCCTTTCTTCAAGCCCTGGGCCTTGATCTCAAGGCCGATCAGTTCCGCCTGTCCCTGGCGGCAGAGGCGCTTGAGGAAGCCCGTGAAGCACTGCCCAGCGGTGACGGCCCCCTGCTGCTGCTGTCGCCATCCGGCCAGGGGAATGACTGGCCTGCAGCGGAATGGCACCAGCTGCCTGAGACGATCAAAAGCCGCCTACCGGCGCTACGCAGCATGGTGCTGCCAGCCGAGCTCAGCCTGACCAAACGGGCGGCTTTGGTGGCCAATGCCGATGTCGTGCTCAGCAGCTGCCCGGTGTCCCAGCGCCTGGCGATCTATTGCGGCACCCCCCTTGTTGCCCTCGGAGCCGAGTCCGCAGACCTTCCCGAGCGCCAGGAGATCCGCTGCCTCAGCCGCCCGCAGGAGCTCGCCACGCTGCAGAGCAGTGATGTGCTGACGGCCCTCGGTTTCTGAGGAGACGTCCGATGAGGCGGCGCCGAGCCAGGGGACAGCTGAAGCTGATCACGGCTCCATGGCGGGGGCCCATCACTGCCCTCAGTGCTGTGATCTTCGCGGGTGCTCTCGGTTATCGGATCACGGAGAGATGGGACTGGGGCGATTGCCTCTGGATGGTGCTGATCACCATCAGCACCATCGGTTTTGGAGAAGTCGCCCCGCTTTCACCTCCAGGCCGCCTGGTCACCGTCTTGATCGTTGTGGGTGGCTTGGTGGTTGTGCAACTGGCCATCCAACGCGTTCTCGGGCTGAAGGAGTCGGGATATTTCCGCAGACTGCGGGAGTTCCGCTTTCTCCGCATGCTGGAAGGCCTTCACGACCACGTGATTCTTTGCGGCTACGGCCGGATCGGACAGGAGATTGCAGCCCAACTGCAACGGGACGCGGTGCCCCTCGTGGTGATCGAAACCGATCCAGAGCGAAAGGCCGTGGCAGACGAGAATGGCCTCTGGGTGCTTCAGGCCGATGCAACCCTCGATGAAACCCTGCTGGACGCAGGTCTGGAACGCTGCTGCAGCCTCGTGGCAGCCCTACCCAGCGATGCCTCCAATCTTTACGTGATCCTCAGCGCCAAAGACCTACGACCGGATTGCCGCTTGATTGCTCGCGCCAACAGCGATGAAGCCGCCTCAAAGCTGCGGCTGGCGGGCGCCACTGTGGTGGTCAGTCCCTATGTGGCTGGTGGCCGGGTGATGGCCGCTTCGGCGCTGCGACCGCTGGCCCTCAACTTCATGGAGCTGTTGGCGGGCTCCGACTATGAAATCGAGGAATTCCAGCTGAGTCACGACCCTCAGCACCTGATGGAGATCCGCGGGAGGAGCCTGGCGGAGCTGGAGCTGGGCCGTCGCAGCGGGGCCATGGTGCTGGCAATCCGGGAGAACGGAAAGCTGATCGCCAATCCAGGCGGCGACACCCAGATGGCACCGGGGCAACTCCTGATCGTGCTGGGAAGCAAAACCCAGCTCGCCACCTTTCAGTCGTTGCTTGGGGAGACCGTCGACACGATTGAAACGATGCCGGGTTGAGCTGGATGACGACGGCTCCGTACGATCCTCCGATCAACGGTGCCTCCATGTCTCCCAGCGCTTCTCTTGCCGGACAGACCGCCCTGGTGACGGGAGGAGGTCGCGGCATCGGCCGGGCCATCGCCCTGGCCCTGGGCGAAGCCGGTGCAGAGGTGGTTGTGAACTACTCCAGTTCCGCCGCCGCCGCCGATGAAGTTGTCGCTGCCATCACAACAGCTGGGGGCAGTGCCTATGCCCTGCAAGCCAACGTGTCGGTTGAGGCCGAGGTGGATGGCCTGATCAAGACGGTGCTGGAGCGCAGCGGCCGTTTGGATGTGTTGGTGAACAACGCCGGCATCACGCGGGACGGCCTGCTGATGCGGATGAAAACCGACGATTGGCAATCGGTGATCGACCTCAATCTCAGTGGAGTGTTCCTCTGCACGCGAGCCGTGGCACGCCCGATGCTCAAACAGAAGAGCGGTCGGATCATCAACATCACCTCCGTTGTGGGGCTGATGGGCAATGCAGGACAGGCCAACTACGCCGCCGCCAAAGCGGGCGTCATCGGTCTCACCCGCAGCACCGCCAAAGAGCTCGCCAGCCGTGGGATCACCGTGAACGCTGTGGCTCCGGGTTTCATTGCCACAGACATGACCAAGGACCTCGATGCGGAGGCCATCCTCAAAGACATCCCCCTGGGAACCTTTGGCACCCAGGAGCAGGTGGCCGGTGCCGTGCGCTTCCTTGCCGCCGACCCGGCCGCGGCCTACATCACAGGCCAGGTGCTGCAGGTGGATGGTGGCATGGTGATGGCCTGACCCTCAGGATCAGGAATCAAGGGGTTGGGCCAACTCATCCCGCAAGCGGCGGATGCGCTGGAGCAGGCGTAACCGTCGACTGCGGGCAGTAGCGGTGAGAAAGATGCGCAAGGGCACGTAAACCAGGGCCATCGAACCGGCCAGCCCCGCCATCAGAACAAAAAACAGCGCTCCGGATTCAGCCATGACCGGACCCTAATCAGTTCATTTGACGGCGGCATCCAGGCAGCCCCTACCATTCGGCTTTCCCCACCACAACGCCTCTCCACGGGGGCCACATCGCTGTGGGACAGTGACCAACGGCGTGCCCGCGACTATGGCCAAACTCCTTTCCTTCTCTGACGAATCCCGCAGCGCCCTTGAGCGGGGTGTTGATGCACTCGCCGATGCGGTGCGCGTCACGATCGGCCCCCGCGGTCGCAACGTTGTGCTCGAGAAGAAATTCGGCGCACCCGACATCGTCAACGACGGCGACTCAATCGCCCGTGAAATCGAACTGGACGACCCGTTCGAAAACCTTGGCGCCAAGCTGATGCAGCAGGTGTCCTCGAAGACCAAGGACAAGGCCGGTGACGGCACCACGACCGCAACCGTTCTGGCTCAGGCCATGGTGCGGGAAGGTCTGCGCAACACCGCTGCTGGCGCAAGCCCTGTGGAACTCCGCCGAGGCATGGAGAAGGCCGCTGCACAGGTCGTGGCTGGACTGGGCGAGCGGAGCCAGGCCGTGGCCGGCGATGCCATTCGTCAGGTGGCCACGGTGAGCTCCGGCGGTGACGACGAAGTCGGTCGGATGATCGCTGAGGCGATGGACAAGGTGAGCACCGATGGGGTGATCACGGTTGAGGAATCGAAGTCTCTGGCAACGGAACTGGAAATCACCGAGGGCATGGCCTTCGACCGGGGCTACAGCTCTCCCTACTTCGTGACGGATGCCGACCGTCAGGTCTGTGAATTTGAAAACCCCCTGATCCTGTTGACGGATCGCAAGATCAGCACGATCACGGATCTGGTCCCCGTTCTGGAAACCGTTCAGAAGAGCGGTTCCCCCCTGCTCATCCTGTCTGAGGAAGTGGAAGGCGAGGCCCTCGCCACCCTGGTGATGAACAAGAGCCGTGGGGTTCTGCAGGTGGCCGCTGTTCGGGCACCCTCCTTTGGCGAACGCCGCAAGGCAGCCCTCGCCGATATCGCCATCCTCACGGGCGGAACGCTAATCAGCGAAGACAAGGCGATGACCCTCGACAAAGTGACCCTCGAGGATCTCGGCAAGGCGCGCCGCGTCACCATCAGCAAGGAGAGCACCACGATCGTCGCCACCGACGACCATCGCCAGGCGGTGAGCGAGCGCGTCGGCGCGATCCGACGTGAACTGGAGGCCACCGAATCCGAATACGACCGCGAAAAGCTCCAGGAGCGGATCGCCAAGCTGGCCGGCGGCGTGGCTGTGATCAAGGTCGGAGCACCGACGGAAACGGAACTGAAGAACCGCAAACTGCGGATCGAGGATGCCCTGAATGCCACCCGTGCAGCCGTCGAGGAGGGCATCGTTGCCGGAGGCGGCAGCACGTTGCTACAACTCTCCGACAGCCTGGACGCCCTGGCTTCATCCCTGAACGGCGACCAGCGCACCGGCGTTGAGATCGTGCAGCGGGCACTGACGGCGCCGATTCATCAGATCGCCACCAATGCCGGTCAGAACGGTGACGTTGTGATCGCGGGCATGCGCAGCAGCGGCCAGGGATTCAATGCCCTCAGTGGTGCCTACGAAGACCTGATGGCTGCTGGCATCGTTGATGCCGCCAAGGTGGTGCGCTTGGCCGTGCAGGATTCGATTTCGATCGCTTCTCTGCTGATCACCACCGAGGTTGTGATTGCCGATAAGCCGGAACCCCCTGCACCAGCTCCCGCCGGAGACGGCGACCCCATGGGTGGCATGGGCGGAATGGGTGGCATGGGCATGCCCGGAATGGGCGGCATGGGCATGCCCGGGATGATGTGATCAGCTGATCATTCCCCGGCGATAGGCGATCACCTGGAGGTCCACTCCGGTGATCGCCGTCCCCACCACAACGGTGTCGGCTCCGGCCTGCAATGCCAACCGTGCATCTGCTGGAGAGGCAATTCCCCCCTCACAGATCAGACGAACCGAGCTGGGAAGTTCAGCGCGAAGTGGGGGGAGCAGATCAAACGCAGGGGGGCACTGCTGTGCCGTGTCTTCTGTGTAGCCGTAGAGCGTGGTCCCAACCCAGTCACAGCCCAGTTCGGCTGCGCGCAGACCATTCTCCAGCGAATCCACATCAGCCATCAGCGGGGCTCTCAGCTCATCACGGCTGCGCTTGATCAACGCGGCTAGGTCCTGCCCTGCAGGCCGCGGACGGGCTGTGGCATCAATCGCGATCACATCGGCCCCCGCAGACCACACCGCCTGAATTTCTTTCCAGCCCGGGGTGATGTACACCGAGCTGTCCGGGAACGTGCATTTCCAGAGGCCGATGATCAAGGCATCCGGACAGCGCCGACGCACAGCACCGATGTGTTCAGGGCTTTCCAAGCGCACACCCACAGCACCATTGCGCAGGGCTGCATCCGCCATGGCTGCGATCACATCGGGATCGCGCATCGGCGAACCCTGGGGGGCCTGCACCGAGACGATCAGGCCCTGATCCAGGGATTCAGGGTTGGGAATCATGCTGTTCAGGACGCCTTGGGGAAAGCGTCATCCTCCCGGCGGGGAAGCCAACGCCGCAGCGAACGGGGCGTGCTGATCGGCGGGGCAGGCACAGGTGCCGACGCAAAGCTGCGTTGAAGCGGCTTTTCTTCAGCTGCACTCTCGTCCTCTTCGACGATCGTTTCTTCTTCAACGACCACCCCGTTCGGCATCACCTCGCTCTCAATCAACACGTCGTCTTCAGCCGCAATCTGCTGCTCTTCTTCCACGACCACCTCGTCCTCAGCAACCATTTCGACCTGACCATCCACCTCGTTCTCAACCAAAACGTCGTCTTCTGGAGCAATCTCGTCCTCCGCGACAGGCATCGGCACGGAACTGAACCCATGCTTTGAAGCTGAAGGTTCCGGCAAACTCAGATCAAGCTCAGCTGCTCCGTCAAAGCCGTAACGGTGAACCCACTGACTGATCAGACCCGCGAGCAAGGCCTGATCACCTGAGGTTCGGGCCTCCTGGATCTGTTGGGCCAGAGCGTTCTGTCGAGGTGATGGCTGCTGGAACGGAGAAGAGAGCACGGATTCAGGAAAGTTTGCGGTTGAGCAGAGGGCGAATCGCAAGAAACAGCCCGATGGTGAGGACCAGAAGGATCAGCAGGCAACTGGTGCCGGTGACTTCCCCATAGGGGGCCTCCAGCAGAACGGCCGAAAGGTCCAGAGGACCCTGGTAAGCCGCTCGAATGGGTTCTATCGCGAAGGTAAGGGGATTCAAGGCCGCAAGCCAGCCCAGCCAGGTGGGCATGAATGACAATGGGGCCAAGGCCGTGCTGGCAAACAGCAACGGCAGGTTGGCCACAAAAATCACAGCGATCAACTCGATGTGCCCCGGCAAAGCGAAGGCCAGTCCGAGGCTGAGGGCTGTCACAGCAAAAACCAGAAGCAGCAACGTCACCAGCACCAGGGCGAGGCCGCTGATGCCGGGCCATCCGTAACCGAGCACTGCTGCCGTGCCCATGATCGCCAAACTCTGCAACAGGCTCAGCGCCGTGATGTAGATCACCGACGCCAGCACGATGGAACTGCGGCTTCGCAGCGGTGCCACTAGCAGCCGATTGAGGAAACCGAATTCGCGATCAAACATCACCGGCAGGCCGGCATTCAAAGCACCGCTGAAGGCTGTGAAGACAATCACTCCAGCACCAAGAAAACGGCCGTAGCTCATGCCCCCTGGCAACAGCCCCTCAGGGGCATTGGCGAACAGTGCACCGAAGAGAATCAACCAGATCAGGGGTTGCAGAACCCCTGCGATCAAGGTTGAAGGGCGACGCATCAACTGAAGAAACAAGCGCCGGGTGAGGGCCAACGTTTCCTGGCTGAGCTCGGCGAGGGCTCCGGATGGCTGCTGCTGGAGAGCAACAGATGCTGTTGGGGAAGTCATCGTTGGCACTCAACGCATGGATTGACGCTTTTCCTGTTTGACGTCGCGCTGGCCTGAGATGGCCAGTTCAGCGTCCATCAGGGTGCGTCCTGTGGCCTGAAGGTAGACATCATCCAGACTGGGACGACTCTGGGCCAGGGCAAACACAGGCAAACCTGCAGCCTCGAGGGTCTGACGCAGCTGATCGATCACGGCCCCTCCCTCAATCACCAGGTTGAGGGAAAAGCCCTGGGAGCGGTTCACCACCACCTGACGCACCCCATCCAAGGGTTCGAGCAGGGCACGCACCTGGGTCGCCTCATCGGCATTGCTGAACTCTCGGATTCGCAGAGTCACGCGATCACCCCCCAGCCGTTGTTTGAGCTGATCAGGGCTGCCTTCGGCAATCACACGGCCGGCGTCGATGATCGCCAACTGATCCGCCAGAGCCTCCACTTCTTCGAGGTAGTGACTGCTCAGCAGAACAGTGGTGCCCTCATCAACCAGCTGACGCAGCAGCTGCCAGATGGCACTGCGGCTCTCGATATCCAGTCCCACAGTGGGTTCATCGAGCACGAGCAACCGGGGGCGGTGCAGCAGACCGGCGGCCAGATCCAGACGCCGGCGCATGCCGCCGGAATAGGTGCCGCAGCGGCGGTCAATCCAATCGCCCATCGCGAGGCGGTCAATCAGATCGGCGATGCGGCTGTCGCGATCATTCCGTGGCAGGTGGTAGAGATCACCTTGCAATTGCAGCAGTTCCCGGCCACTCAGGATCTTGTCGATGGCCACCTCCTGAGCCACATAGCCCATGAGCTGGCGCACTTCTCGTGGCTGCACCAAACCGTCAACACCCCCAACAACAACTGAGCCGCTGTCGGGGGCGAGCAGGGTGGCCAGAATGCGCATGGCCGTTGTTTTGCCGGCACCGTTCGGGCCAAGCAGCCCGTACAGGCATCCTTCAGGAACGGTGAGATCAAGCTCACGCAGAGCCGGTACCGAACCGTAGGCCTTAGAGATCTTGCGCAGTTCAATCAACGCCATCAGGCACCGTCAGGGACTTGCTCGGCCAATTCAGGGAATCTAGAGAGTGCTCATTGCACCGCCGTTGGCAGGGAGAGAAGTTGCATCACCTGGTGAGCAAAGCCTGAGGCCAGATCCGTCCGGCTGAGAATGAGAAGCAGGCACAGACCAAACAGATAAAGGATCGACCAACGGAACAGGGCCTTGGCATTCACAAGACTGTCGGGATCCAGGGACAGCCGATCGACGAGCTGCAGCAATCGGCCGTTGTAGGGCAGCAGCATCACGCCATAGAAGGCGCCACCTGAAGGCAAAGCAAACACGCCCAAACCGCTGAGCAGAACGGTGATCCAGCCGTAGGTCTTGATCGCCCGCGCCGTCACCACAGGACCCTTCACCACGGGCAGCATCGGGATCCCGACAGCGCGATAGTCCTCGCGCAACAGCAGGGCCAAAGCCCAGAAATGGGCTGGCGTCCAGACCATCACCAAAGCGAACAGCCACCAGCCCCCGAGGCCAACATGGCCCGTAGCGGCCGCCGCCCCAACCAGGGGCGGAATGGCCCCGGCGACACCACCGATGACGATGTTCTGGGACGTCCGCGGCTTGAGCACGGCTGTGTAGAGCAGCACGTAACTGCAGAGGCCGAGCAGGGACAACCCAGCAGCGAGACAGTTCACACCGCTGACGAGAAGCATCGCCGCCGCGAGGGTGCAGGCGATGGCGCCGATGAATGCACTGGTGGGCGACAGCCGACCGGAGGGGAGTGCGCGACCGCTGGTGCGGGCCATCCGGCCATCGAGATCCTGCTCCCACAAGCAGTTCAGAACCCCTGCAGCAGCGGAGGCAAGCGCCCCTCCCCCCAGGGTGCAGACGAGCCGAGGCGATGAGAGCGGCCAGCCTTCACTGAGAGCCATTCCACCCAGGGTGGTGGCCAGCAGCAAAGGGATCAGGCGGGGCTTGGCGACTTCCAGCCAGGCCGGAAGTTTCACCCGCTTGCGGGAGGGAACGACCTCCTCACGAGTCGGACGAACGGTTGCGGTGATTTCAGCCATGACAGGCCTCCAACGAGGTGTCGTCGAGGACGACGGAACGGGACGGTGAGGGGAGGTTCGGAGAGCGAACCAGAAGCGCCGCCAGCAGAGCGATCAGCAGTGCAGCCACGAGTTGATGCGCAACGGTCACCCCCGGTTGCGACAAACCAAGACGGAGGGTGAGAACGCCAAGGGCCACCTGAACCAGCACCAGAAGCACGGCCCCACCCAGCCAGGGCCACTGCTGACGAGCCCAACCACCCGCCAGCACGGCTGCCCCGGCGAAGCCGAGCACAACAACGACCACCGGCATCGCCGTCAGGCGATGGGAAAGCACCAGCTGGCAGGCCTCTCCTCCAGCAAGGCATCGCTGCCCTGCCCATGCGGTGGCCATGCGACCACCGAGCAGGCACTGCACAAAGACCGACAACAGGCCAAGCGATGCCCCGATGCGCCACCAGAGCGGAGCGACGGCAGCAGCGGGGTGAAGCAGGCGTTGGGTCAGCCCACTCAGGAGCGCCACGAGGGTGAGCGCGAGAGCCAGGTGGGCTGTCACCACAGCGGAGGGCAGCAACTGGATCACCGTCAGCGCACCCAAACCTCCCTGCATCGCCACCAAAAACATCAGACCAATGGCCAGCCAAGGCAGCCATCGCGGCAGTTGGCGCCGCTGAAGCGTCGTCGCCACAGCCATCACCACGAGGGCAATGCCGATGACGAAGGCATCAAGGCGGTGAAACCACTCAAGGAAAACCTGAACATTCATCTGGCGACCCGGCAAAAACGAGCCGAAGCACAGGGGCCAGTCCGGGCAGGCCAAGCCGGCTTCCATCACCCGGGTTGCTCCACCGATCACCACCAAAGCGATCACGGCAACCACTAGATGAGCCGACAACAACCCAAGACGTCGACGCAATGTCGACATTGAGGAAAGCATCATCGAACAAGCTCCATCCGATGCACCCAAAAGGGATTGCTTGGACCGTAGCGATGCAGAAGATGACGTCACGCTGTGTGGACGTCTGCAACACAAATGAGGAAAAATCATCCCCTTTTCCTGACAGAAATAAGGCCTTAACAATCACTTCATGGAGAACCGCAGCCAGGCCCATACGCTGATGAAAACCTGGGATTGATCAGGTGCAGATCCCATCCGCCATTCTCACGTTGGTGATCGGGATGGTTCTTGCTCTGGGCGGCCTATGGATCGGCCAGAACATCAACCTTCTCCCCATCGATGCGAGCGCCAACGCGCCGATTTACGACGAGCTTTTTAAGGTTCTATTCACGATTGGCAGCATTCTGTTTATCGGAATCGTTGGTCTTCTCGTGTTCAGCCTGATTCGCTTTCGGCGACGCAGCGGCCAGCTCGGCGACGGCCTTGCCATCGAAGGAAACCTGCCACTTGAAATTTTCTGGACAGCTGTTCCTGCTGTTGTGGTGCTGTTTGTTGGTCTGTACAGCTACGACATTTACGACCGGATGGGTGGCATGGTGCCTCTGGCCCATGACCACATGGGCGAAGCCCACGACGAACAGATCTGGGGAGGCATCAGTTCAGGCTCGATTGAATCAGCCATCGCAACAAATGCTTTACCCGTTGAAGTGACAGCCATGCAATTTGCCTTCCTCTTTCATTACCCAGAGGGAGACATCACGTCAGGTGAACTTCATGTGCCAGCCGATCGACCGATCACTCTGCGGATGGAAGCCAAAGATGTGATTCATGCCTTCTGGGTGCCTGAATTTCGCTTGAAGCAGGACGTCATTCCCGGCCAACCAACCCAGCTGAGTTTCACACCTACACGCACCGGCCGTTATCCAATCGTGTGCGCCGAACTCTGTGGGCCCTACCACGGTGGAATGCGCTCCACCGTTGTGGTGGAAAGCCCGGAGGACTGGGACAGCTGGTACAGGGACAACGCCAAAGCCGCACCTGAAGACGAAACGCTCACCATCGCGAACGCCTGAGATGACCATCAGTTTGCCCCCGGAAACGTCCAGCCCTCCACGCCTTCAACCCAGCGGCTGGTTGCGATATTTCAGCTTCAGCGTTGATCACAAGGTGATCGGGCTGCAGTACCTCGTCTGCGGCTTTGTTTTTTATCTGATTGGCGGGGCCCTAGCCGGTGCCATTCGCACGGAACTCACCAGTCCCGTGTCCGACTTCATGGCACGTGATGTCTACAACCAGGTGCTGACGCTCCACGGCACGGTGATGATCTTTCTCTGGATTGTCCCCGTGGTGAATGGTGCTTTTGGAAACTATTTGATCCCCTTTTATGTGGGTGCAAGGGACATGGCCTTCCCGCGCCTGAATGCTGTGGCGTTCTGGCTGATCCCTCCAGCCGGTTTGATGCTTATCACCAGCTATTTCCTTACGGGGGCTGCGCAATCGGGCTGGACGGCCTATCCACCTCTGAGCATCACCACACCAGCAACTGGGCAAATCATCTGGATCTTGAGCGTGCTGCTCCTGGGCGGAAGTTCGATCTTCGGAGGCATCAACTTCATCGCCACCATTCTCAAACTGCGTCGCCCCAGTTTGAAACTAATGCAGCTCCCCATGTATTGCTGGGCGATGCTGGGCACCAGCATTCTTGTGGTTCTCTCAACACCGGTTCTGGCGGGAACGTTGGTGTTGCTGAGTTTCGACATCGTTGCCCATACAGGCTTCTTCAACCCCACCCTTGGGGGAAACGTGGTGGTTTACCAGCATCTGTTCTGGTTCTATTCGCACCCAGCCGTTTACATTATGGTCTTGCCGGCCTTCGGGTTGGTGAGCGAAATCCTGCCGGTTCATGCCCGTAAGCCGCTGTTCGGCTACGTGACGATGGTGTATTCGATCATGGCCATCGTTGTGTTGGGCCTGATTGTGTGGGCGCACCACATGTTCACCAGCGGCACACCTCCCTGGATGCGCCTGTTCTTCACCATTGCAACCGCATTCATCGCCGTTCCCACCGGCATCAAATTCTTCAACTGGTTGGCAACACTCTGGGGCGGCCGCATCAGCCTCAACAGCGCCATGCTGTTTTCCTGCGGTTTCATCGTGAACTTCGTGCTCGGAGGCATCACAGGGGTCGCCCTGGCGCAGGTGCCGTTCGACATTCATGTGCACGACACCTACTTCGTCGTCGCGCACTTCCACTACATCGTCTTCGGTGGATCGGTGTTCGTGATCTTCGCCTCGATCTACCACTGGTATCCCAAGTTCACCGGCCGGATGCTCAATGAAGATCTCGGCCGCCTGCACTGTGCTCTCACGTTCATCGGCTTCAACCTGTGCTTCGGCCCCCAGCACTGGCTGGGCCTCAATGGGATGCCGCGACGCGTTGCTGAATACGACCCCCAATTCACCCTGATCAATCAGATCAGCTCCGTCGGAGCCCTGCTGATGGCCATCAGCACCCTGCCTTTCCTCTGGAATGTGATCCACAGCGCCCTCAGCGGTCCTGTCGCAGGCGACAACCCCTGGAAAGCACTCACGCCCGAATGGCTGACCAGTTCTCCGCCACCGGTCGAAAACTGGATTGGTGAGGCCCCTCTGGTGGAAGAGCCCTACGGCTACGGCGTCCCACCGGACGAGCTGGACCTGACCGCAACCAGCGGTCGTGATCTCTGGAGCAGCGGCAAATGACCACCACAGTTCCCACGAAGAATCAGAACCACAGCCACGGGGAGCATGCCGAGCATCCCGATCACCGCATGTTCGGCCTGGCCACATTTCTTGTAGCGGACGCCATGACCTTCGCCGGCTTCTTTGCGGCCTACCTCACCTTCAAAGCGGTCAATCCCCTACCGGATGGAGCCATCTATGAACTGGAGCTCCCCCTACCCATCCTCAACACGGTTCTGCTCCTGGTGAGCAGTGCCACCTTCCACCGGGCCGGCCAGGCGATCCGACAGGACGACCACGGCCGCTGTCGACACTGGCTGCTGATCACCGCAGGCCTGGGCCTGGCCTTTCTGGTGAGCCAGATGGTGGAGTACTTCACACTCCCCTTCGGTCTCACCGACAACCTTTACGCCAGCACCTTCTTCGCCGCCACGGGATTTCATGGTCTCCACGTGACCCTCGGCGCCCTGATGATCCTGATCGTCTGGTGGCAGGCGAGGCAGCCGCAGGGCCGTGTGACTGCAGCCGACCACTTCCCCCTGGAAGCAGCGGAGTTGTACTGGCACTTTGTTGATGGGATCTGGGTGATTCTTTTCGTGATCCTTTATCTGCTCTGATCCCTTGCCTTGATTGGCGAGCGTGGCCAGAATTCAGTTGAATCAATTCCTGAAATGCTGGTCGGCAAGGAACTGCTGGACAAGGCCAGATCGCTCAGCAATCGGCCGGAAGATGACATCGCCCGCGGCTGCGGCTACGTCGGCCCCAGCGGACGACTGCTGAAAAAGAGTTTCTATCGGGCTCTGGTGGAGGCAAAAGCGGCGGACCAGGGATGGCAATTGCCGAAAAGCAGCAGCAGTTCCACAGGCGGAAGCCGAGGTCGCCAGGCCGAATTCCGAACCCGTGTGCATGGCAACGGCAACCTGCTGATCGGCCACGCTTACACCCGTCGGCTCGGCCTGGAACCCGGCCAGGAGTTCAAGATCGAGCTGCAGCGGGACTCCGGAATGATCGTTCTGCAGCAGATGGATCAAGACCAGCCGTGAGCCGCCAGCCAGCTGGCTGAAAGATTCTCGGTCTTGTTGTGGCCATAGGTGTTTCCGTCATCGGCAGCGGCGGCATGCAGCAGCCGCTCGGCGTAACGGGCCAATTGATCGGCCTCCAGGTTCACGGTGTCCCCGGCAGCCAGGTGTTTCAGGGTCGTCGCCTCCCAGGTGTGGGGGATGACGGCGAGGCTGAATGTCGTTCCATCGGCTGAACAGTCAGCCACCGTGAGGCTGATCCCATCCACCGCGATGCTGGCCTTCTCACAGACATAACGGCCGAATCGGGGATCCGACCAGCGGATCGACAGGGCCCAGGAGTGGGGGAGGGTCTCCACGCAGGTGACTTCTCCAGTCGCATCCACATGACCGCTCACCAGATGACCTCCAAGGCGGTCGCTCAGTCGAAGCGCTGGCTCGAGGTTCACCGCACCACCACGGTCCGCTTTGCGTCCCAACGTGGTGCGGCGCAGGGTTTCCTCACTCACATCGGCGCGGAAACCATCCGCGATCAGCTCTGCTGCCGTGAGGCAAACGCCATCCACAGCCACGCTGTCGCCAAGGGCCAACGGGGCAAAAGGAGCACAGCCCCAAACCACCACCGCCCCGGCACGGCGCTCGATCCTTCCAACTGACTGCACCAGCCCCGTAAACATCGCCCGCAGCGGCTCTCTGGCCATAATCGGATAGAGCTGCGCCGCCGACATGGTCGAAATGAGCGTCGCCGGAATCGCCCTCGATGCCGCCAGCCGCACACCCATGGTGCTGCTGCGGGATCCCAGTGGCCGCCGTCAGGTGCCGATCTGGATCGATCAGGCGCAAGCCCACAACATCATGGCCGGACTGCAGGGGGGAGAACCACCACGACCCCTCAGCCATGACCTGATGGCAGCACTGTTGGTGGCTGGGGGGCTCGAACTGGAACGCGTGATCGTCCACGCGATTGAAGACAGCACCTTTCATGCGGTGTTGAAGCTGCGACCCGATCTGGACGAAGCCGAGTTGGCTGAAAACGAAGTGCTGGAACTGATCGAAGTGGATGCCCGACCCAGCGACGCCATTGCGCTGGCGATCCGCACGGGCAGCGGCATCTGGATGCTGGAAGAGGTGGTGGCGGAAGCCTCGATACCGGTGGATGCGGAGGCAGATGCGGAAGATCAAAGTGCCTTCAGCCGTTTCGTCGACGACCTCAGCCCTGCGGCCTTGGTGCGCCATCTGCGCAACCAAGACAGCGAGACGCCCTCGGAGGAGTGAACACCCGCGCCTTCGGCAGCGGCCGCCCCGTCAGCCTGTTCACCCTCGGCACGATGCGTGCCCTGAACTCAGCGGCCCAGATGGCCGAGGTGCTTGACGCGGCAGCGACAGCGGGGATCAACCATCTGGAAACCGCCCCGGCCTACGGACCTGCGGAACGTTTTCTGGGAGAGGCCCTTCGCCAGAACAGCCGCACAGGGTCTGACCACTGGGTGATCACCAGCAAACTGCTGCCAGGGCTGAGCTTCGAGGAAGGACAACGCCGCCTTGATCAAATTCTGGAGCGCCTGGGCTGTCCACAGCTCGACAACCTCGCCATCCATGGCATCAACCGGGAGGAGCACCTGGACTGGGCACTGGTGGGTGATGGGTCCAGGCTTCTGGACTGGGCCGTCAGCAGTGGACGCGTCAGCCAGGTGGGCTTCAGCAGCCATGGCAGCAACCCGCTGATCGATCGGGCGCTGCGCAGCCAGCGCTTCAGTTTCTGCAGCCTGCACCTGCATTGGCTGGATCCCCAGCGCCTGCCCCTGGCCCGTTGGGCCCTGGCGCACGGCCTCGGAGTGATGGCGATCTCCCCTGCCGATAAAGGCGGTCGCCTCCAGGCCCCCAGCCCAACACTGGTGGAGGACTGCACCCCCTTTGCCCCCCTCGAGCTGGCCTACCGATTCCTGCTGGCACAGGGCATCAGCACCCTGACCGTTGGCGCCGCAGCTGCAGGGGATCTTCAACTCGCCGCAACCCTGGCGCAGGGGGATGGGCCCCTCAGCCAGGCCGAGCAACAGGCTCTGGTCACAGCAGAGCGGCGGCTGCAGGAACGGCTTGGCCAGGAGCATTGCAAGCAGTGCCAGGCCTGCCTTCCCTGTCCGAACGAGGTTCCGATCCCCGAACTCTTGCGGATGCGCAATCTGGCCATTGGCCATGGGCTCACCGAATTTGCGCAGGAGCGCTACAACCTCATCGGCCGTGCCGGTCACTGGTGGGAAGAGCACGACGCCTCCGCCTGTGAACGCTGTGGGGAGTGCCTTCCCCGTTGCCCGCATCACTTGCCCATTCCTGATCTGCTGGCGGACACCCACCAACGCTTGAAGGCTTCACCGCGACGGCGGCTCTGGAGCTGAATCACGCCAGCGCTCTTCCAGGGCACTCCGGTCTTCGGACAACAGCGGTGGCAGCGACCAGCAGCCCGACCAGGTGTCTGCGGACGGAAAGAGCAGAGGCCGCAGACGCGCCGATAGGGCGTTCTGATCCACCATCAGCCCTGGCGATGCAATCGGAGCCCGCCATCCCTGCTGCACCAAGCGGCGACGCAGGGGATCCCGCCATCCCTGCTCGACCCAGCGCTGGGGAACCGGTTCACGACTGGCCTCCGGCCTGAGCAGAACAGTCCAGTGCAAGGGCGCGCCGGAGGCAGGCAGGATCGCCCGAAGACGGGGATCCCGCCCCAACAGAGCGATGCAGCGGCTCAGGGGAAGAACCACCACCTTGGCCTCACCCTTGAGCAACCAGTTGGTGGCTTGACGGTCGTCATAGGTGAGGGCCTGGCGACGCAGCGAAGGCAAAGCCTGGCCTCCGCCCAAATGGTCCGCCAGGCTCATCACCAAGCGGGGGCTGGCGGGAAGCACCACACGCCCTGCCATGGCGGAATCCAGCAACAGGGGCCACCCCTCCTGGGACATGGCCGGGTCATCCCGCAGCAGCATCACCCAGGGGCTGACGGCCAGCGGCAACACCCGATCCTGAAGAGCACCGAGGCTGGCCAGCAGAGCCTTGGCCTGACCATCCAACTGACTCAGGAGCGGTTCAGAGGCAATGGGCTGGAGCGTGTCCGCTGGATGGGCATCAAGCCATCCATCACCGATCACCAACACATCGGCACGCGCCTGATCCGCCGGCGTCCAGTCCTGCTGGGCTGGAGCCAGCGTCAGGCTCCAGGGCTTGGGCAAGGCATCAGCCCACGGTTTCGGCACAACCCCAGCCGGAGCCATCAGGGTTGGCGCGGATGTCGCCGGACGACAGCCCGCCAGCAGCACGGTTCCCGTCGCCCCGATCATCTGGAGCACTTGGCGCCGGCGCAGGGGACCCAACCGCTCTCTCCAGACGTTCATGGGCTTGACGTTACGGGGCGACTGAGCAGCTGCTCCAGGGCGTGCTCACAATCCAGAATCAGATCGGTACAAGAGCATCCACGCAGCTGGGCGAGCAGCAAAAGAGCGCCGGCCCCCACCCCTTCTTTCACATAGCCCCGTTCGTAGTCCCTTAAGGGTTGATGGGTGCTGCTGTGAAAACGCACGCCGCAGGCCAGAACGGAGAGGGCAGCAGCCAGGTGGCTCGCAGTGGCATCCACCAACCCGCCGAAGGGGGACTGACCTGCCAGATCCGCACCCTCATCAGCGAGCCAACCGGTGGTGCCGATCAGCACCTGGGCCGCCAGCTGGTCCTGCTGACGGGCGGGCAAAGCCTGCATCGCCAAGGCCAGAACAGCCAGCATCTGGCAACCGCCCCCCAGCAGCAACGGTTGTCCCGCGGACACCGCACCCACCAACACCCCTGCGGTGAAGGCCTGAAAAGGGTCACCAACAGCGGCCAGGATCTGCTCGGCCGAAGGATGCGCACCAAGCGAAGCCCGCTGAAGCCCTCGGACAACGAGGTCTTTCTTGAGTTGCTGCGGCGGATGAAGAGCACTACCGCTGATCAGATGGGCAACCTCCACGCCGAGGGCCGTCAACACCGCTTGAGCGGTTGTGGTGCCCCCTGGAACACACTCCGCCACCACCAGGGGGCGATGCAACCGCCGCCCCAGCAGCTCTCCCTGTCGCCACAAATGCTGCACCCGCGGCAATGGCATCGCCGCACCACTGGACAGGCAGGCCGAAGGGCCTTGGTCCAGGGGCTCAATATGCAGGTGAGGGAAATCGGGTTTCTGGGCCAAGCCGAGGGCCGCCACCTGCGGCCTCAACGTCAAGCGTCGCGCCGCGACATGGCTGAGCAGGGCGGGGGAGACGCCAGCGGGCAGAGGCGGCAGAGGCCAACGGCGCTGTCGCGCCGGCCCGTGAATCAGAAGCTCCGCATCAGCCAGGGCGGTGTAGCGCCGCGAAGCCACGGTGGAGCCAGCGGCGGAAATCCCTTCATGCTCAGCCGTTTGTGTGGCCGCCAGAACGAGCAAAAGATCCAGCGGTTGATCGTTGGAGGTCCAGGGACGAAGTGCCGCTGCGTCCAACGTTCGTGCACCGAGACCTCCCAGCTGCTGGCAGCCCTCAGGCAACACCGAGGCTTCAGAGGGGATCGAGGGCAATGAGTCCATGCAGCAGCCTCGGGGGCTCCGGAATCGGTGATTTCAGGCGGGGAAAGATCCAGTACGCCAAAGCATGAAGAGACAGCACATAGATGACCTCCTGAACCACCACCAACAGCAACGCCATCAACTGCACCTGGGTGAGATCCGGTGTGATCGGCAGATGCAGTACCGCGATCAAGCGCTCGAGCAGAGCGGAACCGGCCCGGGTGATCACGACCCAGAGGTTTTCTCCCACCAGCAACGAAAGCACCAGAACGCGCACCAAAAACCCTGCTGTTCCAAGAACAACGCCCCCCGACCAGCTCAGCCACCAGCTGATCCCCCGGCACCAGCTCCAGCCCAGCCAGAGCGACAAAAGGCCGTAGGGAAACAGCAGCAGCGGTCCACGCAAAGGGCCCATCAAGGCGGTAAGCAGAAGCACAGAGAGCAGCAGACCCTCTGCACCGGAACGGTTGCCACGACGCAACTGCAGCAGGATCAGGGGCAAGGGAAGGGCCAGACGGAACAGCGCACCACCCACCGGCAAGTAGTACAGAGCCAACCAGATCAGCCCAGTCGCGGCCGCGAGATATGCCCCCTCAACCAGCCTCAGAGCCTGCTGGCGGCTCAACCGGGGGGTCACGTCGGTCATGGTTCAACCCGCTCAATCCGTTCCACCGCAAAGCCAACATCCGCCTCACGCAGGGCGCGGGTGACGGCTTCAGCAGGAGCGGCAGGGTCGGCTCCGGCCAAACGGATGGTGATCCGGTAGGGCGCCTGGGGCAGACGTTGGGATGACACCGTCCGCGGTTTTGGCTGTGGAACGGGATCAGGAGCATCCGTTGCCTCAGGCAGGGAAACAGCCTTGGCCGCCGGCGTGGAGGGAGTCGCAGCAGTAGGGCTGGCAACCGATGGGCTGGCAACTGTTGGGCTGGCCTTCACAACCGGTGCGGGCGCAGCTGCCTGAGCCGGCCTGGCTTCAGGCACCGCGAAGGAGCGTTCCAACTGTTCAGCGACCGGTGTGCCGGCACAGGCCTGCAGGAGCCCCACAGGCAGCAGCCAAAGCAGACGGGCCATCAGCTGTCAGCCGGCTTGATCACCCGCACCGCACTGGCCCTGAGCCGACCGGTCTTGGTGGTGGCGGGGGGTTTCTTGGCCGCTGGTTTCTTGGCGGCTGGTTTCTTGGCGGCTGGTTTCTTGGCGGCTGGCTTCTTCGCGGCGGTTTTACGACCGCCCTTCTTCGATGCTGCCTTGGCGGCGAGCAGTTCCACCGCCTCCTCAAGGGTCACATCGTCAGCGCCCTTGCCTTCCGGCAGCGAGGCATTCACCTTGCCCTGTTTGACATACAGGCCGTAAGGACCGTCATAGACCTGAATCGTTTCATCACTGCCCTCTGGCTTACCGAGGTCCTTGAGGGCGGTGCGTCCACCCCGACCCCGTTTGGGCATGGCAAGCAGCTCAAGGGCACGGCTCAGCCCCACCGCCAGAACATCGTCATCCCCCTTGAGCGATCGGTAATCCTTTTCGCCCTTGCCCTTGTCCCAGACGACGTAAGGGCCAAAGCGGCCCAGCCCCGCCTGAATGCGCCCACCATCAGGATGTTCGCCGAGAAGACGCGGCAAACGGAGCAATCCGAGGGCATCCTCCAGGGTGAGATCCTCCGGCTTCTGCCCCTTGGGCAGAGAGGCACGTTTGGGCTTGGGGTTCTCATCACTCACCTGGCCCCGCTGCACATAAGGCCCGTACTGGCCGAAGAGCAGGTAGACCAAATCCCCCGTTTCAGGATCCTCACCGATGGCTTCGGGGCCGTCGGCCTTCTGTTTGAGGATCAGTTCGGCCTGCTCTTCATCCAGATCAGCCGGAGTGATCTCCCGGGGCAAGGTGGCCTTGATCAGCTCTTCCTCACCGTCGTCGCTGACCCGTTTGGCCTCCAGGTAGGCGCCAAAGCGGCCGATGCGAACCACGGAGGACAAGCCCTCCAGATCGATGGTGCGGGATGCACCGGGGTCAATGTCCCCTTCCCGTTGCTGCACCTGGTTTTCCAGGCCTTCATCACCCTTGAAGAAGCCCTCCAGGTAAGGCAACCACTGCACCTTGCCGTGGGAGATCTCATCGAGGGTGTTCTCCATTCGAGCGGTGAAGCTGGTGTCCACCAGTTCAGGGAAATGCTCCTCGAGCAACGCCGTCACAGCAAAGGCGGTGAAGCTGGGGTTCAGCGCGTTGCCCAACAGCGTGGCGTAGCCGCGATCCACGATCGTTCCAATGATCGAGGCGTAGGTCGACGGCCGGCCGATGCCCTCCTTTTCCAGCATCTTCACCAGTGATGCCTCGCTGAACCGTGCCGGCGGCTGGGTCTGATGGCCAAGGGGCTCAACGGTCTTCGGCTCCGGTGCATCGCCAACGCTCAACGCCGGCAGCAACACTTCCTGACCCTCAAGGGCCGCATCGGGATCATCACTGCCTTCCACGTAGGCGCGGAAGAAACCGGGGAAGTCGATGCGCTTGCCGCTGGCCCGGAAACTGGCCTCGCCTGAGCTGAGATCCACCGAGAGCATCGTGAGCCTGGCTTCAGCCATCTGGCTGGCCACGGTGCGCTTCCAGATCAGCTCATACACCGCCAGATCTCGTCCATCCAGACCGGTTTCACCGGGGGTTCGGAAGCTTTCGCCGGATGGACGAATCGCTTCATGGGCCTCCTGGGCATTGCGGGCTTTGGTGCTGAACTGCCGCGGCCCTTTGCTCAGATACTCCTTGCCGTAAAGGCTCTCCACGCAGTTGCGGGATGCGTTGATCGCCTGATCCGACAAGTGAACCGAGTCGGTCCGCATGTAGGTGATGAAACCGCGTTCGTAGAGCCCCTGGGCACAGCGCATGGTTTCCCGGGCTGAAAGGCGCAGCTTGCGATTCGCCTCCTGTTGAAGGGTGCTGGTGGTGAAGGGAGGCACCGGCTTGCGCACGGTGGGCTTCTCCTCCACCGCATCCACAGTCCAGGCGCTGGTTCGCACGGATTCAGCCAACGCCTTGGCCTCGCTCTCGCTGAGCAGCCGCACGGCACTGCCTGCCTTCAGCCCGCCGGTGCTCTCGTCGAAGTCGTTACCGGTGGCGATCCGCTGGCCACCCACATGGGTCAGCTTGGCCTCAAAGGCACTGCCCGACTGCTCAAGCTGGGCCTTGAGGTCCCAGTAACTGCCGCTGCGGAAGGCGCGGCGGGCCCGTTCCCGTTGAACCAGGAGCCGAACCGCAACGGACTGCACCCGCCCGGCGGAGAGTCCCCAGGCCACCTTTTTCCAGAGGAGAGGGGACAGGGTGTACCCCACAAGGCGATCCAAAATCCGCCGGGTTTCCTGGGCATGGACCAGCTCCATGTCCAAGTCGCGGGTCTGATCCAGGGCCTTGCCGATGGCCTCCTTGGTGATCTCGTGAAACACCATGCGCTTCACCGGCACCTTCGGCGCCAGCAGCTGGAGGAGGTGCCAACTGATGCTTTCGCCTTCCCGGTCTTCGTCCGTCGCCAGGAGCAACTGATCAGCACCCTTGAGGGCGTCCTTGAGTTCGCGAACCGTCTTCTTCTTGTCCTTCGGGACCACGTACAGCGGCTCGAAATCCGCGTCGGTGTTCACACCGAGGTTGGCCCATTTCTGCCCCTTGGCCGATGCAGGAATCTCGCTGGCGTTGTTGGGAAGGTCGCGGACATGCCCCATGGAGGCTTCGACCTTGAATCCCTTGGGAAGGAAGCCACGGATGGTCTTGGCCTTCGTGGGGCTCTCAACGATGACGAGGGTGTGCGCCACTAGCGGCAGGTAAACCGTTCCCCTTCTTTATCGCACCGAGCAGCGCTCTGCATGACCGTCGGCGCGTCAAGCGCCGCTACAGTCGCCCCAGCGCAACGGTTCCAGGCTGCCATGCCCGACATGGGTGCTTTCCTTCTCGCCACCCAGGCCACGGCTGCCCCTGGTGAGCTGCTGAATCTCTCTCTAAACGCCTCCGCCGTACTGCCCGAAGCTGCAGTTCTGCTGGCGATGATCGCCACCCTCTTGGTGGACCTGGCCGGCGAAAAGGTCGCCACACGTTGGGTGCCGCCGATTTGCTACCTGGGCCTGGGGACCTCCCTGGTGCTGCTGGCCCTGCAGTGGAACGCACCGCTGGAGCCCTCGTTCCTTGGAGCCTTCCTCGCCGACAACCTGGCGGTGGCGTTCCGGGCTGTGATTGCCTTGTCAACGCTTCTGTCGCTGCTGATCAGCTGGCGTTACGCGGAGAAGAGCGGCACACCTGTTGGCGAGTACGCCGCCATCCTCCTCGCCGCAACCCTCGGCGCCATGCTCCTTTGCGGGGCAACGGATCTGGTGAGTGTGTTCATCTCGCTGGAGACACTCTCCGTCGCCAGCTATTTGCTGTCGGGCTACATGAAGCGGGATGCCCGCAGCTCGGAAGCAGCACTCAAATATCTGCTCGTGGGATCGGCAGCCGCTGCTGTTTTCCTGTACGGCTCTTCCCTGCTGTACGGCCTCAGCGGCAGCACCAGCCTCGACACCATCGGCCTGGCTCTGCAAACCAGCACCACACCTCTGGCTGCTTTGGCCCTGGTGTTCGTCTTGGCCACCGTTGCATTCAAGATCGCAGCCGTTCCCTTCCACCAATGGACGCCTGACGTCTACGAAGGCTCACCAACCCCTGTGGTGGCGTTCCTTTCCGTGGGTTCCAAAGCCGCCGGATTCGCCCTGGCCCTTCGCATCCTGGTGGGTTGCTTTGGTGCCTTCGACGATCAATGGAAATTGCTGTTCACCGTTCTGGCGGTGTTGAGCATGACCCTGGGCAACGTTGTTGCTCTCGCCCAGACCTCGATGAAGCGCATGCTGGCCTACAGCTCGATCGGCCAGGCCGGCTTCGTGATGATCGGCATGGTCTGCGGCACCGAGGACGGTTTCGCGGCCATGGTTCTGTACATGGCGGCCTACCTATTCATGAACCTAGGGGCCTTCGCCTGCATCATCCTCTTCTCGATCCGCACAGGAAGCGATCGAATTTCTGATTACGCGGGGCTTTACCAGAAAGATCCCCTGATCACCCTCGGCCTGAGTCTTTGCCTGCTTTCTCTGGGTGGCATTCCGCCAATGCTGGGTTTCTTCGGAAAGATCTATCTGTTCTTTGCCGGTTGGGCGAACCACGAATACCTGCTTGTGGTGGTTGGCCTGGTCACCTCCGTGGTGTCGATCTATTACTACATCTCCGTCATCAAAATGATGGTGGTGAAGGAACCCCAGGAGGCCTCCGATGTGGTCAAGGCCTACCCCGACGTGAATTGGTCGTTGATGGGGATGCAGCCGCTTCGGGCTGCCCTGATTGGATGTGTGGCGATCACCGCCGTTGGTGGAATCCTCTCTAATCCCCTGTTCCAGTGGGCCAACACAGCGGTTGCAGGAACTCCATTGCTTCAACAGGCCATCGCCCTGTCAAGCCTGAAGGGTCTTGGCTGAGGCTGTGCAGCAGCCGGTTGCTGAGCTCAGGGGGATCAGCAAGATCTATGGATCTGGTGATCTCGAAGTCAAAGCTCTGGACCAACTGAATCTCACCGTTCAGGAGGGGGATTACCTGGCGGTGATGGGGGCCAGCGGCTCAGGCAAGAGCACGGCGATGAACATCCTTGGCTGCCTCGACCGGCCCACCAGTGGCACCTACCGGCTCAATGGCACGGCCGTTGAACAGTTGGATGACGATGCCTTAGCCGACGTTCGCAACCGCTCGCTCGGGTTTGTCTTTCAGCAGTTCCATCTGCTCGGCCACGCCAGCGCCATGGAGAACGTGATGCTCCCGATGATCTATGCGGGGGTGCCCAGGGAGGAACGGATCGAGCGTGCCCAATCGGCCCTGCGCCGCGTTGGTCTAGCGCAGCGTTTGGAGAACAAGCCCAATCAGCTCTCCGGAGGGCAGCAACAACGGGTGGCCATCGCCCGGGCCATCATCAACCGCCCCAGTCTGCTGCTGGCGGACGAACCCACAGGGGCTCTGGACTCCAGCACCACCGCCGAGGTGCTGGAACTGTTTGATGAACTCCACCAACAGGGCATCACCCTGGTGATGGTGACCCATGAGGACGATGTGGCGGCCCGAGCACAACGCATTGCTCGATTCCAGGATGGTCGGGCGCTCACTGGATGCCCACAATGAGTGCAGTGCCCCTGCGCTAATGGAGGAGACCCCCAAGGCTCTTCGTGTTGCAGTCGTGGAGGATGATCCGTGCATTCAGCAGCTGATCAGTGCTGAAATCACCGATGAGGGGCACGCCTGCATCTGCTTCGGGTCCGCAGAAGACTTTCTCGACGAAGCCGGCTCTGATCGTTTCGATCTGCTGCTGCTGGACTTGATGCTGCCAGGCATGGACGGCTTGGCCTGCCTGAAACAGCTGCAGCACCAGGCTGCTTCCCAGCCTGCGTTGAGGGTGGTGATCGTGACGGCTCTCAATGACGCCGACAAGAAACACGAAGCTCTGGCGAATGGAGCGGAGGCCTACGTGCTCAAGCCGGATCTGTTCGAACAGCTGCCGCAACTGCTCCAGACCCGTTCGATGGTCTGAGCTTCAGATGCAAGCGAACGACTGTGGTGGTTCCTTGCGATGAGGGCTGCTGGTGGAGCTCCAACGTTCCTCCACACCCCCTGACCAGTTCGCGCGCTAAGGAGAGCCCCAGACCCGGGCCCTCCACCCGTTCGCCATTCCGTTCGGGCTTGCCCCGGAAAAACGGTGCAGTCCAGCGTTCCAGATCCTCCGAAGCCACAGGAGCGCCAAGGCTCTGACTGGCGAACTCCAGAATGCAATGGTCGCGCCCGTCACTCCCAGCAAGACTGAGCTGAATCGGCATGGATCGATTGGCGTGCTGGCAGGCGTTGTCGAGCAACTGATCCAATGCCAGCATCAAGGCCCGAGGGTCGGTTTGAACCACCAGTTCATCCCCCCGTTCGATGCCCTTCAGCTGGAGACTCGGCGCCAGCTCCCGAGAGGCCTCATACCAGCGCTGAAGCAACGGCACCAGGAGATGGTCGCCACAGCTGACCACATCCGGATCAGCGCGAACCAAGCCAGCAACGGACAAGACGGCTGTGCTCAGAAATCCTATGGATGGGACACCAACTCAGGGCCAGCGGCGCCAGGTTTCAGTCCTTGAACCCTGACGCAACCGCAGCCCTCCATCACGTTCAAGGCCAGCAATCCTCCAGATCTGACCGTCTTGAGGATGGACGAGCTGATCAGACCAGAGCCTGGCCTGAACGCCATCGAGGCACCAGGCCCCATCGCCTCCTTCGTCGTGACAATGATCGAAGGCCAGCAAAACCTCCGCCGTCCATCGGATCGGATCCGCAGCCTGCTGTCCTTCAAGCCTTCTCAGGGCAATGGCATGGCCAGGAACTGCATTCCGCACATTTAGGCCCAGGCCGATGCGTAGCAAACGCAGCTGGGAGCCCCGCTGCACCACCCCTGGCAGAAGGCCCGCCAATTTGCGGCCGTTCACGAACAGGTCGTTGGGCCATTTGATCTGAACCGAAAGGCCCTGCTGCTCAAGCCGGTGCACCACCGAAAGGGCCAGCGCCAAGCCAAGCAAGCCGGCCTGACCGGACCCTTGGCTCCGCCAAGGCAAAGCAGCACTGATCCAGACACCACCTGGCGGAGAAACCCAGGCGCGCCCCCATTGGCCAACTCCCCGGCGCTGGTGGGTGGCAATGACGGCGCGAGGTGCCATCAATGAAGGCTGATCGCGCAACCAGGCCCCCAGCAGCTCCTCCGTGCTGCTGCACACAGGAACATGACGGATGGACCAGTGGCGTGCCGAGGCACCAGCGAGGCGGCGATACGTCGCCATCAACCGGCCACCACCGAAGTGTGGGAATCGATGTTGCGGGATGCGTGGATCAGTCATCCATCGCATCCGCGAGACGCGATGCAGCGTCCACCAACTCATTCACTGGCCGCACAAGCGCCATGCGCAGCCACTGGCGACCGCCGACACCAAACCCAGACCCAGGGGTCAAGGCGACACCACTGCGCTGAAGCAGTTCCCTCGCGGCATCTTCATCACTCCAGCCCCGACAATGGGCCGCATCAGGCATTGGGAACCAGAGGTACATCGCCATCTCTGGACAGGGAACCGACCAACCGCGTGCCCTGAGGGTCTCGACCACACGATCCCGTCGTTCGCGATAGGTCGGATGCAGTTGCCGCGGCCAATCGGGGAAGCGTTGCAAGGCCTGAATCGCACCCTGCTGCAGAGCCAGGCTCTGGTTGAAATCGATGACGGCCTTGGCGCGACGCAGGGCGGCAATCAGCGGTGCCGCACCAACTGCAAAACCAAGTCGGAATCCCCCAAGGCACCAGCCCTTCGAAAGGGAGAAGAATTCAATGCCGCACTCCCGCCAGTTCGAAGCCTGCAACAGCGAGGAAGGCTCTCCATCCAGGGCGAGATCCACATAGGGATTGTCGTGAGCGATCACCACGTCATGCCGAGCTGCGATCGCCGTGATGCGATTGAGATCCTCCTGATCCCCCACCCGGGCTGAAGGGTTGTGGGGATACCCCAAAACGAACAGCTTCAGTTGATCCCAGAGCTGGGGGCTGATGGTCGTCAGGTCTGGCCGCCAGTCGTTTTCAGGGGAAAGAGAAAGGGCCGTGGTCCGGGCTCCCGCCAGGTGCAATCCACCGGTATGGGACGGATAACAGGGGTCTAGATGCATGGCGGCGTCACCGGGATCCAGCACCGCCAGCGGCAGATGGGCGGTTCCTTCCTGGGATCCCACCAACAACTGGACCTCATGATCAGGATCCACGGCAACTTCGAAGCGGTACCGACACCAGTCCGCGACGGCGGCATGAAAAGGCCTCAGTCCGGCTTGAAGGCAATAGGAGCTGCTGCTGGACTCCATGACCGCTGAGGCCATGGAGTCCAACAACGCCGGGGGAGGCCGAAGATCAGAGGACCCGATGGAGAGATCCACCAGATCCGGACGGACCGAAGAAGACGCCTCGAGCCGATAAGCCTGTTTGGCGGCATCAACACGGGCAAAAACAGCGCTGCCCAGTGAGGCAAGCCGCTTAGAGGTTGGCATCCAGGAAGGACTGCAGCTGCGGTTTGGCGATGGCACCTTCATGCCGCGCCACCACTTCACCGTTGCGGAAGAGGATCAGTGTGGGAATGCCCTGAACCTGGTAAGCGTCACGGGTCTGAGGATTGGAATCCACCTCGAGCTTGCCGACGCTGACGCGATCGCCATAGTCGCTCGCCACCCAATCCATCAACGGTGCGATCAGTCGGCAGGGGCCGCACCAGGCAGCCCAGAAATCGACGAGGACCGTGCCGGAAGCCTTTAGAACTTCACGTTCAAAACCAGCGTCGGTGAAATCGGCAACAGCTCCAGCCAAGGCACTCAAATGACTGAACTGATCCTATGGAAAGCCGGACGACTTTCCTGGGTTGATCAGAGCTTGTCGATGGATCGTTTCAAGTCTTCGAGTTCAGCATCCACCTCTTCCACCTGCACGGGCTTCACGGCCTCGGAGGTCTCAGATGCGGGAAGAGCAACGGCTTCCGGGCCTCCCTTCAGCTGAGCGCGCAACGCCTCGAGATCATCATCAACACCGCCACCGCTTTCCAAAGCCGCGAACTGACTCTCCAGATCAGATCCAGCCAGCTCAGCCGCAGCCTGGCCGGTGGCCTCCAGGGCCTCCACCTTTTCCTCCATCCGCTCGAAGGCCGCCATAGCGGAATCAGTGCCGATGCTGCCAACGGCACTTTGCAACTGCTGCTGGGCCTTGGCCGCCTGGGCCCTGGCCTTGAGCATGTCCTTCTTGGTCTTGGCCTCAGCGATCTTTCCTTCGAGGGCAACCAGACTCTTCTTGAGGGATTCCACCTGGCCGTCTTGGGCCTGCACCTGGGCCGTCAGCGAGGTTGCTGTCTCCTGGAACGTCTTGCGGCGGGTCAATGCTTCCCGAGCCAGGGATTCCTCACCCTTCTTCAACGCCAGCTCTGCACGCTCATACCAGGTCTTGGATTGAGCTGCAGCCTGCTCAGCCTGGCTGGTCAGTCGCTTCTGACTCGCGATCGCCATGGCAACCGCTTGACGCAACTTGACCAGATCCGCCTGCATGTCAGCGACGGATTGATCAAGGATCTTGGCCGGGTCCTCCATGCTGCTGACGGCAGCGTTGGCGTTGGCACGAACCAGCCTGCTCAGCCGATCAAAGAAACCCATGACTTGGCCTCAGACGCGCTGAGATTAGCGAGGTTCCTGCAGCAGTTCTGCCTAAGATCAACCCATGGCGGTTGCACCTGAATCCCAACGGCGTCGCCTTCCGGGCCTGGAGCTGCTGCAGTCAGCTGCGCCAGCACCGGCAGAACCCTTGAAAACCTGTCTTGGCGCACTTCAGAGGGAGTGGCGCAAGGACGACCATCTGGCAGCGCTCTGGCAGGACTGGCCGAGAGTTGCGGGAGCGCAACTGGCACCGCACTGCCGCCCCCTATCGCTGCAACGCGGGGTGCTGACCGTGGGAGCCAGCCATCCTCAATGGCGCCAGGCTCTCCTTTACAACAAGCCTCAACTGATCAGCGCCCTGCACCAAGCCGGCCACGCGGTGCGTGATCTGCGCATTCAGCAACACCACTCCCTCCAATCCCCAGTGCTGGAGAGCGAAGCCAGCATTTGGGCTCAGCATCCGAGCCGCACCGATGTGCACGGCATGGGGACATGCCCGGACTGCGGCCGACCAGCACCCAACGGAGAAATCAAGCTCTGGGGGCACTGCGGTTTTTGCCATCGCCAAACCTTGTCGCCCTCCTAAGGCGCTACAACTCAATACCGCTCCGGGCGCGGCTCCTCCCAGTCGGCATCGACGCCATCGGCCATCAGGGTTTGTGCCCGTTGCTCAAGGCGAGTGCGGTCCAGACGCCAAACGTCGTAGATCCCGATCTGTCCCAGCAGCTCAGGCTGCAGGTTCCTCCAATGATCCCGTTCTGCCGTTCCGCGATCGATCAGCACCAGCACGGTTCTGGAGGCACCGGGGCTCCCGAGGGGATATCCACTCCAGCCGCGTCGCTGTTCATGGGCCAGGCGATCCGCAATGTTGACCAACGCCCCATCGGATTGGCCTTCGTAAAGGATCACCTGGCCTGTGTAGAAGTGCAGCGAAGGCTTCATGACGCCAACCATGACCATGGGCTCTCCACGGCGCTGCTGCGACAACATCAGTGAGGCCGCGTCACGCACGGGCTGCTGACGCAGACGATCGGCGAGTTCGGCGATGGGAACCAGAGCCGTGAGATGAAATCCGAGCAGACAGCCCTGCATGGCCAGCAAGGCTTGAGCAGCAGCACGACGCTGAAGCAACAGACCGGCTCCAAGCACGGCTGCAGCGATGAACCAGACCGCAGCCCACTTCAACAAACCGCTGGCGAGTAAATCCACCGACAGCGTCGGCATCTCCGGATCCTCGATCAAGGGAACCCAGAGCGATCCCAGCCAGAACCCAGCAGCCAGGACGGCGATCAAGGCCAGGCAAGTTGCCCAGGCCATCCGTTGCCAGCGCGAAGAGCCCACCTCAGAGCCCACAGTGGCCTGGGCCACCAACAGGGCCGCCGCGGGGGTGGCGGG
The DNA here is from genome assembly GCF_900473925.1 of Synechococcus sp. N5. Classification (NCBI taxonomy): domain Bacteria; kingdom Bacillati; phylum Cyanobacteriota; class Cyanophyceae; order Synechococcales; family Synechococcaceae; genus Synechococcus; species Synechococcus sp. N5. The sequence goes on along the minus strand of NZ_UCNI01000013.1, from coordinate 23,835 downwards.
CAACCAATAACTCGGGAGCTTGGTGGCTGCGGTGGTGAACAGCAGCAGCACCGCCAACAGCCAGCACGCTGCGAATTGATGCAACGAATGCTCCGGAGCGATCCGAGATCGGGGCACCCGTGCCAGGCCAATCAGCAGGTAGGGCGTGAAGGGCAGGGCAGCCACGAGCATCACCGGGCCGAAAAACCACCAGGGCTGCAGGTGATTGTTCACCACGGAGGTGAAGCGTTGAAGGTTGTGGTAGCCGAAAAAGCTGTCCCAGAAGGGCTGTCCTTCCACCAGCAACTCCAGGGCATACCAGGGAAGGCTGATCAGAGCGGTGAGCAGCAACCCTGGCAGCGGGCGCAGCCGCTGCCAGGGTTGAACAAGATCCCGTCGCAACGCTCCGAACATCAGCAGAGCGAGACCAGACAGCACCACAGCAACAGGCCCCTTGGCCAGCACGGCGAATCCGAGAATCACCCAGGCTGGCCACCAGGCCACCTCTTGGGGGGCGGCAAAACGCCTCCACTGCAACAACAGGCTGAGACCCAACAGGCCACACAGCAGGGCATCACTCACTGCGGTGCGGCTCCAGACGAGCACCAGCGGCGAGAAGGCAAAGGCCAGCGGTGCGATCAGTGCCGTCAAACGCGGACGCGCATCGCCGGGGAACGGCCAGCGCAGCACCGTATCGGCGAGGCCAAGCATCAGTCCGAGCGTGGCCAGGGCGGAAGGAAGCCGTGCCGCCCAACTGCCGAGAGGATCCCAAACCTCGCGGCCGGGCAAGGCATAACCGAACCCCATCAGCCAGTACACCAGGGGCGGTTTGTCGTAACGGGGCAAGCCGTTCACCCGAGGCGTCAGCCAATCGCCGGTGTCAGCCATGGCCCGTCCGGCTGCGGCAAACAACGGCGGAGTTTCATCCACCACACCGGTGGATCCCAACCGCCAAAAGGTGATAACGAGTCCCAGGGTCAGCACAAGTGCCAGAACCTGGCGTCGCTGGCGTCCTGAAACATTGACCGACAAGGGACCCTCAGCTCCTGCGGTTGATGCTGACATCCGCCATCAGTCCTGTTCGAACCCACGCTTCAACACGCTGACTGAAGACCTCACAGGAGGCGTGCTCTTCAGCCCAGCTGCGGCAGAGGGAGCGCTCAATGCTGTCGACGCGCCGAAGCGCCTCCGTGAGGGCAGCAACATCGTCGGGCGGCACCAACCAGCCAGTGCGACCGGAACAAATCAGCTCCCCCGGTCCACCGCGGTCATAGGCGACGACCGGAACACCACAGGCCAGGGCTTCAACCACAACATTGCCGTAGGCCTCATTCCATTTCGGTGTGTTGATCAGAGCGCGGCAGTGGCCCATCTCCTGCTGCAGCTCCTGGGTCGATCGAAATCCACGCCAGTCGATCGTGCCCTTGGGAACACTCGACTCCACCTGCCGCGCATAGGCATCGTCCTCACGCAATCCCCAAACCAGAAGCTGTTCACCCAGGGCGGCAGCGGCAGCAGCAGCATCCTCCAGCCCCTTTTCCGGTGCGATGCGGCCCGCCCAACCCAGAGGGCCATTGGTCTGCCCTTGAAAGGTGTAGTTGCTGAGATCAAATCCGTTGCCCACAACACTGGGCGGAGAAGGCAGCCGGAAATCAGCGGCCTGGCGGTGGGTGTGAAAAGCAAGGCGACGGGAATCCCAGGCGGCGACGGCTTCGATCACATCGCGCATCACCGCAGCCACATCCCCCATGCTCACGAGATGAAAGAGCCTGGCGCTGACCCGTTGCGTCAGCCACAGCGGCAGCCAGTCGTAGCCACCGTTGATCACGGCGGCGGCGGACTGACCCACATCGAGCGCGGCCTCCCAGAGAGCCGGCAGAAGCCCATTACGGGGAATTTCGACCGGCGCATGCTCGGCGGCGTGCTGCCAGCTGGGCTGGTTCACACCCTCCACCTCCAGCAACTCAACTCCGCTGCAGTCGACGGGGAGCGTGGAGCCCTTGGCGGCCACAACCGTGACCCTGTGGCCACGCCGTACCAACCCCTGCACCAAGGATCGGAGGGTGAGCTCCACACCTCCACCCTCGCCACTACCGAGGGCCCCGATGGGCGTGTTGACGATGACGAGGTGAAGCGGCGACTCCGTCATGAGGAGGGGTCCGCAAGCGGTAGCGGCTCCCAGAACCGGCGACGTTGACTCACAAAGATCACCGACACGAGCACCATCACAACACCGATCCACTGGAGCAGATCAAGGCGCTCTCCCAGCAACCAACCACCGGTGGCCAAGGCAAACACAGGGGTGAGAAATCCAAGGCTGCTGAAACTGGTGAGATCGCGCTGATTGGCGAACCAGAAGAACAATCCGTAGGCCAGGGCGCTTCCGAGCAAACTTGCGTACCCCATGCGCGCCCAGTCCGTTGCCGTCCAGACCAAGCCGGCATCCGTGCGCTGCAGGGCATGAACCCCGAGCAAGGGAAGTCCCCCCAGCACCATGTGCCAGGCCGTAACGCTGACCGGATCACTGTGGCGTGAGGCAAAGCGAATCAACACCGTCCCAGCTGCCATGGCGACGGCCGCAAGCAACATCCAGCCCTCACCGGGCTGAAACAACTGCTGCACCACCGGCGGGTCAGCCAGCAACCACCAATGTCCCAACAGCTCAGCCGGTAGGCCTATGCAGACGATTCCAGCCAAACCGATGGCCAGCCCCATCCAGCCGATGGGATTGATCGACTCCATGAACAACGCGCGTGCCATCAGGGCCACCAACAGAGGTTGGCAATCAATCAGGACGGAACCGAGACCCGCGCCTGTGCCCTCCAACCCCCGCGCCAACAGCCCTTGAAACAAGGTGGCATCCACCAGGGTGAACAGGAGGAACCAAGGCCGATCACGGGAATCTATCGCCAGGCCTCGGCCGGTGCACTGGCCCCAGAGCAGAAGAGCCAAACCGGCGGGCACAAGGCGCAAGCCAGCAACCAGCCAAGGCCCTGCGCTGGCGAGCAATGGGGCCATGGCGGTCATCGCCGTTCCCCAGAGCGCGAAGGGCAACACCATCAGAAACCAGAGTCGCAACGACGGCATGGATGGGCGCTGGGGTGCTCTTTTTAAGATCTGGAGCGATGCAGATGCGCAACATGATCTGGCCCTGGCGGCGAAAATCCCGACGACGGATGGCGCGCATCGTTGTTGATGGCCCCATCACCGGTGCCACGCGGAAGCGGGTGCTCAAAGCGCTGCGGGAGGTGAAGCAAAGGGAATTTCCAGCACTGCTGCTGCGCATTGACAGCCCCGGCGGCACGGTCGGAGACAGCCAGGAGATTCATGCAGCCCTGCTGCGGCTCCGGGAACAGGGCTGTCGTGTGGTAGCCAGCTTCGGCAACATCTCCGCCTCCGGCGGCGTCTACATCGGTGTGGCTGCGGAGAAAATCGTCGCCAATCCCGGCACGATCACCGGTTCCATCGGGGTGATCCTGCGGGGCAACGACCTCTCGCGGGTGTTCGAAAAGATCGGGATTCGCTTCGACACGGTGAAGAGCGGCCCGTTCAAGGACATCCTTTCCCCGGATCGTCCGCTGAGCGATGCCGAACGTGCGTTGCTTCAGGAGCTGATCGACAGCAGCTATGGCCAGTTCGTTGGTGTTGTGGCGCAGGGACGAAACCTTGAGCTGGAAACGGTGAAGCGCTTCGCCGATGGACGGGTGTTCAGCGGAGAACAGGCACAGGCGCTGGGCTTGGTGGATGAACTCGGCGACGAAGACCATGCCCGTCGCCTCGCGGCGCAGCTGGCCGATCTCGATGCGGACGACATTCGCCCCGTCACCCTGGGCAAGCAACGCCGCAAGCTCAGTGGCCTGCTGCCTGGGTCCCAGCTCCTGCATCAACTGCAGCAGCGACTCTCGATTGAATTGATGGGGAGCGGTCAGGTGCTTTGGCTGTACCGCCCATGACCAGCTCACCCCTTGTTCTGAGAGGCCTGCGCGGGGCCACCACCTGCACGGAGAACAGCACGGAGGCCATCCATGCGGCGGTCAGCGCCCTGATGGACGCCCTTGTCGATGGCAATGGTCTGACCCCCGACCAGCTGGTGTCGGTGACCTTCTCGGTCACAGCCGATCTCGACGCCTGTTTCCCGGCGGCCATTGCACGACGGCGGCCCGGCTGGGACACGGTGGCTTTGCTGGATTGCCAGCAAATGGCTGTTCAAGGCGACCTCCCCCGCTGCATCCGTGTTCTGGCCCACGCCTGGATCCCACAGGACCAGCTACCCGTGCATCCTTATCAGGGCGACGCCCAGCGGCTCCGTCCAGACAGATCTGGTCACAACTGACAGATCAGCCTCCGACCCCTGAGATCACCGCCCACTGGTTGGACTCAGGAGAATCCCATCATCAAGATTCTTCCCATGGCCCGTTCCACCATCAGACGCTTGCTTGCTGGAGCCGGAACCGCTGCAGCTCTGTTGATGGGCTCAGCACTCACCGGAACTCCCGAGCAGATCGCCCACGCCCAGGGCACACCGGGGCTGATGGAATTCCGCTGGGACAACGACCGGGACTACCGGAAGCTGTACTACTACCAAACCTCCAGCAACGAAAACGACCGCTCGGAGTGGTACCTCACCCTGCGCGAAAAGGACCGCAAGACCGCGATTCTCAAACTCACCGTCACCGTTCCGGACTACTTCGACTCCAAGCTCAAGCCCCACCGCATGCGCATTTGCCGCACCAGCGTTGGCAGCATGATGAGCCGGAGCAAGTGTCTCGAAGAGATCCCGGCGGTGATCGAGGTCAACAAAGACCAAACAGAAATCGTGGTCTTCCCCGACACGCCGCTGCCTTCAGACGGGGACTACTCGCTTCACATCAAGCTGTTCAACCCCCAGGGGAATCGCATGTATCAGTTCAACGCCCTGGTGCAGGCCCCCGGAGATGTGCCGATGTCCAGCTACCGCGGCAGCTGGCTGATCGATGTGGACTGACTGATAAAATCCCAGATTCAGATCGGCCGGTAGCCAGGAGACGTCCATGACCAAGCGCACCCTCGGGGGAACAAACCGCAAGAGGAAGCGCGTCTCGGGTTTCCGTGTACGGATGCGCTCCCACACCGGCCGTCGTGTGATCCGCACGCGCCGCAAGCGCGGCCGCGCCCGCCTCGCCGCTTGACGGTGTGGGATGAATCCAGAGGATTCATCCCAGATTCGACATCCCCAAACAGGATTGGTTGATGGTCCTTCCCGCCTCCATGCGATTGCGCGGGCATCGATGCTTCAACCGTTTGCACCGGTCCTCCAAGCGCCAACACGGAACCTTGATGGTTCTGCGCGTCGCTGCAGGTGATTCCAATCTGCTTCGCCGGGAGTTGCGGGGCATCCAGGAAAGAACCTGCCGCTGCGCCCTAGTGATCAGCAACAAGGTGAGCAAGCGTTCCGTTAAGCGGAACCGCCTCAGGAGGCTTCTGCACGACCACCTGCGTCGACGTTTTGAACAACGAAACGATCTGGCGGGCCGGTGGTTGCTGATCAGCCTTCGCCCGGAAGCCGCGGAAGCCGAACCCACACAGTTGCTCGAAGAATGCGACAGTCTTCTGATAAGCGCCGGACTGGATCCATGACCAGCATTCAGGAAGATGTCCACTACGACGGTGGACCAGCCCGCGGGGATCTGATCTTCAACATCCTGCTTGGCTTCACGCTGATCGGTCTTCCCTTCACCATCGGAGCTGTTGTTCGGGCCCTTTGGCTTCGCTTCCGCATCACCAGTCGCCGCATCTCGGTGACGGGGGGCTGGATGGGCAAAGACAAAACCCAGGTGGTGTATTCACAGATCAGCGAAGTGCGCACCGTGCCCCGGGGCTTCGGTGCCTGGGGAGACATGGTGTTAGTGCTCAAGGACGGCGCCAGGCTCGAACTGCGCTCGATGCCCCGATTCCGGGAAGTTGAGGCCTACATCCTCGAACGCATCAGCAGCCGTGCGGCCAAAGCTCAAGAGAAAACCACTGAAGGTTTCGCCGCCTGAGTGCAGTTGTTCATGCACACTGGCCTCACAACATCCCGCCCCCCCGTTTCTTCAACGTGATCGGATACATCTCCGACAACCTGCTGATTCCAATCCTGGACTTCTTCTACGGGTTGGTTCCGAGCTATGGCCTGGCCATCGTCGCCCTCACCCTCGTGATCCGGATCGCGCTCTACCCCCTGAGCGCAGGATCGATTCGCAGCGCTCGGCGCATGCGCATCGCCCAACCGGTGATTCAGAAACGTCAGGCTGAGATCAAAAGCCGATATGCCAACAATCCTCAGAAACAGCAGGAGGAGCTGGGCAATGTGATGAAGGAATTCGGCAGCCCCCTGGCGGGATGCCTGCCGCTGCTGGTGCAGATGCCGATCCTGTTTGCACTGTTTGCAACCCTGCGGGGGTCACCGTTCGCCGATGTCCCTTACACCTTGAACATGAAGGTGTTGCCGGCCGACCAGATCGCTGCCGTTGAACCCAAACCCTTCAACAGCGCCAGCCATTCCATCTTCATCGGTGAAACCGACCACGTGCCGGTGATCGCCAGCCTGCCGAGGGGCACCAAGATCGGCGTTGGCGACAGCGCCACCGTGAACCTTCATACGAAAGACGGTCGCGCCTTCAGCGACGTGCTCACGGATGTTGAGAACCCTGGACGCTTCTCCCCCACATGGGCAGTGACCAAAGGTGATGACATCGTCAGCGTCAGCGAGGACGGCACGATCACGGCACTCGCCTCCGGTGACGCCACCGTTGAAGCGAAGATTCCGGGCCTGGCAGCCCGTAGCGGCTTCCTGTTCATTAAAGCCCTGGGCCAGGTCGGCTTTTATGCCGACGGTGCCATCAACTGGGACATCGCCATTCTCGTTGCCGGCTTCGGCATCACCCTGTTCATCTCCCAACTGCTGTCTGGCATGGGCATGCCTGCCAACCCTCAGCAGGCCACGGCCAACAAAATCACTCCGGTGATGATCACGGGGATGTTCTTGTTCTTCCCACTCCCCGCCGGCGTTCTGCTCTACATGCTGATCGCCAACATCTTCCAAGGCCTGCAGACCTTCATCCTCACCAAAGAGGCACTGCCCGACAACCTGCAGAAAATTCTGGATCAGCAAATGGCCCAGAAAACAGTGACGGTCTCTGCCACCTCAGGCGGCTCACGCCTGCCCTTTGAACCGAAGGGCAAGTGATCGAGGCACTGGAGCCTGTTCCCCTCCAGGAGCTCCGGGCCCTCGGCACCGCGAAAGTCTGGGAGGTTGAGGGTGAGCTGGATGAGCTCCCCTCACTCACACCAGTGCGAGGCCATGTTTCCGCAGAGCACCGCGGCAACGTCTTGGCGGTTGAGGGGAGACTCAACACGATCGTCACTCTCTGCTGCGATCGCTGCCTGAATCAGTTCAATCAGAAGCTCAGCTGCACGCCTTCCGAGCTGATCTGGCTGGGAGACGAGCAACCGACGGCCGACGAGCTGGAGCTTTCCGGAGAGGTGGCCGAGATGGAAGGGCTGGTGGATGTTCTCGATCCACGCGGTCAATTTGACCCCCAGCAATGGGCCTTCGAACAACTCAACCTGCTGTTGCCGGTCGTCAACCACTGCGGTGACCACTGCCCAGGCCCACCCGGCCTCCAGCAGCAGCCCGTGATCCCAGACACCAAGACAAAGGCTGTGGATCCCCGCTGGCAGGCCCTGCAGCAGCTTCAGCAGCAGATCGATCAGCCATGAGCAGTGCCACCTGGGGACATCAGATCGACCTTCTGGTGCGGGCGCGCACACCCCTGATCTGGGTGCGGAGCAATGAGGAAGCCCGGGTGGAGAGCCTGCTGGGAGAGGCTGCTCAGCGGCTTGCACGCCAGCTGGTCTGCTGGAATTTCATCGATGGCATCAGCGGGCCGGTGAATGCCGATGGCCAGGGGAGCCGTCAACCGATGGCCATGCTGCAGTGGCTTCAGCAACGGGATGCGGGCAGCCCAACCCTTCTGCTCGCCAAGGATTTTCATCGTTTTTGCGATGACCCGGGCGTTGCCCGGATGCTGCGCAATCTCGAAGTATCCCTGCGCAGCACCCCGCACACCCTGGTGTTGTGCTGCGGGCAATGGACACCCCCCAGCGATCTGGAAGAAAGCCTCACGCTTCTTGATCTCCCCCTTCCCGACAACGACGACCTGCGCCGTCTGATCAGCAGCATCGGCACTAGCAGCGGCAGCCCACTGCCAGCTCCTGTCCTGGATGAATTGGCTCAGGCCTGCAGCGGGCTCAGCGAGATGCGTGTTCGCCAGGTGGCCGCCCGGGCCCTGGCCCGCCGTGGCCAGTTGGGATCTGAGGATCTGCAGGACGTTCTGGACGAAAAACGCCAGACGATTGCCCGCAGTGAAGTGCTGGAGTTCTGTCGCAGCGATGCGGGCACCGAAGCCATCGGAGGCCTCGATGGTCTCAAGACCTGGCTGAACCAACGGCACCGGGCCTTCTCGGAAGATGCACGGCGTTTCGGACTGCCTCTGCCCCGTGGCGTCCTGCTCGTGGGTCCTCAAGGCACCGGCAAATCACTCACGGCCAAGGCCATTGCCTGCAGTTGGTCGATGCCACTGTTGCGGCTGGATGTGGGGCGGCTGTTCGCGGGTTTGGTGGGGGCCAGCGAGGCACGCACCCGCGAGATGATCCAACGGGCTGAAGCCATGGCACCCTGCGTGCTCTGGATCGATGAGATCGACAAGGGCTTCGGCGGGGATGGCCGCAGTGACGGCGGCACAACCCAGCGGGTTCTGGCCAACGTGCTCACCTGGATGGCGGAGAAACAGTCACCGGTGTTCGTGGTGGCCACCGCCAACGGCGTTGAGAAGCTGCCACCGGAGCTGCTGCGCAAGGGACGTTTCGATGAGATCTTCATGCTCGATCTGCCCAGCAGCGCTGAGCGCCACAGCATTCTTGAGCTGCATCTGGAACGGAGACGACCGGGGCTGAAGCTTCCCCTGGAGACGGTGGTAAGCCGCAGTGAGGGCTTCTCAGGTGCCGAGCTGGAGCAGACCGTGATCGAAGCGATGCACCTGGCCTTTGCCGACAACCGTGAGTTGATGGAGCCTGATCTGATTGGAGCGGCCTCCCAGCTCATCCCCCTCTCCCGCACCGCCAGCGAACAACTCGAGCGGCTGAAACAGTGGGCTGACGGCGGCCGTGCCCGCCCCGCCTCTGTTGCTGCAGGTAACGAAGCCTGACGCGGCGTAACGAACACCCGCCTTGAGTAAGGCGCTGGCCGGCGCGCTCCCTACGGTCCCAACAACAGCAGGACCAACGTGGAGAGCCGCAACGACATCGCCACTCAGCTCTGCGTGGCCTGCCTTGGTGCCGGTGTGATCACGACCATGGCCGTCGCCCAGGGGCAAAGCCCCCTCACCGCCCTTGGCATCACCCTGTTCTCGGGCATCGCGGCGGTGATGGTCGGCCAGGTGCTCTGAAACGGACTGCCATAGGCTGCCGGCGCTGACGCCCCTGAAACCGTGCTCGATCAGCGCCTTGTGCGTGACAACCCCGAAACGATCGCCCAGCAACTGGGGCGTCGAGGTAAGGCTGTTGATCTCACCAAACTGCAGTTGATTGCCCAGCAGCAGCGCGATCTGGAGCAACAACGCAGCAACCTGCAGGCGGAAGGAAACCGGATCGGCAAGGAAGTCGGCCAACGCATCAATTCGGGCGCTGATCCCAAAGGCGACGAGGTCGCCGAACTCCGCCAACAGGGCAATGCCATCAAGCAGAAGGTGGCGGTGCTGGAGGAAGAAGAGAAGCAGCTCTCCAGTGAGCTCAAGCAGCAGCTGCTGGGGTTCCCCAACCTCCCCTCAGAGGCCTGTCCTGATGGGCGCAGCGAAGACGACAACGTTGAAGTGCGCCGCTGGGGTACCCCCCGGGTTGATGACAGCCTCGACGAGCACTGGCAGATCGCTGAGCGGTTACAGCTGTTCGACACCGAACGCTCCGTCCGCATTGCGCAGAGCCGTTTTGTCACGCTGATGGGCCAGGGGGCACGGCTGGAGCGTGGCCTGATCAATTTCATGCTCGACCTCCACACGAGCAAGGGCTACCGCGAGGTGCTGCCCCCTGTGCTGGTGAACAGCGCCAGCCTCACCGGATCAGGACAACTGCCCAAGTTCGCTGAGGAAAGCTTCCGTTGCGCGGAGGACGACCTCTGGCTGACACCGACCGCTGAGGTGCCCGTGACCTCCCTGCACCGGGACGAAATCATCCCGGCAGATCAACTGCCCCTGCGCTACGCCGCCTACAGCCCCTGCTTCCGCCGTGAGGCCGGCAGCTACGGCCGCGACACCCGTGGCCTGATCCGCCTGCACCAATTCAACAAGGTGGAGCTGTACTGGTTTGTGCACCCCGATCACTCCGAAGAGGCGCACCAACAGATCACGGCCGATGCAGAGGCCGTGCTTCAGGCGCTGGAGCTGCCCTATCGGGTCTTGGACCTCTGCACCGCCGACCTCGGCTTTTCCGCCCGCCGGACCTACGACCTCGAGGTTTGGCTGCCGGGAGCAGGGGCTTACCGGGAAATCTCCAGTTGCAGCGTCTGTGGCGATTTCCAGGCACGACGGTCCTCCATTCGCACCAAGGAGGGCAAGGCCACAAAGTTGGTTCACACCCTGAACGGCAGTGGCCTGGCCGTCGGCAGAACCATGGCGGCCCTGTTGGAGAACGGCCAACAGCCCGACGGCAGCGTCCTGCTGCCCAAAGCGCTGGTGCCCTACGTCGGCCGCGAGCGACTCCAGCCAGAATGATCCGACTGGACTCCTGACGGACATATGAACGTGTTGGCCGCCCTTCTGGTGCTCGCCCTGCTGATCGTGGTGCATGAGGCCGGCCATTTCCTCGCTGCCACGCTCCAGGGCATCCGCGTCAGCGGTTTTTCCATTGGCTTTGGCCCGGCCCTGATCAAGCGGCAACGGCGTGGGGTGACCTACGCCCTGCGGCTGCTGCCCCTGGGTGGTTTCGTCGCCTTCCCTGACGACGATGAGGAGAGCACGATCCCGGCTGATGATCCGGATCTGCTGCGCAACCGGCCCATCCCCCAGCAAGCCCTAGTGGTGGCTGCAGGGGTATTGGCCAACCTGGCCTTGGCACTGGTGGTGCTGTTCGCTCAGGCAGCGTTTGTCGGCGTTCCCGCCGCGCCGGATCCGGGGGTTCTGGTGGTGCAGGTGCAACAGGGTGGCGCTGCCGCCCGCTCCGGGCTTCGTGCCGGTGACCAGATCCTCAGCCTGAATGCCCAACCCCTTGCTGCAGGACAACGGGGCGTTGAAGCGATGGTTCGGGATGTGAAAGCAGCACCCGAGCGAGCGATCCGTGTGGAGCGAAAGCGAGGAGACGAGACGTCCACCCTTGAACTCATCCCTGACGATCAACAGGGCACAGGAAAAATCGGCGCCCAGCTGCAGGCCAACATCAGTGGGGAGATGCGCCCTGTGCGCAATCCCGGTGAACTGGTGCTCACCACCGGCTCGCAATTCAGCCAAATGCTGCAGCAAACCGTGCGTGGCTACGCCGGCCTCCTGACCAACTTCCGCGCCACGGCGGGGCAGGTGAGTGGCCCCGTCAAAATCGTTGAGATGGGAGCTCAGCTCAGCCAGCAGGGGGGATCCGGGTTGGTGCTCTTCTCAGCCCTGATCTCCATCAATCTGGCGGTGCTCAATTCACTGCCGCTGCCGCTGCTCGATGGCTGGCAGATGATGATGCTGGCGATTCAATCCGTTCGGGGGCGTCCGGTGTCCGAACGGATCCAAATGGCCTTCGTGCAATCCGGTTTTCTTCTGTTGGTTGGGCTCACGCTTGTGCTGATCGTGCGTGACACCAGCCAACTGCCGGTGGTCCAGCAATTGATGGGTCGCTAGGGGGGTGATGGCGCCCATGTATCGTTGACGATTCGTTCACTCGCTGCTCTCAGCTGCATGGCCAAGAAGTCGATGATCGCTCGCGATGTGAAGCGCAAGAAAACGGTTGAGCGCTATGCAGCCAAGCGCGCAGCACTGATGGCAGCCTTCAACGCAGCCGAAGATCCGATGGATCGCCTGGAAATCCATCGCAAGATCCAGGCTCTGCCCCGCAACAGCGCACGCATCCGTGTGCGCAACCGCTGCTGGGCCACCGGCAAGCCCCGCGGCGTCTATCGCGATTTCGGTCTCTGCCGTAACCAGCTGCGTGAGCGCGCCCACAAAGGTGAACTCCCCGGCGTGGTCAAGTCCAGCTGGTGATCAGCCTGTCGCCACGGCGTCGTGAGGGGGAGGCTTGGCCTCCCCTTTCTTGTGAAGAGCAGCCATGAAATGTCAGACTTGGGATTGACAAAAGGACATAAGACGTCGTGCAAGGACAAACCCAGTCGATCTCCTTTGACGGACGCGAGATTCGACTGACCACCGGGCGCTTCGCCCCTCAGGCGGGAGGATCCGTCTTGGTGGAGTGTGGCGACACCGCCGTGCTTGTGACCGCAACCCGTTCAGGCGGCCGAGAAGGCATTGATTTCCTGCCACTGATCTGCGATTACGAGGAGCGGCTTTATGCAGCTGGCCGCATTCCCGGCAGCTACATGCGTCGTGAGAGCCGCCCCCCCGAACGGGCCACGCTCACGGCCCGACTGATTGACCGCCCGATGCGGCCACTGTTCCCCAGCTGGCTGCGCGACGACCTGCAGGTGGTGGCCACCTGCCTGTCCCTTGATGAGCGGGTCCCCGCCGATGTTCTTGCGGTGACGGGTGCATCGATTGCCACGTTGCTGGCGGGCATCCCCTTCAACGGCCCGATGGCCGCCGTGCGGGTGGGACTGCTCGGGGATGACTTCGTGCTCAACCCGAGTTATCGGGAGATCGAACGGGGTGATCTGGACCTGGTGGTCGCCGGCACCCCTGACGGCGTGGTGATGGTTGAGGCCGGCGCCAACCAGCTGCCCGAGCAAGACGTAATCGAGGCGATTGATTTCGGCTACGAAGCGATCTGCGAACTGATCAAGGCACAGGAACAGCTGCTGAAGGATCTGGGCATCACCCAGGTGAAGCCGGAGAAGCCGGAGGAAGACAGCACCGTTCCTGCCTATCTCGAGAAGCAGTGCACCAAGGCGATCAGCGCTGTCCTCAGCAAATTTGATCAGAGCAAGGACGAGCGGGACACAGCCCTGGAAACCGTGAAGAGCGAGGTGTCCGAGACCATCGCAGGTCTCAAGGACGACCACGCCGTTCGCCAAGCCCTGGCCAGCAGCCCGAAACTGCTCGGCAACAGCTTCAAGGCGCTGACCAAGAAGTTGATGCGCCAGCAGATTCTCAAAGACGGCAAGCGTGTGGATGGACGCGGCCTCGACGAGGTGCGTCAGATCAGCGCCATGGCCGGCGTCCTGCCGCGCCGGGTGCATGGTTCTGGTCTGTTCCAACGCGGACTCACCCAGGTGCTCTCCACCGCAACCCTGGGCACCCCCAGCGATGCCCAGGAGATGGACGATCTCCATCCCAACACCGAGAAGCTGTACCTGCACCACTACAACTTCCCGCCCTACTCCGTCGGTGAAACGCGGCCGATGCGCTCCCCCGGTCGTCGTGAGATCGGCCATGGCGCCCTCGCCGAACGCGCCATTCTTCCGGTGCTTCCCGAGAAGGACACCTTCCCCTACGTGGTGCGCGTGGTGAGCGAAGTGCTCAGCTCCAATGGCTCCACCTCGATGGGTTCCGTCTGCGGCAGCACCCTGTCGCTGATGGATGCCGGCGTGCCGCTGAAGGCTCCGGTGAGTGGCGCAGCCATGGGTCTGATCAAAGAGGGCGATGAGGTGCGGATCCTCACCGACATCCAGGGCATCGAGGACTTCCTTGGCGACATGGACTTCAAGGTGGCCGGTAGCGAGAAGGGCATCACCGCCCTGCAGATGGACATGAAGATCACCGGCCTCTCGGTGAAGACGGTGGCTGAAGCCGTTAACCAGGCACGTCCGGCACGGCTCCACATCCTCGAGAAGATGCTCGAGGCGATCGACACCCCTCGGGACAACCTGTCTCCCCATGCCCCACGTCTGCTCAGCTTCCGGATTGATCCAGAGCTGATCGGCACCGTGATTGGCCCCGGTGGACGCACGATCAAGGGCATCACCGAGCGCACCAACACCAAGATCGACATCGAGGACGGCGGCATTGTGACCATCGCGTCCCACGATGGTGCTGCGGCTGAAGAAGCCCAGAAGATCATCGAAGGCCTGACCCGCAAGGTGAACGAGGGTGAGGTGTTCTCCGGTTCGATCACCCGGATCATCCCGATCGGCGCCTTCGTGGAGATCCTTCCGGGCAAGGAAGGCATGATCCACATCTCGCAGCTCTCCGAAGCTCGCGTCGAGAAGGTCGAAGACGTGGTGAAGGTGGGCGACGAGGTGACCGTGCGGGTGCGCGAAATCGACAACCGCGGCCGCATCAACCTCACACTGCGTGGTGTGCCCCAGGCCGGCGATGCCGCCGAAGTGGAGCCTCAGCCCACCCCGGTGGCACCGCTCAGCTGATCAGGTCTCAGACCTGAAAGCCGGGATCGATCTCGGCCATGGCCCGCGTCGCACGCTCTCCGAGCTCGGCGTGGGCTTTTCCATGGCTGGCGATCAGACAGCCGGCCTGACGCACATCGCCAGTGTTGTACGTGAGGTCGGCCTGATCGGCATGGGTGAAACGACCACCGGCCGCCAGCAACACCGCCTCCGGAGCAGCCATGTCCCAATCCTTGGGAGCGCTCTTGCCGGAGAGGGAAACATAGAGGTCGGTTTCACCTCTCAGGATCGTGGCCACCTTGAAGCCAACGCTGCCCACGGCTTTGGAACCGCCGAGATTGAGGGCATCAATGAGCTTGACCAAACGGTCGTCGCGGTGGCTGCGGCTGGCCACCAGGATCAGATCTGAAACCTCACTTCTGTCGCTGAAGCGAACCGGCGACCGCTCACTCTGACGGTCTTCACACCAGGCACCCTCACCAACGATGCCGATCCAAAGTTCATCGGCTTCCGGCAGAAGCACAACGCCGATCACCGGCCGCTTGTCGCGCACCAGGGCCAGATGAACGGCGTATTCGCCTGTGCCCTGCAGGAAATCCTTGGTGCCATCCAGGGGATCGAGAATCCACAGCCATTCCGCCGGCAGCGGTTGGCCTTCCGTGAGCTGCTCCTTGGCGGTCTCCTCGCTGAGCAGCGTCCAGTCGGCCTGGGGGAACGCGGCCGACAGACCATCCAGCAACCACTGGTTCACGGCCAGATCAGCTGCAGAGACGGGGCCCTCTCCGCCTTCATCGACACTCAAAGCCTTGGGGAAACCATGCGGAGGCTGCTCACCGCGGGCATAGGCCCGCAGGATGTCGGCGGCACCCCAACTCAGGCGACGCACTTCCGTCAGCAGAGCCTCCTTGTCAACGCCAGCGGGGAGGACGGCAGAGCTGGGCATCATGATCAACAGAGGCGCTGGCCATTGTGATGCAGGGGGATGAACCAAGTGGCGGCAGCCTTTATCTGGTGGGCACTCCCATTGGTCATCTGGGGGACCTGTCACCACGCGCCCGTGACTTGCTCCGCAGCGTGGATGTGATCGCCTGTGAAGACACCCGCCACAGCGGACAGCTGCTCAGCAGACTTGGTGCGGGCGGTCGCAAGCTGTCCTTTCATCAGCACAACACCCGCACCCGCGTGCCCCAACTGCTGGATCTGCTGGCGGAGGGTCAAAGCCTGGCGGTGATCAGTGATGCCGGGCTGCCGGGCATCAGCGACCCCGGTGAAGAGCTTGTGGCCGCCGCGCACCAGGCCGGCCATCCCGTGATCTGCATCCCCGGCCCCTGCGCCGCCACCACTGCTCTGGTGAGCAGCGGCCTGCCCAGCGGACGCTTCTGCTTCGAAGGATTTCTGCCGACCAAAGGCAAGGAACGGCGGGCCCGCCTCGAAGCCATCAGCCATGAACCCCGCACAACGGTGCTGTACGAAGCGCCGCACCGCCTGATCACGTTGCTCGAGGAACTCCAGCACCACTGCGGAGGAGACCGTCCTCTGCACGTAGCACGGGAACTGACCAAACGCCATGAGGAGCAGGTGGGACCAACGGTGGATCGCGCCCTGCTGCACTTTCAGCAGCACCCACCTCAGGGGGAGTGCACGGTTGTGCTGGGGGGAGCACCATCGCAGGACGTGGAAGAACCCAACGACGACGACCTGCTCAGGCAGCTGCAGGTGTTGCAGGACGAGGGTGCAAGCGCCAGCGACGCTGCCCGGCAACTGGCCCAGACCACAGGGCTGTCCAGACGACGCCTGTATGCCCTCTTGCACCAGGGCACGTCAAACTGAGCCCGTCGACGGTTGTGCTGTGTTAATTCGCCTGCGTCTTCTGCTGATCAGCTTTGGCGGTGGCCTGCTGCTGCTGCTGCTGCTCTGCCTTGGAGCCCAGAACCTTCAGGATCGCCACGGGCTCCAACTCGGGGGGCAGCGCTCAGTGCCTCTTCCCACGGGTTTTCTCGTGGGGATTGCGATGGTGATCGGGGTAATCAGCGGCGGAACCGCAACGGCCGTTTTGCTTCCCGATCAACGCGATCGCTTCGATTAAGAGCAATCAGGTAAGAGCAATCAGCGGCGGTGCTCAGGCATCCAGCGCAATCAAGGTTCCGTCCAGCACCAGTCGTGTAATGCCCCTGGCCAGCAGGTAACTGCTGGTGCGCTGAAATACAGCCGTATCAGGAACCTTGATCACCCGCTGACTCCGCCCGCACTGGCGCTTGGCCGCGCGGGGGCTGGCAAACAGGCACAACCCCTGACGTTCCTGCTCGGCATCGTCGAGGAGGCCCAACTCGGGGAACTCCTTGAGGGGGCGCGCATCCAGCTCGACCACCTTGTCGACCAGCATGTAAGCGCTGTCCGGCAGCAGGTCGACACTGAACGGTTGGGCTTGATTCATTGGGCGATCACTGAGATCGCCCACCCCGAGCAGGGGAACAAGCTCCGTGAACGTTTCAACGCTGCCGTTGTCATCGTCTTCGGCGAGCTCCTCATCAGAGTCTTCGCCGAAGTCATCGGCGTCATCAAGAGCCAGGCTGCTGTCGTCTTCCTTGAGGGAGTCAGCCTCTGGTTCTTCCGCCTGAGTGACGGTTGGCGGAGGAGGAGTCGCCAGCCCCTTTTGCCTGCTGGCCTTCAGCGCGGTATAAGCATCAGCTGGCAACAGTGCTTTCACCGTGCGGCTCACGGTGTTAGGGCTGCAGCCGAAGGCCTCAGCCAAAGCTGATGTTGACTCGCCGGCCTTGTAACGACCGACCAGATCCTGCTTCTCGCTGTCGCTGAGACGACGCGGGGCCATGGATGCCGATCAAGAGCCCATCACCTTAGGTGGCGCAAGGCTTCCAAATCCAGCCTGCCTCGAAGCAGCCTGCCAAGATGTGGGCGCTTGCTCCCTTAGCTCAGCTGGATAGAGCAACTGCCTTCTAAGCAGTCGGTCGATGGTTCGAATCCATCAGGGGGCGTGTAAAACGAAGCCACTCCAACGAATACGTGTCAGAAGGGTTCAAACGGGTTGTGGAGCCCCCCGGAGCATGAGGGGCACCGATCAGATCAAACAATCAGCTGTAGGCCTTGGCGATGAGGGGGCCAGCTTGCTCATCTGACAGCACTGGGGTGACCTCCCAGTCAAGGCACTCGGCCCACTCCGCGGCGTGCTCGTAACAGGCATCGGCGTTGTCTGCCTCCACGAGAATCCAGCCCTCAACAGAACCCGGTGCGTGCCAACGCTTCCAGGACGTGCACTCAGGGAAAGGCGCACCCGTTGCCAGGAACTTCTTAGAAGCAATTTCGTGGTAGCCGGTCTTGAACGACCAGCGCATCAAAAAGGTCATGGAAGGTGTTGAAGCCAACGAACATTCCCACAGGCCAAACAGCTTGTCTGTGAGGGCAAACACGGCTGGATAGATCGCTGCAAGCCCTTCCCTCAATCGTCGTCAGCAATCGTCTTGCATCCAGCGTTATGCGCGGTTACATGGGAGCCATGCAGCCAGATGGCGGAATGCCGGAGCTTCTCAAGCGTCAGATTGACCGCCTGGAAACCGCCATTGACCTCTCGACGGACTGGCTTGAAATTCAATATCTGATGGTTGAGCTCGATCAGCTCAAGGCTTTGTATGAGGAGGAGGAATCAGAGGCTGCATAAGCGGGTTTTGACCTCAGCCTCAGAGCACAACCCATCGAGCTCAGCAACACGTCAGGCAAGCTTGTTCGGCGTTCTTGATCCAACCCTGCCAGCGTGGGGAATCACTGTCGTTCCATGGCATGAATAACGAGCAGCAGGCGGAACTGGAACGCCTCGAACGTGTGCTTGCGGTGGCCAAGCGGAACGGGAACGAGCTGTTCATTCAGAACATCGAACGGGAGATCAGCGCCGTTCAGCGGGGTGAACACTCCCCCCTCATCGAGGAATACCTCACAGCGGCAGAGCGGGCATCAAGGGGCGTCGACAACCAGCCCGAGGCTTGAAACCAACTGAAAGGCACGCCATCCCAACAATCGATCGTTCAAGCCCTCAAGGCAATGCGCCTTAATGCTGATGACTTTGTGCCCAGAAGGCACAAAACTATGGGCATCGAGATCGGAGGAGCCCATGACGGACGAAACTCCACCCCAGCAGACCGAAGAAGCAGACTGACTTTCTGGCCCCTGCTCCAACAGTCTCAACAATGACCTGGGTTTGTCCTTTGGTGGGCACGCAATGGTCCGCCACGCCAATCGACGCTCCACTTGCACCGTTTCAGGTGCCCTCGGAGAAAACGACCCAACACCTCGAGCCCATGGCCCCAGGGCGCCTCGAGCCAGACGCTTCGACCCTTTCTTTCCCTAGCTGAAGTGATGGGTTGAACGATGCACAAACGAGCGCGTTAGGCCGTCTTTCCACCGGGAAGGGCGGCCTTCCTCTTTGGCTGATCGCCCATGAAACAGGAGCCACCCGATCTCATCTGGGGCTCACGTTTAAACAGTTAAGGGAAGAGCCATTCCGGCAAGCATCAAGCGTCTGCATCCTCCACATCGGCCCCAGAACCAACACCTTCAGCCACAGGATCCTGCCCAGGCCGCCAGCCACTCTCCCAGATTTCACGCGTCTTGAGATTCAACTCATCGCGCGAAAGTCCCCATAGTGTGAGACATTTCTGCAGATCATCACGAATATCTTCAGCGCCAGGAAAATCCGCATATCGCGATAATAACGCCGCAATCGTTGTCAACTGCTGCGGGCCTGGTTCGCCTTCATGACCCAACACAGCATCGATCTGGTCGCGATCAATGGCGTAAAGCGGATGGGTTTGCTGCGTGTCGTCGGCCATCCACCGATCATGCCTGAACAGGGGGAGCAGAGCAGCAGATCAGTCGAGCTCCCAGCACTCAGAACCACGACTGGTGAGCAGGCAGACAACGTGCTTTTCCTCGCTGATCAGGCGATACGTGTGCCCATCAGCATCACTACGGGCACGGGCATGCCAGAAGGCATTGTCTTTGGAAGCGTGTTCGGCACGATTGGACCAACCATCAACTGTTAGCTCTTGAACAGCAAACATGCGCCTGGTTCGAACTGAACAAAGGCTCGAGGAGCACGCACGTTCTGTGCAGGATCAACAGAAACTCGTTGGGATCGCTTGATCAGCTGTTGTAATCAGCGCAAAGCCGAGATTTTATCGACACTGGAACCAACTTCCTCAATGGAAAGACGCTCAGCTGAGGCGTCATTTTGAAGACGAAAGAGAAAGCCATTCACCCAAGCTGTCTCTTTATTGTTGACCTCATGGCCACGGTCAACGAATCCGGGCTGCTGCTGGAACAGATGCAGGAGAATGGTCAGAACGTCCTGCGGCGAAAGATTTTCTGGGTCAATCGATGGCAGTTGATCCCTTACATCCAGATACGACATTGACCCGGTGGTCGCAACATCAAAGGCCACTGTCGACTTGCACGCACGATCAGTCCATCCAAACAAAAAGCCCCACCGAAGTGGGGCTTCATCCCTTGAATGAAACAGGGATCAGAGCCAATTGGCTCGCATGGCCTCGTAGGTCACTCCTCGGTATTTCAACTGAGTTGGAGCAACCTTCTCTTTCGCCAGCTTGACGGGAGAGAGATGTGCAGAGGTGTAGTCGCCGGATTCAGATCCGCGAGCCACGGCCTTTTTGGAGCTGTTGCGGAGCTGCACGCGCAGCTCACGCTCCTTCAGAAGCTGAAGAGCATTCATGGTGTTCCTCGTAGAAAGCTCAGGCCCCGTTCCATGCCCTGAGTCGAACTGCGCTTCGCTGTGTAGCGAAGTGAACGTTAGTAGCGGTTGCTACACAATAAATATAGGGCACACAATCACAGTTGCGCTGTTCATCCCGTTACAGCCAGAGGCAATTAAATCAAGTTCAACCGCAAAAGCTGCGCCAATGCGAGCGAATTGTGGTCGTCTTCGTTGGTCGTTCTCAATTCAAGGTTGAAAAAGAGCGCTGATTGCTCCTGAACAAAAGGGCCTGCATGCCACGTTCCCGGATGCAGCTTGAAGGCTTCTCCGGCCTGAAACTTGATCAGAGCGATCGAGGAAGCGGGGGGCGGACAACCGGAATCCGTGGAAGGGGCCATGGCCAGCCACCAGGGCTGGGCATCGGCAGACCCCAGACACTGACTCACGCGATGGTGCCGCGTCATCGACTTGAGCACAGGAGGCCGGCGGCGAATCCGCATCACGTAAAAGCGCGGTTGACCGTCTGCAGCGAAATACAGATCTGCGTCCGCTGAACCGAACAAGGCAGGATCACTCTGCGGACGCAACAAGGTGCCACAGCGCTCCAGCCAAGGCGAGTCCGATGCAATCGGCGTCAGGCTCTGGGTTTCCTCATGATCCATCCCGTCAGGATATGAAAACCAGCCCATGCACCCGTGCAACGAATGGTGCCTTGGGCCACTGACGGCAGGGTCGGAACTCCCTATCACCTGAAAAAGGTGAACCGATCATGCTGACCACATCGACACGCTTGAAACTGCAAAACATTTGCAGCCGCCTGGCGCAGGGTGAGTTCGTGTCACTCCAGGAACGCGTCTACCTTCAAAAATTTGCCGAACGCGATCGAAGCGTGAGCACGTGGGTGAGCAGAGCGCAACGTTTTCAACGGGAAGGCACACAACAAGGCCTCGACGGCTTGATGGCCGATCTCGACCTGGGGCGACGTCATCCAGACGACCCTGAACATCCAGAAGATGATCTCGGCGACTGGTTTAGCAATGCTTCGCCCTGGCTGCGTCGCGACTGACGCGCCTTAGCTGGGATCGTCGAGGGGGCCGAAATGGCTGACGGCAACCGCCTGCAACATCTTCAACGATTCCAGAACAGCCAGGCGTTGCTGAGCCTGAGCAAGCATCGGCTTGCCATGGGGGACGCATGATTCGATCAGAGATGCCGCCTCAGAGGCTTCAGCCTTCACCCAGCCCGTGCATCGCTCAAGGCGGGTGGTGAGATCACCATCACGCAATGCGCCCGAGTAGTTCGGCCCCGCGAAAACCTCGAGAAGTGTCGCCAGCGCATCCCTGGCCTGCTCCCGGTTCACCGTCATAGGGCTTGTGGAATACGGGACCACACTGGCAGCCCAGGCACAAAAAAGCCGCCTCATATGGGCGGCCGAGTGATGGGGATATCCACAGCCTACCCGAACGAACCAGTGATTGCAGGCCTTTTGAAGAAATGGCGACAACACGGGCTGCCAAAGTTTTCCACCTTCCTGTGGACAAGCTGCCGCCAAACGGTGTTTTGTGAAATTCAATCCACCACATCTGGTGGATCAGCTGCACAAACTTGACGAGAAGCACTACACTTATTGAAAAGCCGGGTGATGGGGATTACTTGGCTTATTCCTCCGTTTAACGGAGGTTTTTTATGCCTTCTCCCATGACAAGGCAGCCCTGTCTGCAGAGCTCACATGGCCAAGGAGCATGTCCATGCAGAAGAGGCAAGCCACATCTGGACAACTTTGTTCACGGATCTGACTCATCTCAATGACTGAAGAGACTGATTCAGGTCTGATGAGCCAGGGCCCAGGCCAGTGAAATCAAACCAAAATTTTGTCAGGCAAGACTCAGATTCACGCCATTGGCTGGCTCCGTGCAGCAACACAAGATCTCGACCAGATGCGTGCCCTGAACGGATTGCTGCTGCTAGCGATTGCTCTGAGCGTGCTCCCGTCTTCAGCAGGCGCTCTTGAGCTGGGTCCTTGTGAACCGGCCGAAGCGGTGAAGATCATCGACACCAGCCTGGGACAAGGAAAAACGCTTCAGCAAGCCATGCAGATGATGATCAAAGCGAAAGTGTTCGACGGATCCAAGGCGTGCATCACCTTCATCCGCGAGACCTCGATGAGCATGCGCGATTCATACCCAAGAGCCTTTAAATCGCTTTGGTTGAACTAGGCATCCTTCGGATCCTGATGATGTCGGTTAGGCGGAGAACCGGGCCTTAATCCAACGGTCCACGAGCAAACCCGACATCATCGATTCAGGATCTCGGCCCAGCATGCAAACCCCACGACGGATCAACGATCCCGCCAATAGCCTCGCCGTGGTGGTTGCCGTCGTTCTCAGCGCGCTGCTGTTGTTGGGGCAGGCTCTGTTCATCGTTCCGGCCGGCAAGGTTGCCGTGGTCACCACCTTGGGCAAGGTGAGCGGAGGATCGAGACTCCCGGGCCTCAATCTCAAGGTGCCGTTCATTCAATCGGTGTATCCCTTTGATGTGCGCACCCAGGTCAAACCGGAGGAATTTGCCACCCTCACCAAAGACCTCCAGGTGATCGAAGCCACCGCAACCGTGAAATATGCCGTTCGCCCCAACGAAGCCGGACGGATCTACAGAACGATCGCCGGCAACGATCGCGAGATCTACCCCCGCATCATTCAGCCGTCATTGCTGAAAGCCCTGAAATCGGTCTTCTCCCAATACGAGCTCGTCACCATTGCCACCGAATGGAACGACATCTCCGCCCTGGTGGAGCGCACGATCGCCGAAGAACTCGACAAATTTGATTATGTGGAAGTGCGCGGTCTAGACCTCACAGGCCTGCAGATCGCCGAGGAATATCGCGCTGCCATTGAACAGAAACAGATCGCAGAGCAGCAACTGCTCCGCGCCCAGACCGAAGTGAAGATCGCTGAGCAAGAAGCCCTGCGCTACGACACTCTCAACCGCAGCCTTGACGATCAGGTGCTTTACAAGCTTTTCCTCGACAAATGGGATGGGCAAACGGAGGTGGTACCGGCCCTTCCGGGCAGCAACGCCAGCACACCTCCAGTAATTGTGGGGCGACGCAGCTGAACCAACGCCAGCCGTGGTTGTTGATCAACAATCGCTTCTCGAAGACAAAGATCGTCTCGAAGAACTGCGCCGCAGTTACGACGGCGAAGCACGACTGAACGAGTCCTTCATCGTTCTGACGGTTGGCGCCAGCCTGATCGCCAGCCTGGGTTTGGTCGCCGACAACAATGCTGTGATCATTGGTGCCATGGTTGTGGCGCCGTGGATCCTGCCGCTGCGGGTGGCGGTGTTCGCGATTCTGATCGGGCAGGCCAGGCTGTTGTCACGATCACTGATCACCCTTGTTGCCAGAGCAGGGATCACCTTGATCCTGTCGATGGGATGGGCCTAATCGCACGCAGTCAGGGCTTGCTTGTGGTCGAGGCCTTGCCAGAACAGATCGTCGCCCGGCTTGAGCCCAACACATTTGATTTGGGGATCGCTCTGGCTGCAGGTGCCATCGCGACCTACGCCAAGGTCAACCCCGATGCCAGCAACTGACGGCACCGGTGGGCAGCAAAAACAGAATGGCCGTCAA